>CALWQR010000006.1 GCA_944383705.1 uncultured Clostridia bacterium
TGTCTTTTTCTGCTTCTATTATATCATATTTTAAGCAAATATGCCACCTTTTATGGTGACTTTTTCGACAGACTGCACGGGCCTGTGCCGCACTGCGGCACAGGCCCGTTGTCAGGTTCCGGCTGCCTGGCGCTTTTGCCCGGCCGGAGCAACGGAGGACTGTATGCAAACCGAAAAACGCTATACCTTTACCGTGGATGACAACATCCGCTTTTTGCGCGAGCTGGCCGGGCAGCCCTCTATGGCGCTGTTCGACCACCCCTACATGGCGATGTGGCTGCGGCTGCACCGGCAGTTTGGCGTCCGGGTGCAGCTCAACCTGTTTTTCAGCGATGGCGGAGCGTTTGACCTGTGCGGCGTTCCAGACCGGCTGGCGGTGGATTTCCGCGCCGCGTCCGGTTGGCTGCGCCTTTCCTTTCACGCCAAGCAGGAATTTCCGGCGCATCCTTACCGGGAAGCGCCGGCCCGGGTTCTGCTGGCCGACTGCCAGGCGGTCCACCGCGAGATTCTCCGTTTCGCCGGAAAGCCGTCGCTGGCCGCCACCACCACGCTGCATTACTGTACCTGCACCGCCGCGGGGCTTGCAGCGCTGCGTCAGGCCGGGGTCAGGGGCCTGCTGGGGCTGTTCGGTACTCCGGATGCCCCCCGGCTCTCCTATCAGCTGACCGAGGCCGAATGCGCCGGTCTGCGCCGCGGAATCCCTCTGCGCAAAGACGGAATGCTGTATGCCAACATCCCCCTGATTCTCAACCGCGTAACCCTCCCTGAGGTCTCCCCGCGCACAGAGACGCTGACCTCTCTGCCCTCGGTTTCCCTGATGATACACGAGCAGTATTTTTATCCGGATTATCGCGCCTACCAGCCGGATTTTGAGGAGAAAGTCTCCCTCGCCCTGAACATCCTCACCCGCTCCGGCTACCACCCCACCTTTTTTGAGTCGTGGGTATAAAATATCGCTGGAGAAGACCTTGGAGGGCCCCGCCTCTTAAGGAGAGGCCGGTCCCTCCAAGCCTCCCCCGGCGAGACCTTCCCCGGCCGCCGCCCGCCTCTTTGACAAATGCGCGAAAGAAAGCGCACTGCCGGCGGGCGGCAGCCGGGGAAGTCTTCTTTGGGGAGGTATGCAAAAACAAGAGCATGTCGCCATATAAAGCAATTTGCCCTGCATATCAGAAAACCGGACAGCCGCCATGGGTTGCCCGGCTTTTGATGGTATGGGTGTATTTCTATGTAACATATTAGCTGTTGCCTTTACTTTTTGTTGGCCGCCGGTCTCTACCCGCCTACCGACTGCTCCCTGCTCGTTGTGAGTTGCCAATTGTTCCATTCAAGCATTCTGCCGAACACGCAAAAGAGCCAGTATTCCGGAGTCATGCTATCCAACCGCTCCGGTCCGCCAACCTCAAAACCCCATCCGCCCCCAAAAGAAATTCCCCGGCGCGGGCCCCCGGGCATACCGTATTTGCAATACAGGCAATACAGTATGCAGCTTTCGGGGGCCTGCGCCGGGGAAGGTCTCGCCGGAGGAGGCTTGGAGGGACCGGCCTCTCCTTAAGAGGCGGGTCTCTCCAAGGTCTTTCCCAGCGGCGGAAACCTTTTACAGCAAAGGTTCAATCAGGCCGAAGAGGGCTGGGCCTTCAACGGCGCCGTACTCGTTGAGCAGGTCATTGAAAATCAGGTCACGGCCGTTTTCCTTGTCCACGTATTTCACGGCGACCGAGGCGACGTGTGAAATTTTGGAGCCGCCGGTTTTCTTTTTGCTCAGCACCTGTTGCACGGCATTGTTGAGGACGCCCTTGTCGGCGGGCGGGCTTTTTTCAACGCAGGGAGCGGGCGCCGGGCGAGCGGCCTTGCGGGAGGGGGATTTGCGGCCGGAGGACTTTTTCTTTTCGGGTTGCGCGGGCAGGGCAATGGCCACGGGGGCAGGCTGGCTGCACTGGTCGATCGAGGGCGCCATCTCCAGCCGCTGCATTCCCACGCTGTTCCAAAAGGCGATGGTATTGCGGTAATCGGCGTCCCGGCTGACAATGATGTAGTGGTGGCCGGCGTCCTGCTCCGATCCGATCAGGCTCCCGAGGAAGCTGACCAACTGCATGTCCAGCGACTGCTTGCCGCTGGCAATTTCGTAGGCGGTGATCTGCGCGCGCACGCCGCCGGTCAGCAGGTCCACCAGGGTTTGCAGGTGCATGTGAATCTGGTTGGCGTTTTTGGTGTAGAACAGATAGACACGGTCGTTGGCCGTGAGTGCCGGGAGGCCGGTGAGGCCGCCCTCGTGTACATTTTCAAAATCAATCAGAAAATGGCGTATCATATTCGGTGTGGAAACCTCGTTTCTTTCATTGGTATATCGGGATACGGGACATGTCTCCGGACGGCGCCGCCCGTTTTCGGCGCGGGAAGGGTCGGGCACCGCTGCGGCATCTGGATGCGAACGATACGGCTATATTATAGCACAGTTTTGCGGATTTGTCAATGCCGCGCCTCAGTATCCGGATTCCTCCGGCAGGCCGGTCTGCGCCAGCTTTTTGCGGTATTCGGAGGGGGAGCAGCCGATGGCCTCGCGGAAGACGCGGGCAAAGCTGCTCTGGCTGGAAAAGCCGCACAGCGCGGCGGTTTTGGAGGAGGAGCACTCACCCAGCAGCAGCCGGGCCTTTTCCACGCGGAATCGCAGGAGATAATCGGTAAAGGGAACCGAAAAACAGGATTTGAACAGCCGGCAGAAATGCTCGCGCGAATATCCCAGCGCGCCGGCGATATCCCGGGTGGAAACCGGCTCGGAGAAGTGCTCGCCGATATACTCCAGCGCCGCGCGGACAAAGGTCTGGTTGGCGTCCCGGACCGGGGACTGCCGCACGGTGTGGATCCGGTTGTCCTCATGCAGCAGGTCGAAAAAGCGGAACAGAGACGAGAGAAAGCGCAGGTCGTTCTGCCGGCCCGGGGTCACGGCGCGCAGCAGTCCGAGAAAGGCTTCGCGCAGGTCGGGATACAGGGGATCGCCGACCGGGATGTGGTTTTCGCAGCGCACGCGCCGGTTCAGCAGGTCATCTGCCATCCGCCGTGTCATGGGGGCGGCCGGGTGCTCCAGCAGCTCGGCCGCAAAATCCACGCACAGGTGGCGCTGTTCCTCCAGACCGGCCCGGTAGGCGCCCATGTGCACCTCGTAGGGGTTGACAATGACCAGATCCCCCTGGGCAAAGCGGAGCGTTTCGCCGGGATTTCCGATTTGCATATACCCGTCCCCGCGGCAGAAGAGCAGCAGCTCCAGCTCGGCGTGGATGTGCGGGTTGACAAATATCGGGTTCCCGTTGCTGTCGGGCTCCTGCTGCCATGCGGATTTTCCGTCATGCACATAATAGGCGACCGGCAGGTAGCGGTTGATGCTGGAAAATTTGTTGTTGTACTCGTATTTCATGCGGCTTCTCCTTCGGTCAAGGGGCGGGGTGCCGGGGGAGCGGACTCAGTCCTCCCGCTCCTCCAGCATGGCCCGGTAGACTTCGTTGCGGGGCAGGCCGCATTCGCGGGCGACCTGCCGGATGGCTTCCTTCTTTTCGGCCCCGACCTCCATGCGGCGCCGCACAAGCGCGGGGATGTCGGCGGTCTGCGGCGCTTCTGCCGCGCGGGGCGGCGCGCCCTGCACCACCAGCACAAATTCCCCGCGCGGTTCGGTCCCGGCGTAGTAGTCGGCGGCTTCCCCCAGGGTCATGCGCAGCACCTGCTCGTTGAGTTTGGTCAGCTCGCGGCAGACCGCCACCCGCCGCTCCCGGCCAAAGGCGCCGGCCAGGTCTGCCAGCGTGGCGCGCAGCTTGTGGGGGGCCTCGTGAAAGAGCATGGTGCGCGGCTCGTCCCGCAGCTCCTCCAGCCGCCGCTGGCGGTCGGTCCGCGCGGTGGTCAGAAAACCCTCAAAGCAAAACCGCCCGGTGGGCAGGCCCGAGAGCGTGAGCGCCACAACCGCAGCCACCGGCCCCGGCACTGCGCTGACCGGAATGCCCCGCGCGGCGCACAGCGCTACCAGGTCCTCGCCGGGGTCGCTGACGGCGGGCGTGCCGGCGTCGGTCACCAGGGCGCAGCTCTGTCCCTGCTGCAGCCGGCCGGCAATCTCCTCGCCCCGCTCCCGCCGGTTGTGCTCGAAGTACGAGACCATCGGTTTGCGCAGCCCGAGATGCGCAAGCAGGCGGGCAGAATTGCGGGTATCCTCCGCGGCCACAAAATCCACCTCCGAGAGCACCTTGACCGCCCGCGGCGGGATGTCGGCCAGGTTGCCGATGGGGGTGGCCACCAGATAGAGCGTGCCGGGTTCCACACGGTTTTTCTCCCGGTCCCCGTCCGGGCGTCTGACTGAGCTCATCTGCTGTCTCCTTCCTCTTTTTTGCGCGGAGCGGCGTTTGCCCGCATATACTGTAGCAAAGGCAACGCCGCAGCGGCGGAGCCATATCCATACGGGAGGACGCAATTCCATGGCAATTCGGATTTACATCGATCAGGGGCACAATCCGCAAAACCCCAACGCAGGCGCCGAGGGGAACGGCCTGCGCGAGCAGGACATCACCTACCGCGTTGGCAAAGCGCTGGGCGAGCTGCTGCGCGCCGACGGCAATTTTGAGGTGCGGGAATCCCGCCCCACGCCCACCACGGCGCTGGGAAGCTCCAACACCACCAGCCTGCAGGCCCGGGTGCAGCAGGCCAATAGCTGGGGGGCGGACTATTTTATCAGCCTGCACACCAACGCCTCCTCCAACGCCGCGGCCACGGGGACCGAGGTCTTTGTGTACAGCACGGCCAGCCCGGCCTACCGGCTGGCGCAGGACATTGTGGTATCGCTCAGCGAGGCCACCGGACTGCGCGACCGCGGCGTGTTTGCCCGCCCCGGCCTGTACGTGCTGCGCCGCACCGCCATGCCGGCCTTGCTGCTGGAGATGGGCTTTATCACCAACCCGGGCGATGCCAGGCTGATGTACGAGAACCCGGGGCTGTTTGCCCGGGGCATTTACAACGGCATCCGGCGTTACTTTGGCCTGAGCTGAGGCGGGGAAGGGCGGCTTGCCGTCAGTTGTCGTCCTCCAGGCGCAGCACGGCCATAAAGGCCTCGGGAGAGATCTGCACCGAGCCCAGCTGGCGCATCTTCTTCTTGCCCTCCTTCTGCTTTTCCAGCAGCTTCTTCTTGCGCGTGATGTCGCCGCCGTAGCACTTGGCAAGCACGTCCTTGCGCATGGCCTTGACGGTTTCGCGGGCGATGATTTTGGAGCCGATGGCGGCCTGAATCGGAATTTCAAAGAGCTGGCGGGGGATGTTTTCCTTCAGCTTTTCGGCAATCCTGCGCGCGCGGGCATAGGCCTTGTCCTCGTGCACGATGAAGGACAGGGCGTCCACCTGCTCGCCGTTGAGCAGAAAATCCAGCTTGACCAGCCGGCTGGGCACATAGCCCTTCAGCTCGTAGTCCAGCGAGGCATAGCCCCGGGAGCGGCTCTTCAGGGCGTCGAAAAAGTCGTAGATGATTTCGTTGAGCGGCAGGTCATAGTGCAGCTCCACCCGGGTGGGGTCCAGGTACTTCATGTCGTTGAAGACGCCGCGGCGGTCCTGGCACAGCTCCATCAGCCCGCCCACATAGTCCACCGGCGTGATGATGCTGGCCTTTACCACGGGCTCCAGGGCGGTTTCAATCCGGTCGGCCTGGGGGAAGTTGGAGGGGTTGTCGATGCGCAGGGTCTCCCCGGTTTTCATCCGGACCTCATAGATGACGCTGGGCGCGGTGGTAATCAGGTCCAGGTTGAATTCCCGCTCCAGCCGCTCCTCGATGATTTCCATGTGCAGCAGCCCGAGGAAGCCGCAGCGGAAGCCGAAGCCCAGCGCCGCCGAGGTCTCGGGCTCAAACAGCAGGGCGGCGTCGTTCAAACGCAGCTTTTCCAGCGCGTCGCGCAGGTCTCCATAGCGCGCGCCGTCGGCGGGATAGATGCCGGCGTACACCATCGGGTGCACCTCGCGGAAGCCGGGCAGCGGCGCGGGCGCCGGGGCGGAGGCCAGGGTGACGGTGTCCCCCACGCGGGTGTCCCCCACGCTTTTGATGGAGGCCGTGATATACCCCACGTCCCCGGCCGCCAGACTGGCGCATTTGCGCAGGCCAAAGGGCTCGGGTGTGCCCAGCTCCACCACATCGAACTGCGCGCCGGTGGACATCAGCTGAATGCGGTCGCCGGCGTGCAGCGTGCCGTCCACCACCCGCACGTTCACCACCACGCCCAGGTAGCTGTCGTAGTAGGAGTCAAAAATCAGGCAGCGCAGCGGGGCGTTCTCGTCCCCCCGGGGGGCGGGAATGCCGCGCACCACGGCCTCCAGCACATCCTCCACATTCTGCCCGGTTTTGGCCGAGACGGCCGGAGAGTCCTCTGCCGGAATGCCGATGACCTCCTCAATTTCGTCCCGGCAGCGCTGAACGTCGGCCGAGGGAAGGTCGATTTTGTTGATGACCGGCAGAATCTCCAGCCCGGCGTCGGCGGCCAGATAGGCGTTGGCAAGGGTCTGGGCCTCAATGCCCTGGGTGGCGTCCACCACCAGCAGCGCACCCTCGCAGGCATTGAGCGAGCGCGAGACCTCATAGTTGAAATCGACATGCCCCGGCGTGTCGATGAGGTTGAAGGTATACTCCTCCCCGTCCCGGGCGGTATAGTTGAGACGGACCGCGCGGGCCTTGATGGTTATGCCGCGCTCGCGCTCCAGCTCCATGTTGTCAAGCAGCTGGTCCTCCATGTCCCGCTTTTCCACGGTGCGGGTCAGTTCAAGGATGCGGTCGGCCAGGGTGGACTTGCCGTGGTCGATGTGCGCGATGATTGAAAAATTGCGGATGTGCCGCTGGCGTTCGGATTGTTGCATGTGCGGTGGAACCTTTCCGGATTTTCAGGATTGCACCTTATATTATAATGGATTTTTGCCCCGATGGCAAGGGCTTTGCAATATTTTTCCGCAGAAAAGCGGTCCGGACAGGCAGAAAAAGCAAAAAAAGTCTCTTTTTTTTCAATTCCTGTCTTGAAAAATTGCGCGGAATGGTATATACTGTAGGCAATGAAACCTGAAGCAAAGGATGGATCTGCAATGAGCCTGAAAAAAATGAAAACTGCAATTGTCGGATACGGCGGCATGGGAGGCTGGCACGCCGAACGCTTGCAAAAAAGCGATGTGGCTGAGCTGGCCGGAATTTATGACATCCGTGCGGAGCGGAGCGAGCTGGCCCGGAGCCGGGGCATCCGCGCCTATGCCTCGTATGACGAGCTGCTGGGCGACCGCTCGGTGGAGCTGGTGACCGTGGCGGTGCCCAACGACGTCCATGAGGAGGTTGTGGTGCGCGCGCTGCGGGCCGGCAAAAACGTCATCTGCGAAAAGCCCGTGGCCCTGACGCTGGATTCGCTGGACCGCATGATTGCCGTGGCCCAGGAGACCGGAATGCACTTTTCCACCCACCAGAACCGCCGCTGGGACGTGGATTACCTGGCGATGAAACAGATTTACGATTCGGGAATGCTGGGCAAGGTCATCAACATCGAATCCCGCATTCACGGCAGCCGCGGCATTCCCTCGGACTGGCGCGGGGAAAAGAAGTACGGCGGCGGAATGCTGTATGACTGGGGCATTCACCTGATCGACCAGATGCTGTGCATCTTCGGCTTTGCGAACATCGAGAGCGTCTTCTGCACGCTGGACCACATCACCAACCAGGAGGTGGACGACGGCTTCCGCATTCTGCTGCGCTTCCGCTCGGGTCAGCTGGCCGTGGTGGAGATGGGGACCTACAACTTCATCGCCATGCCCCGCTTTTATCTGCGGGCCGAAAAGGGCACCGCGCTGCTGCGCGACTGGCGGGAGGAAACCCAGGTGGTGGAGTGCACCCACTGGCACGAGAACGAGGTGCTGCCGGTGCAGCTGGCGGCCGGTCTGACCAAGACCATGGCGCCGCGCGACGAGCTGACCACCAAGAGCTACACCGTCCCCCGGCCCACCGCCGATGTGCACGACTATTACCGCAACTTCATCGCCTCGGTGCGCGGCCAGACCCCGCAGCTGGTTACCTACGGGCAGATGCGCACCGACCTGAAGGTGATGCTGGCAGCCTTTGAGTCGGCCGAGACCGGCCGCTTTGTCCCTGTGCGCGGAGAGGAATAAAAACAGAAACACCCGTGGGGGAACCGCCTGAGCGACCGGTTTCCCCACCGGCTTTTGCGGCCGGCAGGTCCGGAGACCGCCCAATGACAGCTTCCAGGAGGTAGCATACAGATGAAAAAACGCAGAATGCCGGACGTGTCCGGCCCACAGACGCCCGGCACGCCGGACAGGCCGGAGACCGCCTCGGCTCCCGATTCGCAGCCGACGGCCGCACTGCCACCGGAGCCGCCACGCGACGCCGCCCCGGCCGCCGATGCGGCAGAGCCGGAGGCGGCCGGGGCTCCGGAGGCACAGCGGCGCCGGCGCCGCGTGGTGCTCACGCTCTTTCTGACCTTTCTCAAAATCGGGGCCTTCACCTTTGGCGGGGGCTACGCCATGATTTCGCTGATTCAGCGCGAGCTGGTGGAGCGGCGGGGATGGATCAGCGAGGACGACCTGATGGAAATCATCGCGGTGGCCGAGTCCACTCCCGGGCCGATAGCGGTCAATTCGGCCACCTTTGTCGGCTACCGCACGGCGGGCTTTTGGGGGGCGCTGTGCTCCACCGTCGGGGTGGTGCTGCCCTCGTTCTGGGTGATTGTGCTCATCTCCTTTGTGCTGAACCGGTTCCAGTCGCTGGCGGTCGTGCAGTATGCCTTTTTCGGCATCCGCGCCGGCGTGGTGGTGCTGCTGGTGCAGGCGCTGTGGTCCATGTTCCGGCAGTGCCCGCGGCGGGTGGTGGCCTATGCGGTGGCGGCCGCTGTCTTTCTTGCGGTGGCCGTGCTGGATTTTGAGGTGCTGCTGGTGATTGTCTGCGCGGCGGCGGTCGGAATTGTGGATCTGGCCGTGCGCAGGGCGCGAAAGAAGGGAGGGGAGCGGAAATGATTTTCCTGGAGCTGTTCTGGAGCTTTTTCAAAATCGGGCTCTTCACCTTCGGGGGAGGCTACGCCATGCTGCCCATGATTCAGTCCGAGATGGAGCGCCACGGCTGGATACAGGCCGAGGAGCTGGTCAACTTCATCGCGGTCAGCGAAAGCACCCCCGGGCCCTTTGCCATCAACATTTCCACCTATGTGGGCATGGAGACCGGCGGGCTGTTCGGGGCCTTCTGCGCCACCTTCGGTGTAGTGCTGCCCTCGTTTGTCGTGATTCTGATTGTGGCCAAGTGCCTGCAAAAATTCCGCTCCAATCAGTGGGTGCAGGGCGGTCTGTTCGGCATCAAGGTGGCCGTGGTGGGGCTGATTGCTGCCTCGGCGCTTTCGGTTGCGGCGTCGGTCTTTTTTCCGCAGGGGTTGCAGCTGTCGGTGTTCTCCTCGGCACAATTCTGGGTGAGCTGCGGTATTTTCGCCGTGGCGGCCGTGCTAACCAAATGCCGGCTGCATCCCATCGTTGTCATCTGTGCCTCGGCTGTTCTGGGCATTGCCGCCGGATATCTGATTCCGGGGGTCGGCTGAGCGGATAGACAGATTCCGGCCCGCCGCAGATACCCTGGCATCTGCGGCGGGCCGTTTTTGGGGCCGACAGCCGCGGCAGCCGACCCTGCTGCGGCTATCGGCCAACCGTTCCTCTTCCCGCACAGGGCGGCGCGCCGGACTGCTTTTCGTAGGCGCGGTAAAACGCCGAGGGGTCGCGGTAGCCCACCGCGGCGGCAATGTCAGAGACGCGCATGGCGGTATTCCTGAGCAGCCATGCCGCGCGCTCCATCCGCACCGAGGTCAGGTACTGCCCCACCGATACGCCGTATTGCTGCCGGAAGAGCCGGGCCAGGTAGTCCCCGTGGTATCCAAAGCGCCGGCCCAGCGTCTCCAGCGTAATGGGGGAGGCGTACTCGGCGTTCAGGTAGCAGCGCACCATGGACAGCAGGTCGCCGGTGTTGCTGTACGCGGGGGAGCCCCGCATCAGCTCGCTGAAAATGCGGAACATGTAGGAGTTGAGCAGAAACCGGTCCGCCGTGTGCCGGCTGTAGGCCGCCGATATGGCCTGCAGCATCGGACGGACAGCGTTGGGCTCATACCGGCCGCGGAGCTCCGGGCCGGAGCCGCTCCCGGCGTAAACGCCTCCCTTGAACTCGATGTAAAAATAGACCGGCGGCTCGCCTTCCATCGGCATTCCTTCCTGAAACAGGCCCTCGCGCTGAATATAGTATTCGCCCGGGACAACCGATACCTCCCGCCCGTCCTCCCGGAAGCGCAGCACTCCCCGCATCATCAGAATCAGCACGCTGTGCGCGCATACGCGGGTGACATGCAGCTCTCCCGGCACAAAACGCTTCAGCGCGGCGTTGCTCAGCCGCATCATGGAGTCGGTTTGCAAAATCATGGCGCAGTCTCCTTCCCACAGGGCCGTTTTGCCCGGTTCTGCCTCTATTATACCGCGGCAGAACGGATTTGTCAAACAAAAAGTCGGTTTTTGCAATATACATTTCGGGTATGGCAATTGCAAAATTCCGAATAATCTGGTATGATATATATACGAATGTCTGACAAACACGGAAGGAGGCAGAACAATGCCTGCAAAATACACCTTTTTTACCCCCCTGGAGCTGAAGCCCATGGGCTGGCTGCGACGGCAGCTCCGCCTGCAGGCCGACGGATTGTGCGGAAATCTGGACCGCGTATGGCCGGATGTGCGGGACAGCGCCTGGTTTGGCGGCGAACGCGAGGGCTGGGAGCGGGCCCCCTATTGGCTGGACGGCTTTGTGCCGATGGCATATCTGCTGGAGGATGAGGAGCTGATTGCCCGCGCCAACCGCTGCATTGACCAGATTTTGGAGCGGCAGCAGCCGGACGGCTGGATCTGCCCTGTGCCGCCCGAGCAGCGCAGGGGCTACGATTTGTGGGCGGTGCTGCTCATCGGCAAGGTGCTGACGCACTGCTACAGCTGCACCCGGGACGAGCGGATTCCCGGCGCGCTGTACCGGATGATGAAAAACCTGCACGGGCAGCTGCGCGACGGTACGGTTTCTCTGACCCGCTGGGGCGCCTACCGCTGGTACGAGGGCTTTGTGGCGCTCCGATTGCTGCGGGAGCGCGGCGCGGAGGCGTGGATGGACGACCTGGCCCGTCTGCTGGCCGGGGGCGGGATGGATTACCGGCGCGTTGAGGCGCTGTGGGAGCGCCCGCTGAACAAATGGACCTTTGATACCCACATTGTCAACCTGTGCGAAATGCTGCGCTGCGAGCCCCTGACCTGCGATATGCTGGGGCAGGAGGACCGCGGCCTGGCCGAGCATTTTTACCGCCGGCTGCGGGAGTTCAACGGGACCGCCGTGGGAACCTTTACCGGGGACGAGTGCCTCTCGGGCATCAGCCCCACACAGGGAACCGAGCTATGCGCCGTGGTGGAGCTGATGGACTCGATGGAGCAGCTGTATGCCTACACCGGCAATCGGGTGTGGGCCGAACGGCTGGAGCGCGTGGCCTTCAACGCGCTGCCTGCCGCCCTGACCGAGGATATGTGGGCGCACCAGTATGTGCAGATGGTCAATCAGATCGACTGCACCCCCTTCCCGGGCAAGTCCTACTTCCGCACCAACAACAGCGAGGCGCACCGCTACGGCCTGGAGCCGCACTTTGGCTGCTGTACGGCCAATTTCGGGCAGGGCTGGCCCAAACTGGCGCTTTCGGCCTTTCTGCGCGCGCCGGACGGCGTGCTGGGGGCGCTGCCCCTGCCGTCCCGGCTTTGCACCGAGTGGAAGGGAACTCCGGTGCGCATCACCCTGACCACCGATTACCCCTTCCGCAACCATATGCACTACCGTGTGGAGGCCGACGGGGACACCGACATGCGCCTGCATGTGCGCATCCCCTCCTTTGCCCGCAATCTCCGCGTCAACGGCTGGGATCATGGCCGCCGCGGGGAGCTGGTGCGCAACGGCTTCCGGCAGGGCGTGACCGAGCTTGAAATCGATTTCGATGTGGATACGGTGCTGGAAACCCGCCCGCACGGCCTGCGCTGCCTGCGCCGCGGCTCGCTGGTTTTCTCTCTGCCCGTGGAGGCCGAGTGCACCCGCGTGGAGTATGTCAAACATGGCGTGGAGCGCAAATATCCCTATTGCGATTATGACTACCGCGGAATTTCGGATTGGAACCTGGCCTTTGCCGGCCGGGAGTTCCGCGTGGAGGAGTGCGGCGTGTCGGATATCCCGTTCTCGCAAAGCCATCCGCCGCTGCGCATCCATGCCAACCTCTGCCACATCAACTGGGGCCTGGCCGATGGGTACGAAACCGTCTGCGCTCCGGTGCCGCTCAGTCGCCGGCCGCTTGACGCACCGACCGACCGGCTCCTGATTCCCTATGGCTGCGCCCGCCTCCGCATGACCGAGCTTCCCTTGGTTTGAGGAGATGACCTTGGAGGGGCCGCCTTGGAAGGCTCCCCCGGGCGAGACCTTCCCCGGCCGTCGCCCGCCCCCGGTGGGACATAGATGGCGCTGGGAAAGACCTTGGAGAGACCCGCCTTGGAAGGCTCCCCCGGGCGGTACAGACCGGGCAACTTCTTGCATCTTTTCCGTCATGCATCGCAAGCCGTCTACAAGCGTAGCTTGTTGCAATAAGGGGTAACTATTGCCGTTGGCGGTTTGCTCGCCTGACGAAAAATCTGCTTCGGATTTACCCGGCCTGTCCCACCCGGTGAAGCCTTTCGGAGAGGCCGGTCCCTCGGGGGCCTCCCCCGGCGAGACCTTCCCCAGCCGCCGCCCGCCTGTTGAGTAAATCGCCAATGACAGCGCACCGCCGGCGGGCGGCAGCCGGGGAAGTCTTTTTGGGTGAGGTATGCAAAAGCAAGAGCATACCGCCATCCAATGCGATTTGCCCTGCATATCAGAAAACCGGACAGCCGCCATTGGTTGTCCGGTTTTTGATGATATGGGTATATTCCTATGTAACATATCAGCTGTTACCCTTGCTTTTTTCTGATCTCTACCCACTGTTCACTGCTCATTGCACATTGCTAATTGTCTATCCAATTTCAAAAAGATTTCTCCGGCATGTTGCCACCCTGCCGCGCCCATCTGCAAATCCTGAAAATCCATCTACCCCCAAAAGAAATTCCCCGGCGCAGGCCCCCGGGCATACCGTATTTGCAACACAGTATGCATTTCTGGGGGCCTTGCGCCGGGGAAGGTCTCGCCGGGGGGCCCCCGAGGGACCGGCCTCTCCTTAAGAGGCGGGGCCCTCCAAGGTCTTCCTCTCTTTAGTCATCCCATTCGCGGTCGCGTTCGAGGATGGAGCCGGTTTTGCTGTCGATTTCGTACTCATATTCGTAGCCGTTGCAGAGGAATTCGACCTCATACACCGTGCGGCCGTCGTCGCGGTCCAGCTGGACCTTTTTGAAGTAGACCTGCCCGGCGTTCAGTCCGGCGTCCTGCAGGGCAATGCTTTTTGCATCCTCCATCGTGATTCCGCCGGTGCTGCCGGAGCTCCCGGCATTTCCGGAGCTCCCGGTATTCCCGGTGCTGCCGTCGCCGCCGGCAAGGCCGGCGTTGAGGTATCTGGTTTCGGTTTTACGGGTCAGCAGCGTGCCGTCGGTTGCCAGAACTTCATAGTCATATTCGGTCACGGCGGTTTCGGTGGTCACGCGGAACTCGATCTCGTAAACCGGCGCGCCGTCCTCGCGCTCCAGCTCGGCCCGCAGCAGGGCGACCTGCCCGGCCGTCAGTCCGGCGTCGGCCAGTGCGGCGGCCTGGGCGTCATCCTGAGAGAGGGAGGCCCCCGCGCCGATTGCGGCGTCGGGAATCCGGTTCAGCCGACAGCTGGCTTCGGCCACGGCGACCGCGCCGTTGGAGGCCAGAATCTCGTAGTCGTAGGAGCACAGGCCCGAGCCGGTCTGGGTGTAGAACGAAATGTCGTATACCGCAACGCCGTCATCCCGGTCGGCCTTGGTCTCGGTAAACACCACGTCCGCCTCGGCCAGTCCGGCGTCGGCCAGCGCAGCCTGCTTGGCCTGCTCCAGCGTGACGGCGCTGCCGCTGTTGCCGGTTCCGGCCTGGTCCAGGGGCAGGGTGCTGACGTGGAGCACTTCGCCGTCATCCGCGGCAATTTCATATTCATACAGCGTATTCCCGGCACGGAATTTGATGCTGTAGATGAACTCGCCGCTCTTCAGGGTCAGCTTGGCGCGGGTGATCTCGGCGTCGGCTTCGCTGACGTTGGCGTTGTAGAGCGAGAGATCCACGGCGTTGCCCAGGCCGATGGACCGGCTTTCGACAAAGGCGGAGGCGGCCATAATCAGCAGCTGGCTGACCACCAGTACCGAGGCGACGATGAGCAGGGCAACAAGAATTTTGCGGGTTCGTTTGGTTTTCATGTTTCATACACTCCTTTGCTGAATGATGTGAGCATATTATACCCGCCAAAGATTAAAGAAAAATGAGAAAACCGCAGGTTCCGGAAAGTTTTTCAAAAAAATTTTTTCCGGGATCGGGGGGGGAGGGCAGGGCGCGCCTACACCGTCCCCAGCCGGACCTCAAAGGTGCTCCCGCCGGCTTCGTTCCCAAGGCACATGACCTGGGCGCGGTGCGCCGCCGCAATCTCCCGCACCAGCGAGAGCCCGATGCCGCTCCCGCCCTGCCGCCGCGCGTTTTCGGCCCGGTAGAAACGGTCGAAAATCCGCTCCCGCTCCTGCGGCGGTACGCCGATGCCGTCGTCGGCCACCCGCGCCACCGCCTGTCCGTCCTCCCGGGTCAGGGTCACGCGGATGCGCCCGTTTTCCTTTCCGTATCGGTATGCGTTGGAAATCAGATTGGCAAACAGCCGGGTCAGCAGCGCCTCGTTGCCCAGCACCGTAAGGCCCGGCTCCAGCGCGCTTTCCAGCGTGATGTTCTTCTGCGCGGCCGGGGCGGTTTCGCGTATCGCGGCCCGGATGGCGTCGGCGGGGTCCATGGGGGAGAGCTCCACCTGCGCGTTGCCGCTCTCCAGCCTTGAGAGCAGCAGCAGGGCCTGCGTAATGCTGCTGAGCTCCCCGGCCTTCCCGGAGATGGTTTGCAGAACTTCACGGTACTCCGCGGCGCTGCGCTCCCGGTCCAGCGCGTACTCGCATTCGGCGCAGATGACGGCCAGCGGGGTGCGCAGCTCGTGGGAGACGTCCCGGTTGAAGCGCTTTTCCCGCGCAAAGGTATCCTCCAGCCGCTCCAGCATGGAGTTGAAGCTCTGCGCCAGCCGGCCGATTTCATCGTCCCGGGTGGCAGGCAGCCGCTTGGAGAGGTCGGCCCCGGTGGATATCCGGTCGGCCTCTTTTGCAATGCCGACCAGCGGCGCGGCGAAGTGCGAGGCAATCCGGTAGCCCCCGCCAATGGCCACCAGGGCAATCAGCGGGAAAATCAGCAGAATCAGCCGGGTGGCGTTCTGCACCAGCCCGCGGCTTTCCTGCTCGGAAATCACGCCCCGCAGCCACAGTCCCTCGGCGGCCATGCGGTCGAATATATAATATTGTACGCCCTGATATTCGGTTTCGGTCAGTCGGCCGTCCGCGAAGGGCGGGTTGGCGTTTCCAACCGGGTTCTCGCCGTACAGCAGGGCGCCGTCGGCCGAATAGAGCGAGGAATACACACCGGATTCCAGCCGGAGGAACCGGCGGTCGATCAGAAGGTATCCGGCGCCGTACCGGATGTACACCTCCCCCTCGGCCGGCTCGGCCGCCGTCAGAGAGTACTGGACCTCGGAAACGTTGTTGTTTACGGTCCCGATCAGGGTGCTTTTGACGTTCTGCTGCAGCACCGAGTTGTTGATGACCGTAATCAGCAGAAACAGAATCAGGAAAAAGGCCAGCAGCACGGCCGAAAACCACAGCGTAATGCGCGTCCGGAAGCGCAGGGGCCTGCATTTCATTGCCCGCCCTCCTTGAGCACATAGCCGCTGCCGCGCACGGTATGAATCAGCCGCACCGGGGCGCCATCGTCAATTTTCTGGCGCAGGTAGCGGATGTAGACGTCCACCACGTTGGTGCCCCCCTCATAGTCGTAGCCCCAGACCGCGTTTTCAATTTTTTCGCGCGAGAGCACCAGCCCCTTGTTGCGCAGCAGGTATTCCAGCATGGCGTATTCCTTGGCCGAGAGACGGATCTGCCGGCCGGCGCGGGTCACCTCGTGCGTGGCGGTATCCAGCTCGAGGTCGGCCAGCCGATAGCGGCTGTCGGGGTTCCCGTCGCTTTTGCGGACTCCGGCCCGGATGCGCGCCGAAAGCTCCAGCAGGGAAAAGGGCTTGATCATGTAGTCGCACCCCCCCAGATCCAGGCCGCGGATGCGGTCCTCCACCGCGTCGCGCGCGGTCAGGAAGATCACCGGCGTCCGGATGCCCTCTGCCCGCATGGCGGCCAGCAGCGCAAAGCCGTCCATCTCCGGCATCATCACGTCCAGCACCGCCATATCGTATTCCGCCGCGCGCAGATAGTCCAGCGCCTCGCCGCCATCAAAGGCGGTATCCACCAGATAGCCGTCCTCCCGCAGCTTCCGGGCAATGACCCGGTTCAGGTCTTTTTCGTCTTCCGCAATCAGAATCCGCATGTTCGGTTGCCTCCTTCGGTTTTGTGGCTCCCGGGTTATGCCTCCCACTCGGCAAACAGCTCCGGGGTTCCGGGCGCCCAGCGGTAGCGCACTACGGTGCAGGAATAGGTGTGCGTCCCGGGGCAGTGGGCGGGCTGCGAGAAGCAGATGCTGCCGTCCCCGGGCGCGCAGATGCCGGTTTGCCCGTAGGGGAAGCGGGCCCCGCGCGCCTGTCCCTGCCGGCCGGGCAGTCCCATGGCCGGGGAGGCCAGGCAGTCCCCGCGCTCGCCGGGGCGGCCGGTCAGCTCGCGTTCGGCCGGGGCCGCGCCGCCGTCAATCAGAAACAGGGGGTAGTTGCAAAAGGTCTCTTTTTTGCCGGGATATACCGCCGCCAGCCAGCAGCGGGTGGCGCTGTCGTATTCCAGGTTCTGTATGCCGTACTCGGTGTTTCCGGTGTAAAGGAAATATCTGCGCTCGCAGCAGGGCGGGCCGCTGTGATGCGGCGACGCCTGACTGAGCGGGCGCCCGTAGGCGGCAATGACCGCGGGGTCGTATTGCAGGATGACCTGGTGGTCGTTGTCGCTGCGCGCGGTGTCTCCGTAAATGCCGTATGCCACCATGATTTTCGGGGGAGAGAGCGGGTCGGCGCCAAAGGCCGGCCCCAGCCCGGTGCCGTCAATGCCGCTGCAGCCGTAGCGGTGCGGCCTGCCGCTGATTTCGTCCGCAGCGCTGTAATCCCGCACCACGTCCCGCAGATACACCGCCCGCATGACCCCGTCGGCCTCGGCGTCCATGTCCATACGGGTTACGGCGGCCGCATGGAAGGCGACCAGATAAAAGGCGTCCTCGGCCGAGGGATCCCGGCCCGTGCGCGCAATAATGCCCTGCCCGATGGCATCGTGCTTGAGTTCCAGCGAGCCGTACACCGCGTCGGCCGCGGGATCGTAGGTGATGCACCCCAGATGCCCGGCCAGGCCGGCCACGCTGCCGACCGGCCGGCCCGAGAGGTCGGTTTTGAGCAGCATGGTGGTAAACGAATAGTAAACAAAGCCGCGCACGGGATCCAGGGCAATGCCCTGCACATGCCCCTCGCGGTAGCTGCCGCTGGAAATGCGGGCGGGAATGTCATACTGCATGACGGATGTCTCCTCTTTGTGCCGGATGTCCCGGTTTATTTTGCCTGGTAGAGCGCCGCGCCGATGACCGTGCCGAACTGCGCGTTGTCGGGGAAGATGAAATTGACCTGAAAGCTGTCCGACAGACCGGCGAACACTTGGCGGATCGGGGCCAGGGTGGTCAGGTTCCCAATCAGCACAATGTCGCGCAGCGAATAGCTGCGGGCGGCGAAAATCGAGAGCATTGCCACGGTTTCGGCCACCATGTTGGTGATGCCCAGCGCAAGATCCGAGTTGGAGGCCATGTCCGAGAGCTTGCCGAAGTTGGAGGCCGTCAGATTCTGGTTGATGCCGTGGTAGGCGTGGTTGCGCGAGATGTCCTTGATGCGCAGGTCCACGTTGTCCAGGTTCCCCCCGGCGCAGAGCTGCTCGATGTGCTCAACCGAATCCACGCCGATCATCCGGCGCGAGAGCCCCACCAGCGTCCCTCCGCCGATGCCGGTGCCCCCCAGGTACTGGATGTCGTAGTCCTCTCCGTTCCGGCGTGCGTGAATCAGGGCGGTGCCGGTGCCCATGCTCACCACAATGGCCTCGTCCAGCCCCGACAGATACAGCCCGCCAATGCCGCTGCTCGAAAATTCCGGCACCGGCAGGCAGCGCAGGTTGTAAATGCTTTTGTGAATGACCGAGGAGCCGGCTCCGGTCATCATAATGCGGTCAATGTCCTCCAGCTCCAGCGCGTTTTCGGCCGTGAATTTGCCAAAGGCGCCGTAAATGGAGGTCAGCGGGTCGGTTGCCCGCACAAACTGCGGGGCAATGAGCTGCCGCTTCCCCTTTGCGTTCCTGCAAAAGCCCACAATTTTGGTGGTGGTGCCCCCCACGTCAATGCCAATTACTGTACGGTTCATGCGTTTGATCTCCTTCTGTCGTGCCGCCGGCCTTTCATAGACGCCGCCCGGAATACGGGCGCCGCGCCGGGTCGGGCCGCGGTCTCTGCTCTGCCTGCCGGCGGTATGCGCTGCGCAGGGCGGTTTCCGCTTCCATTATAACAGATTCCCCGGCCGATGTCAACAACATTTTTCCGGAACGGTTATGCGGGGCCGCGCTCTCTTTTATCATACCACTTTTTCCATGAATTGTCAACAAAAAAATCGGTTGTAACCGGATGTGAATTTTCGGCGACTGTTTTGGAAAAGGCCTTGCTTTTGCCGGCCGTCCCGTGGTATAATATAGGCGTCGCTGCCGCACGGGACCGCCCGTGCGCAAAAACCGAAAAGGAGGAAACCGAACTTGTCTTTGCTGACACTGAAGGACATCGGTAAAATCTACGTGTCCGAGGGAAACGTTGCGGTGGGCATCCGCGGCGTGAACCTGTCATTTGACCGGGGGGAGTTTGTCGCCGTCACCGGAAAATCCGGCTCGGGCAAATCCACCCTGCTCAACGTCATCAGCGGAATGGACACCTACGAGGAGGGGGACCTGCTGATTGAGGGGCAGTCCACCGCCCACTATCTTCAGCCCGACTGGGAGAACTACCGCCAGAAGTACATCTCGTTCATTTTTCAGGATTACAACATCATCGAAAGCTATACCGTCCTGCAGAATGTGGAGCTGGCCCTGATGCACATCGCCGACCGCCGCGAGCGCCGGCGGCGCGCCGTGGAGCTGCTGACCCGCGTGGGCATGGCGGACCACCTGCGCCAGAAGGGAAGCCGGCTCTCGGGCGGGCAGAAGCAGCGCACGGTCATTGCCCGGGCGCTGGCAAAGGACAGCCCCATCATTCTGGCCGACGAGCCGACCGGCAACCTGGATTCGGTCACGTCGGAGGAAATCATCCAGCTCCTGCGGGAGGTCTCGCGGGACAAGCTGCTGATTATGGTCACGCACAATTTCGAGCAGGTGGAGCACTGCGCCACCCGCCATATCCGGATTTTTGACGGGACCGTGGAATCCGACCATGTGCTGGAGCCCACCGCACCGCCGCCCCCGCAGCCGGCCGCGCAGGAGGAAAGGCCGGTCAAAAAGCCCTCCGACCTGCGCAACGGCATTACGCTGGGGACCTCCATCTTCACCTCGCGCCCCAGACTTTCGCTGTTCCTCTGCCTGCTGATGCTCATCGGCACCATGGGCATGTTCCTGGTCACCGCGGTTTCGGGGAATGCTGCCGGCCTGTTTTCGGATTACCGGATGTTCCGCCACATCAACGGCCGGCTGGTGCTGGCCCGGCAGAACGGCGCGGTGATTGGCGAGGAAGAGCTGCAGAGCCTGGCCGCCGAGCTGGGCGCGCAGGGCGTTCTGCACTGCGACGCGCTGCTGGACGAGGGGGGATACTACATCTTCCTGGACGACGGCTCGGCCTACACCACCCTGCAGTACACGTACGGCGAGGATTTCGGCAGCGATGTGATCGGGCGCTACCCCGAGGCGCGGGATGAGGTGCTGCTCTACCTGCCCATCGCCTATCAGCCCAAGTACGGCAAGGACAGCCTTGCCGTGCAGGAGATTGAGCTGGAGGGCATGGCCTTCCGCGTGGTGGGCGTCAAATATTACTATGACACCAACCAGAGCGGCCAGGTGCTGCTGACCGAGGAGGGCTTCCGGCTGATTACCGCCGCGCATTATCTGCTGCGGAATGTAAACCTGCAGGTTTCGGTTGACTTCAATCAGCCGGATTATCCCGGTTACTCTTTCAGCTCAAACACAGGCTACGCCGCCGAGGATGTGGAGCCCGGCAAAATCTATATTTCCGACCCGGACTACCGCCAGCGTTACAAGCAGTATCTGGCCGACGCGGCAGCCGACCCGGACCTGCAGATGACCATCACGGTCCGCCTGGACACCACGTATTACAACTACAATTACGATTTTACCGATTCCTCCTCCACCCGCACCTACAGCAGGATATTCGGCAACGGGGATCTGACCGATACCGAGCCGTCGTCCCTGTCGGCGGGCGGAGCGCTGGCCGACAATCCCTTCTCTGCGGGAGGCGTGGTTTTCAGCCCGGAGCTGCTGCTGGAAATGGCCGACGAGTTCCTCGGGGAATCCTACCGGCAGGCCTCGCTGTTCTTCTCTGACGACGCGGCTGCCGATGCCGCGGCCGAGAAGCTGGCCGACCGGGGTTACATCGCGGTTCCCTCCGACACCACCTATACCCCCGACCCGATGGAGACCATCCTGAGCACCTTTGAGGCGCTGTTTGCGGCGCTGATCTGGCTGGCCGCCATCCTGTTCCTGGCCTTTTTCATCTATCTGTGCTCTTCGCGCACGCTGGACGCCTTCCGGGGGGACATGGCCATCATGCGCTCAATGGGCATCCGGGTCAGGGTCATCCGGCTGGGGATGTACGTGCGGATGCTGCTGGCCCTGCTGCCCGCCTATGTGCTGGTGGTGCTGGCCGCCAACATCTGCTACCGCAGCCCGCTGCTGAGCAAGTATCTCTCGCTCTATCTGTACCCCTGGCAGTATGCGCTCCTGTTTGTCGGTATGCTGCTGCTGACCCTGCGCGTCACGCATAAGCAGATCCGCCGCCTGTTCGGCCAGAGCGTCAAAAAATCCCTGAAAGGAGGGACCGCCGAATGATCAGCATCCGTTCTCTGAACAAATATTTCAACAAGGGCCGGCAGAACGAAATTCACGTCATCAACAATGTCAACCTGGAGCTCCCCGAAAAGGGAATGGTGGCCATTTTCGGCAAGAGCGGCTGCGGCAAGACCACGCTGCTCAACGTCATCGGCGGGCTGGACCGCTTTCAGAGCGGCAGCCTGACCCTGGACGGGCAGGACATCCGGCGGGATACCGACGGCGTCCGCAACCGCCTGGTTGGCTACATCTTCCAGAACTACAACCTCAACAAAGAGGAGAGCTGCTTTGACAACGTGGCCGACGCCCTGCGGCTGTGCGGCATGACCGACCGCGCCGAAATTGAAACCCGCACCATGGCCGCGCTGGCCAACGTGGGCATGGACCACTACCGCGCGCGGACGCCGGACACTCTGTCCGGCGGGCAGCAGCAGCGCATTGCCATTGCGCGCGCCATTGTCAAAAATCCCCGCATCATTCTGGCCGACGAGCCGACCGGGAATCTGGACGAGACCAATACCATTCTCATCATGGATCTGCTCAAGCAGATTTCCCGCGACCACCTGGTGCTGCTGGTGACGCATGAGGCCAACCTGGTGGATTACTACTGCGACAGGGTCATTGAGCTGCGGGACGGCTGTGTGACCGGCGTCCGGGACAACGAGGGGGCCAACGGCTTTGCCGCGCGCGACAAAAACGACATCTTCTTAGGGGAGCTGGAGCGCCGCACGCTCTCGGACGCCGACGCGCAGATCGAGTATTACGGCCCTGCGCCGTCCGAACCGGTGCGCCTGCGTATTGTCAACAGCGGGGGCAGAATGTATCTGCAGGTGGAGACACCCCGCGTGCAGGTGCTGGACGAGACCAGCGAGGTGCGCCTGCGCGAGGGCGTGTTTGCGCAGGAGGAGCAGGCCAGGGCCCAGAGCGCCGGCATTGATATGTCAAAGCTCCCGCCGGTGCAGGGGAGCCGGTACGGCAGGCTGTTCTCGTTCGGTTCTTCGGTCAAAAGCGGGTATCTGGCCAACTTCCACCGGCGCAAAAAGGGCAAAAAGCTGCTGCAGACCTGCATGGCCTTCTTCTCGGCCATCCTGGTGCTGATGAGCGCGCTGTTCGGCACGGCCTTCCGCCAGCTGATAGAGGCCGATGCCGCCTACAGCCACAACACCTTTTACGTGTATACCGACGCGGACGTCTCGGCCAGGCTCAATGCCGCGGTCGGAGACCCCGAGAGCGGCATCGATTCGGTGCGCCTGCTCCTCAATTATCCGCGGGGGGACGATACGGTTTCCTTCCGCACCGGCTCGTTTGAAACCTTTTCGCAGATGAATATGACGATGGGGGGCACCGGCTTTTCGGCCAACGCGGTGCGCCTGGAGCGCTCACTTGGGCTGGAGCTGCCGCTGGTGGCCGGGCGGAACACCGACCTGGACGACGCCGACCTGCTGATTACCACCGCCATGGCCGACACGCTGCTGGAAAAATCCTCGCTGGGCTACATCACCGAATACCGGGACCTGCTTGGGCTGATTACCACCTCGATGACGGTGGGTGGCCGGAACATGCGCATTGCCGGCGTGGTGGAGTCGGACGAGAGCGCGGTCTATGTCTCCGAGGCGGCGCTGAGCCAATATGCGCTCAGCACCCTTGGCACGCTGAACGTGTACCCCGCCGCCGACTACGGGATACAGACCGAGGCCGGGGAGGCGGTGCTCCTGATTCGGAACGACAGCGGCAGGACCGACCTGCCCGCCGTGGGCGACACCATCCGGATTCACGGGCGGGAAATCCGCATTGCCGGGGTGCTGCGCAGTGATCTGAGCTACGAGGAATGGTGCGCCGACGAGGGCGTCTCCCTGCCGGACATGGACGAGTGGCTGGAGGCAGAGATGCGGGCGGAGCACCCGGACCTGGAGCCGGGCAGCCCGGCGTACGACCAGGCCCGGCAGGAAATGGAGAACACGCGCCTGTACGAGTATTACGCCGAGGTGTACTACGCCCATGCCGATGCTTACCTGCGCTGGAAGGCCGCCCTGATGCCCGAGGACATGTACCTTTGGATATATGCCGAAAAGGGCATTGAGGAGGTCAGGTATTGGTATTTGCCCATGGGGCAGCAGCTCTACTGGGCCGACTGCTTTTATCAGGCAAACGGACGATACCCCACGGCAGAGGAGATGTCCGACATCGAGAGCAACGGCGGCAGCGGGTATCCCGACCTGGACCTTTTGCTGGAGAACTACCGCTATGTGTACGAGAACGAGTATTACAACAGCGACGCCTACAACGGACATTTCCAATATGGTGATTGCGAGTACCTGGTCAACGGAACCGACTATCAGGCCTTTTCGCGCCAGATCGGCCCCACGCACCCCAGCGCCTGCCTGCGCGGCACAGGCGAACTTTCGGAGAGCGTAACCAGCGATACCACCGTCTACCCGCTGGGGCCCACCGCCGCGCTGTACACGGTGGTGCACTCGGCCGACCCGGCCCGTACCCGGGACTATCTGGCGCGGGAATTTGCAGACCTGCATGTGGCCGTCGGTATGCCCGAGAGCTATCTGCCGGTGATTGAGCCGGAGGATATTTACAACGAGCTGATACAGGACCAGCAGGGCGACATCCTTTCCAACCTGATTGTCATGGCGGTGCTGCTGGTGCTGATGAGCGTGTGCATGTACTTCATCATGCGCTCGGCGCTGATGAGCCGCATCAAGGAGGTGGGCATTTACCGCGCCATCGGGGTGTCGCGCCGGAATCTGGCGTTCCGGTTCTTCATTGAGTCGCTGGTGCTCACCACGCTGACGGTGTTCATCGGCTTCCTGATTTCCAGCGCGGTGATGCGGCTGTGGTTTGGCGTCTCCCCGCTGATGATCGAGCTCTTCTTCTACCCGCTCTGGATGGCCGGCGGACTGCTGGTGATTCTGTACGCGGTGTGCCTGTTCTGCGGCACCGTGCCGGTTCTTTCGCTGCTGCACAAAACCCCCAGCGAAATCCTGGCCAAATACGATATCTGACCCGTATCGACACGGTATCCGACGGGATACCCGATGCGGACGTCCGACCCGTTTTTGCGGCAGCGGACCGGCGGCGCTCCCGGCGCCCCGGCCTGCTGCCGCCTGCTTTTGCCTGCGGCGCGGGTACCCGCCTTTGGCGGCTGCCCGCGCCGGATATCCCTCCGGCCCGTGCCCGGCGCCCCCGGTACCCGGCCGGGATTTTTTGGGTTATAGGTATAATGTACAAATTTCAGCCCTTGCTTTTGTCTTATCTGACGTATTTTATCAATTACCTAAACGGGGAAAATGATTCTCCGAAAATTTTCGCAATTGCAAAAGTCTGTGCGGTGTGGTATAATCTCTTACGGGGCATATTGCCCGAAAATCAATAAAAAGGAGAAAAAGGACCGTGTATGAATGTAAAAAATACCCAAGCGGGCTGCTCCGGTATCTGACTGGCATCCTGGCTGTTCTGCTGCTGCTTTCGCTGCTTGCAGCCTGTGCAGACAAGGAGCCCGGCACCCCGGGCGAGAGCGGCTCCGCCGACGCCGGCAACGACGGACAGCAGGGCGGACAGACCGACCAGACCGGTGAGTCCAGCATCTACGATATTCCGGATCAGGTTGGGGAGCAGGATTTCGGCATGGAGGAAATCCGCATTGCCTCCACCAACCGGGAATGGTATGCCGATGAGGTTGTGGTGTCGCGCATGAACGGCGATGTGATTGACGATGCCGTCTTCCGCCGCAACAAGCGGGTGGAGGAACGCCTGAAGGTCAGCATCACCAACATTCCCATGGGCAGCGGCTCGGCGCCGCAGTATGCCGTGCCAGACGCCATCCGCCAGGACCGCCAGGCCAACCTGAACAGCTTTGACATTGCCTGGAATCCGGTGTATTCCACCATTATGTATACCTCGGAGGGGCTGCTGACCGATTTGCTGACGGTTCCCAATCTCAACCTGAGCGCCGGGTACTGGTCCCAGCTGTTCAACGAGACCGCATCCATCGGCAACGCCCAGTACATGGCCACAGGCCCCATTTCACTGTCCTATTACCGCTATGTGTTTGTTACATACGTCAACAAAAACCTGCTCAATTCCCATCAGGGCGCGCCCGACCTGATGCAGGTGGTGCGGCAGGGGGATTGGACGCTGGATTACCAGTACGAGCTGGCCTCCCAGTACTACCGCGACGTGGACGGCATCGACCACAACGAGCAGGATGTCTACGGCTTTGTCTCCAGTGCCTATCTCAATGTGGACCCCTATTGGTCCTCATGCGAAATCAATATACTCACAAAAACCGACGACAATTTTTATGAGTACAATCTCTCCAAGGAACGTCTGGCCAACGCAGTAGATAAAATTCTGCGGCTGTATTACGACTGCGACGGAACCTATCTCTACACGCCGGATTTTGCGGACGAGAGCGGGAACGGGGAGCAGAATCAGATTGCCGAAAAGTTTGCCTCCCAAACCGCACTCATGGCCACCCTGCGTCTGCTGCATGTGGAGGATGAATCGGTGCGGAACATGACCGACAAGTATATGATTCTGCCGATTGCCAAGCTGGACACCTCACAAACCGAATACTATGCCTATCAGCACGATTCCTACACAGGGGTTGCCATTCCCAGCACCGTGCCCGCCGACAAGCACGCGATGCTCGGGGCAGTGCTGGAGGTGATGGCCTCCGAGAGCTACCGCATGGTGACGCCCGCCTACTATGAAACCGCGCTCAAGGAGCGCTATATGGATGATCCCGACTCCTGGGAAATGCTGGATATGATTACGGGGAACATCAAAATGGACGCCGGCGTGCTGTATACCAAGGTGCTGGACAGTGTGCATCAAAAGCTGCGCACCATCATCAACAACGACAAACAGAACCTTGTTGCCTCCCGGTTCAGCGAACAGGTGGCCGAGCAGATCCGCGAGCTGCTTGACGATATGCAGACCGACATCCGTGCGCTGCAGCAGCGCGCGCAGGCCTGACCCGGTCCGCCCGGCCGGACGGACCGCTCCGGCCAACCCATATATCATTTCATACGGAAAAGGAGAACATCATGAAAACAAGCAAACGGTTCTGTCTCATTCTTCTGGCAATGGCAGTGCTTGCCGCCGCTCTCCCGCTGGGAGCCGTGGCGGCGGACGGCTCCCCGGCCGCGGTCTCTGCCGACCGGGAGGGGTGGATTCCGGTTTCCACGCCGGAGGAGTTCCTGGCCATGGAGTCCGGCAACGCCTATTATCTGACGCAGGACATCGACTTCGGCGGACGCACGGTCCAATATCTGGTGGAGAGCTTTGCCGGCGTACTAGACGGCTGCGGCTACGCGCTGAAAAACTTCTCGCTGGCGCCTTCCGCCAGCAGTGCCAGCGGAAGCATGGGGGTCTTCTCCCAAATTTGTGACAGCAGCAACACAATCGTGAGCAATCTCATCATTGGCACCCCGGATGCGCCGATCCAGATGACAAACACCGCTTCCGGCGTTCGCTGTCAGGGCTTTCTTGCCGGAATGATGGTGAGACCCGCAAACGAATGGAGCACGAACTCCGGGGTGTTTGAAAACATCACCGTATACGGCCAATATGTCAATCAGAGCACGGGCAGATACGATGTGGGCGGCCTGATCGGTTCGGCGACCAGATTCATTATGACTGATTGCGCCTTTTACGGCAGCCTGACCGATGCGGAGGAAACCGCGGGTGAAAAGAACATCGGCGGGCTGGTCGGTTTGATCACCACACTCCAGTCGCTCCCGTCGGGAATGCACTACAGACAGAATGTTATGGAAGACTGCGCCAACCACGCCGTTGTTTCGGCTGTGGGGAGCGGCAACCTCCGCGCCGGCGGGCTGGTGGGCTTCTCCGGTTCTTCGCTGAAGATGGAGGACTGCTCCAATATCGGCAGCGTCAGCACCGGCGGTTCCAGCACCGCGCAGTTTGCAGGCGGCATGGTGGGGCTGCGCTACGCCTCCGACCTGTACATCAAAGACTGCACCTCCACTGACACCGTTACGGGAGCCAACTCCGGGCGGCTGCTCGGCGGAACGCAGAGTGCCGGCGACCGCTACCTGTACATTGTCGGCTGCGGGGAGGATGACACCGAGGTGACCGAGGTTTCCACACTGGCGGATCTGCAGGGCATGACCGCCGCGGGTGGGGTCTGGCGGCTGACAAACGACCTCGACCTGCAGGGGCAGAGCTTTGAAAACTTTGTCTTTTCGGGGGCCGACGGCTTCAGCGGTGTGTTCGACGGCAATGGCTATGCCGTTTACAACTTCACCGTCAGCGGCGGCGCCGGCAACGCCGGCTTCTTCAACTTCCTTGCCAAGAATTATGATACCCTTATCACCAATCTGAAGCTGGGCAAAAGCGAGGCTCCCGTTACGCTGACCACCGCGGCTGCGAACAGCACCGCGCCGAGCGTCGGCGTGCTGGCGGCCGAATGCAACAACAACGCCACTTACAGCACACTGATCGACAATGTGCAGATCTACGCGGAAGTCACGCACACCGGCGGAAAAGCGAACATCGGGGGCTTTCTGGGTACCTCCCGCCGCTGCGCCATCCTGGGCAGCTCCTTTGCGGGCAGCATCAGCGGCAACCTCAGCGCGTTGGGCAACAACTGGCTCAACGTGGGCGGCTTTGTGGCCAATCTGAATGTCGACGCAACACAGTTCTACCGCTGTGTCAACTACGCGGACATCTCCGTTTCCACCACCACGGGCAGCGACGTCCGCACCGCGGGCTTTGTGGCTTACTCCACCAAGAGGATTGAGTATGTGGACTGCGCCAACTTCGGCAACATCCGTTCCTCGGGCGGAAGCCGTCCGGCGGCAGCGGGCTTCCAGGTGCATAACGACGGCACCTCACTGGTTCTGTCATACGGCTGCACCAACTTCGGTGACATTCAGTCCAGCCAGTATGCCTCTGGCTTCTTCTCCTGGGCGAAAAATCCCATTTTGATGGTGGATGCGGTCAACCTCGGCAATGTGAGCGGTGAGGCCGGCGCGGATGCCTTTTACAATGACGCCGCTGCCGACGACACCCGCACCGTGACCGGATTTTCCTGTACCGATGCCGAAAACGACCTGCAATTTGCGATGCTGACCGGCGCCTCGGTCCGCCTCAACACCCCCGCCGGCCTGCGCTTTGCCGCACAGATGAACACCCAGGGGCTGTATTATGAGCGGATGCAGCGCCACACCGCCTTCTCTTACGGAATGCTCATTTCCCCCACGGCGTTTGTCACCGCGGCCGGCGGCTTTACCCGCGCGGCGCTGGATGCCTACGCGGAGGGGACGCTGGGCTACACCGGCGAGCAGCGCGCCTATGTGTCGGTGCCGACCGGGAGCGGCTCCTGGTTCGGCGGAACGCCGGGCAGCGTGGCGGGCTCGCTCGTCAACATCCGGGAGGAGCACTACGGCAGCAGCTTTTCGGGTGTCGGGTACATCGACCTGACCGTTGACGGCCGCACCGTGCGCACGGTGTACGCGGCCGACGCGCAGGCGCGGTGCGTCCGGGACGTGGCTACGGCCGCGCTGGAGGACCTGCTGTACCGCGACGCCGAGGGCAACCTGTACCGTGCCGACGGCAGCGCCTGGACCGGCGCCGATGCGCAGGATTATAGGTACGTTGTGGAAAGCGGCCTGACGCTGGAGGGCGTGGCAGGCGAGGTCAGCAGCCTCAGCCCGTACACCGCCGACCAGCGCGGGATTCTGCAAGACTTTGCGGATTGAGGAGGAGAGAGTTATGAAAACATACGAATCGCCCGTTCTGGTTCCGATTCCGGTGGCAGATACCGATCTCGTCACCACCAGCGACCCCTTTGTGTCTGAGCCCGGCTACTGGGCGCCGGACCAGCTGAATCTGTAACCCGACCGGGCCGGCGGGGCGGATATGCCCCGCCGGCTTCCGGGTTCTTTTGGGAAAGGAGAACCGAAATGAAATCAAGCAAATTCCGCACACCGGTGCTGCTGCTTCTGTGCCTGACCGTTCTGCTTGCCGCCTGCCGGAAGCAAGAGCCGGAGGAGCCGGCCCCGGAGCCGGCCGCGCCGGTCTCTCTTTCGGGCTACGGGCTGGTGCGCCCGCAGCTGACGTCGGACAGCGTCACCGCACGCGCGTCCGACCTTTACGAGGCCCTGCTGGACGTGGTGGGGGGCGATCCTTCGTTTTCCACCGACTTTCTCCCGGACGGGGAGCAGGCCGACCCGAACGCAAAGGAAATTCTGATCGGTCACACCAACCGGTCCGAAACCGCGCAGGTGCTCGCGCAGCTGCAGCCCGGCGAATATGCAGCCGCCCTGGTGGGCAGCAAGCTGGTGCTGGTGGGCTATACCGAGAGCTTTACCCCGATGGCGGTGGAATATTTCCTCTCGGCCTACCTCGGCGAGGGGGCGGACGGCAGCATTCCGGGCGATCTGTTTTACCGGGGGCAGGCCGACAGCGTCACGCTGGTCAGCGCCGGGGTGCCGCAGTATGCGCTGGTCCGCGCACAGTACGCAACCGACACGGCAATGGACTGCCTGTACCGGATTGCCGATGCGCTGGAGGGGGCGGGCAGCGAGCCGGTCACCGTCCGGACCGACGCCTCGGCCGGGCAGAACGCCTCCGAGCCCGAAATCCTGGTGGGGCACACCAGCTACGCGGCGTTTGACAGCCTGAAGGATTCCTGCCCGCCCGATACCTACGGCGTGTACTATGTGGAGGGCAAAATCATTCTGTTCGGCTGGACCGATGAAGACCTGATTCTGGCCACCGACCGGTTTCTGGACAGTCTGAAATACACCTCCTATACCGACGCGCAGGGGAAGGTCAGCCTCTGCTACCCGCGCGAGAATCTGGTGGAAAGCAATGATGCGGGCTATTATATGGACGTCCCGACCAGCGCCGGCGGCGATTATTACGACGGGGTGTTCAACTGCTCGGACGGCGTGATGCAGCTGTGGTGGCAGAACGCAGACGAGAGCATTTTCGGGGCGTACGGGCAGGAGCTGGAGGCCATGGGCTACAGCGTGTGGCAGCAAAACGCCGGCAGCTCGGTGCTTGCCGCCACCTACCGGCGGGAGAGCACGCAGGTGCACATCTACTACCTCAAGCATCTCTCGGAGTTCCGGGTCAGCACACAGCAGGACGCGGTGTTCCCGGTGTTTCCGGAATCGTACGACAAGGTCTGTGAGGTCAGCGTGACCCAGCTCGGGCTGGATTACACCGTTTCCGGGAGCGTTGGCGGCATGGGATATGTCATTCTGCTGGAGGACGGCAGTTTTGCCGTGATCGACGGGGGTTACGGCGGGAGCGACACGCAGATTCTGTGGGATACGCTGAACGCGCTGAAGCCTGCCGGCGTGGAGGAAATCGTCATCCGCGCCTGGTTCCTCACGCACGGGCACAACGACCACTACGGCACCCTGCGGGATTTTGTCAGCTCGTACTCGGATCAGGTGACGGTTTCGTATCTGATTGGCAACGACCCCTCCGATTTCCTGTACTCCCTGAGTGACCAGCCCAAGCGCTCCTTTTCCTTCGAGAGCGTCAACGGCAAGTTCGGCGGTTGCCGGTATGTCAAGGCGCACACCGGGCAGAGCTTTGCGCTGCCGGGAGTGACCTTCAGCATCCTGTATACCCAGGAGGATACCAGCACCTCCGAGCCGTTTGAAAAATTCAACAGCATGAGCATGGTGTTTGACGCGGTGACCAACGGTGAGCGCTACATCTGGTTCGGGGATACCGAGCGCGAGGGGGCCATGCGCATCAAATCGATGTACTATGAAGACCTCAAGTGCGACGTGATGCAGATCGCCCACCACGGCGTCAACGGCGGCTCGGCCGACCTGTATCGGCTGTGCAGCCCGTCCGTGGCCTTCTGGCCGGCGTCGCGCGAGCTTTGCGACTCCTATGCCGCGCTGGAGCAGAACCGCTATCTGACCGATACCTGCGAGCGGGTGATTTATGCCTATGCGGGCACACAGACCATCTCCTACGCCGAGACGCCGGATTTTGGCGAGTTGGAGGGAGCCGTGCAGCCGGACGACCCGTACAGCAAATTTTACTGACGAATGGACGGAATGATGGAAAACTGGATGGAAGAGCTCCGTACAACGGAGGAGGCCGTGGCCCGGCGGCGCCGGGCAGACGGCCTGACGGATTGCGGGGACGGCGTGTATCTGCGGACGTTCCCGGACGTAAGCCCGGACGCGTGCGAGGCGTTTGCGCGGACGCTTTCCGCGCCCGCGCCGGCCGGCGCATTTTGGGAAAGGGAGGTTTGCGGCAACCGGTTTTTCTGCCTGGAGCGGGAGAGCGGGTACCGGTACGCCGTCTATCTCCCCTGCCGGCGGCAGCTACGCCTGCTCTGTGCGGCGGAGGGCAGGCCGGTTCCGGCACAGCTCGGCGAGCGCCCGGCATATGCGGGCCGGCAGCGGCTGACGCAGGTCAGCCCGGACGCCGCGGCGCAGAATTTCGGCATGTGCTATGTGCTCTCGCTCGGGGAAGGGCATTTCCTGCTGTACGACGGACTGGGCAGCGCCGGGCAGGATGACGAAAAGCTCTGGCAGGTGCTGCTGGAGGATACCCCGGACGGACAGAAGCCGGTGATTGACGCCTGGATTCTCACGCACCCGCACTACGACCACATCGCCGGTGTGCACAAGTTTGCGCTGCGCTACACCGGGCAGGTGCGGGTGCGCAACCTGGTCATGAACATGGCCGAGCCGCGCAGCTTCCCGGTGCGGCTGTGGCGGGAGGTGGCGGACTGCTATGCCGTCTGGCTGCCCGGCATCTGCCGCGCGTTTCCGGATGCGGCGGTGTGGAAGGTACATACCGGTCAGCGCTTCGCCGTGGGACCGGCCGAGGTCGAGGTGCTGCTCACGCAGGAGGAATGGTCCCCTGCGGAGATGATTGTCAACGACACCTCGCTGGTCACGCGCGTGACGGTCAACGGCAGGGGCATCCTGTTCCCGGCGGATATTTCCGGTGAGGTCGGCTGCCGGCTGCTGCACGATATGTACGGCGGGTATCTGCGCAGCGAATTTTACCAGATTGCGCATCACGCATGGGATACCGAGGCGCTGCTGTTCTATGCCGATGTCGACCCGCAGACGCTGCTCTGGCCGCTGCGCCAGAAGGACTGGGACCCTGCCAACCGGATGTGGACCTTCCCGGCCACCCGGGTGATGAAGCGCGAAATGGAGGAGAACCGGCGCCGCTTTCTGATTGCCGGGGATGCGAATGTGACGGTGGAACTCTGAGCGTTTTACCCGGATTTTCCCGCTTCTCTTGCAAAATCCGTCGGAATGTGGTATAATAGAGCCGGAAGAAAAACCACGGGAGGTGCAGGATGAAGCAAACGCTGGAGGTGGTGGCAGCCCTGCTGCGGCGGGGCGATGACGGGCGGCAGATGCTGATTTGCCGGCGGCCGGCGAACAAGGCGCGCGGGCTGCTCTGGGAGTTTGCAGGAGGCAAGGTGGAGCCGGGGGAGAGCCCGGAGCAGGCGCTGGTGCGGGAGTGCGGCGAGGAGCTGGGGGCGGAGGTGCGGCCCTGCGGGCTGTTTGCCGAGGTCCGGCACGAATACCCGGACGTTGCCGTGCACCTGATGCTCTACCGCGCGGAGCTGGCCGGCGGGGAGCCGCGCCCGCTGGAGCACCGGGAGCTGCGCTGGATTACCCCGGACGACATCCCGCAGTATCGGTTTTGCCCGGCGGATGCCGAGCTGCTGCGCCGCATCCGTATGGAGGACGCCGCCGCGCGCATTCCCTGTGGCCTGTGGCGGCATTTCCGGGGCGGAGAATATGAGGTGCTGGGGGTGGCCTGCCATTCCGAGACCTGCGAGCCGATGGTGGTTTACCGCGCCCGGTACGGCGCCCGCGAGCTGTGGGTCCGCCCGGCCGGGATGTGGAACGAGACCGTGGAGCAGGCCGGCGTCCGCGTGCCGCGCTTCGCGTTTGTCGGGACGCCGGCCGGGGAACCGGAGGAGGCGCGGAATGCCTGAGACCACAGAGACTGCCGTGCGCGCGGCGCTGTTTGCCATGCAGGACCCCGCCTACCGCACATTTCAGAGCGGGCTGATCCCCACGTTGCCCCGGGAGCGCATCATCGGGGTGCGTATGCCGGCCCTGCGGCGCTATGCGGCCGCCTTTTCGCGCACGCCGCAGGCTGCGGAGTTTTTGCGTCTGCTGCCGCATTCCTTTTATGAGGAAAACAATCTGCACGCCCTGCTGCTGGAGCGCATACCGGATTTTGACCGGGCCGTGGCCGGGACCGACGCTTTTTTGTCCTTTGTGGACAACTGGGCCACCTGCGACCTGCTTGCCCCCCGCGCGTTTGCCGGGGCTCCAGCCGGGTTGCTGCCCCAGGTGCGGCGCTGGCTGGCCTCGGGGCAGACCTACACGGTGCGCTTTGGCATCGGTGTGCTGATGCGGCATTATCTGGGGGAGCGGTTTTCCCCGGAATACCCGGCTGCGGTGGCGCGCCTGTGCGGGGAGGAGTACTATGTGAATATGATGATTGCCTGGTATTTCGCCACCGCGCTGGCCTTTCAGTATCGGGCGGTGCTGCCGTATCTGACCGACCGCCGGCTCCCGACCTGGGTGCACCGGATGACCATCCGGAAGGCCGTGGAGAGCCGCCGCCTCACCCCCGGGCAAAAGGCCGAGCTGCGCGCCTGCCGCTGACGTCAAAAAAATTCCGCAAAAGACATGAAATTCACAAAAAGCCCTTGCAAAACAGGGGCTTTTCCTTTATAATAAGAGTATCAACGAATATGAGCGTCAAGGCCGGCTTGCGCCGGCAGACCGGCAGAACAGGATGGGAGCAAAAGCATGGAACCCAAAAAACTTTCCAACAAAGAAACGCTGCGGGAGGTCTATCAGCTCCTGTGCGAAAAAGGATACAACCCCATCGGGCAGATTGTGGGATATCTGCTCTCGGAGGATCCCACCTATATCACCAATTACGGCAACGCCCGCTCCCTCATCCGCCGCATCGACCGGGATGAGCTGATGGGCGAGCTGGTGCGCTGCTATCTGGAGCTGGACTGAGGCATGCAGGATCTGATCTGTCTTTCGCTCCCCACCCGGCAGCCGGTCGCCGTTCCGCCGGCCCTGCTGCTGTGCCTGGGGAACTTTGACGGTGTGCATCTGGCGCACCGCCGGCTGCTCCGGGCGGCCCTGGACTGGCGGGACCGGGAATTTCCCGGTGTGCCGGTGGGGGTGTTCTGCTTCCGGGAGCTGCCCTCGGACGTGTTGCTGCCCGAGCCGCCGGGGCACCTCTGCACGGCCGGGGAGCGGCTGGACCGCTTTGCCGCGTGCGGCATGGAGTATGTGATTCTGGCCGATTTCCCGGCGCTGCGCGATCTTTCGCCCGAGGCGTATGTGCGGGAGGTCCTGGTGGGGCGCTGCCATTGCGTGGGCGCGGCCTGCGGCTTCAATCACCGCTTCGGCCGGGGCGGGAAGGGAACGCCGGAGCTGCTGCGCCGGCTGCTGGCCGGGCGCGCCCTGGTGCAGGAACCGGTGCTGGACGGCGGAGAGCCGGTCAGCTCCACCCGCATCCGCGCGCTGCTGGCAGAGGGAGAGCCACAGGAGGCCGCCCGCCTGCTGGCACACCCCTACACGCTCTGCGCGCCGGTGCTGCACGGCAAGGCGCTGGGGCGCACACTGGGGGCGCCAACCCTCAATCAGCGCTTTCCGGCGCACGCCGTGCTGCCCCGGTTCGGGGTGTACGCCACCGCCTGCCTGGCCGGAGGCCGGTACTGGGCCGGGGTCTCCAATGTGGGCATTCATCCCACCGTGGACAGCGCCGCGCCGGCCAACTGTGAGACCTATCTGCTGGATTACTCGGGCGACCTTTACGGGCAGCAGGTGCAGGTTTCCTTCCTGCGATTTCTGCGCCCGGAGCGCAGGTTTGCCTCGGTGGAGGCGCTCCGGGAGCAGATCGGGCAGGACGTCGCCGCCGTCCGCGGGCTGCTGGCGGGCGGGGGAATTCTGCCGGAGCCCGGCCCGGGGACTGCCCCGGATGCGCGGGGCTGAGGAGGTGCCTATGCGTGTTTCTTCCCGTGTGGGCTTTGCCTGCGCCCTGCTGCTGGCCCTGCTGCTGCCGGTGCTGCTCCTTCTGCCGGTCTCGGCCGCAGGGACAGAGCTGCCCGACACCTCCGAGGCCTCGGCGGTCTATTTTTATCATATGGAAAGCGGCCGCCGCATCGGCGCCCGCAACGAGACCCAGGTGCTCCCCGCGGGCTCCACGGTCAAGCTGCTCTCGGGGCTAATTGCCTGCGAGCGGCTGCAGGGGCAGCTGGGCGATATCGTGCAGATTACCGAGGAGATGATTGACGGCGTCTCCGGCCACCGCTATCAACTGGAGGAGGGGGAGCTGTATACCATGGAACAGCTGCTTTACCTGGCGGTCTGCGGCAGCTATAACGACGCCTACAATACCCTGGCATACATCATTGGCGGTGGCAATGTGCAGGAATTTGTGAATCTGATGAACCAGCGGGCCGCCGAGCTGGGCGCCCGGAGCACCACGGCCACCGACCCCACCGGCCTTGCCGACAGCTCGCTGACCACGGCCGAGGACCTGTTCTGCATCGCCCTGTCCGCCGTGCAGAACCCGCTGTACATGCAGATCTGCGGCAGTGCCTTTTACGACATGCCGGCCGGACGGATTTACAACCGCAACGCGCTGGTTTCCGCCGCGACCGAGAACCGCTATTACAACCCGTACTGCCGCGGCCTGACCGCCGGCTCCACCACGCTGGGGCAGGCCTCGGTGATTACGCTGGCGCAAAAGGAAAACGACAGCTACCTGTGCGTGGTGCTGGGCGCGCGGGATGAGAGCGACAAGGAGGGCGGGGAGAATTATTCCTATGTGGTGGCCAACCGCCTGATCGACTGGGGGTATGACAATTTCCGGTATCTGGAGGTGCTCACGCCCGAAAGCGTGGTCTGCACCCTGCCGGTGACGGTCTCAGATATGACCGATTCCGTGGAGGTCGTGCCGGCAGAGCCGCTCTCGCTGTATGTGCCGGCCGGAGCCCAGCCCGGGCGGGACCTCACCTTCAGCATCCGTCTGATGTACGATGCGCTGGAGGCCCCGGTGCAGCCGGGGATGCACGTGGGGTATGTGGCGGTGGTTTACGACGGGGAGATTCTCGGCACCGCCGCCCTGTATACGGCCGGGAGCGCCGAGCGGAGCAGCTTTATCAGCCGGCTGATGCAGATTCAGTCGCTGACCCAGAGCCGCAGGGTGCGCGCCGGGGGGATCTTCTTTCTGGTCGCGCTGACCGCCTGGCTGCTGACCGAGGCGCTGATTGCCCGGTACCGCCGCCACAAGTGGGACAAATATTTCAGCCGCAAAATCGACATGTCCGAAACATTGCTGCGGCGCCGTCCGCCCGACAGGAGGAGATGAGATGGACGACATCACCATAGAACGCATTTTTGCCGACCGGAGCGTCGATATCCGGCTGCCCAATCAGCCGTTTCCGCTCTTCGGACGGCTGATCCCGCGCTATGACGGAGCCGTATGGAGCCATTCGGTGGTCCTGCTGCCGCCCGGAGAGCAGGGCGAGATGACCTTCCCGGATGAGCCCTACGATTTTGACCGGATGGAGGGGGAGCACCTGTTTGTCGGGGCCTATTGCGGGGAGCGGTGCGTCGGCCTGGCCGTTTACCGGCATTCCTGGAACCGGTATCTCTACCTGTACGACCTGAAGGTCAACCGCGATTTCCGCCGCCGCGGGGTGGCCGGCCGCCTGATTGAGGCGGGCAGGGAGCTGTGCCGCGGGCACGGATACCTTGGCATATACACGCAGGGGCAGGATAACAATCTGGCCGCCTGCCTGTTTTACCTGAAGACCGGCTTTGTCATCGGTGGGCTGGATACCATGGTGTACCGGGGAACCCGGCAGGAGGGGAAGCATGACATTCTGTTTTATCTGACCTGCTGCAAGGAATCCTAAAAGCCCCTGAGCGGCCCCGCCTTTGAAAAGAGGCGGGGCCGCTCAGGGGCTTTTCTGCCCGGGTTCTCAGTTCTTTGCAAATCTGGGGCCGTAGGCGGCGCAGGCGCGGTAGTCCTGCCCTTCGGGGTCGGAGCCGAAGGCGTTCCAGGCGGCGGGGCGGAAGATCTGCCCGGCCGGCACGTTGTGCATACACACCGGAATGCGCAGCATGGAGCAGAGCGTGATGATGTCGGCGCCGATGTGCCCGTAGCTGATGGCACCGTGATTGGCTCCCCAGTGGTTCATCACGTCATATGCGGTCCGGAAGGGGCTGCCCTCCTTGCCGTCGCAGCGGGGGGCAAACCAGGTGCAGGGCCAGGTGTAGTCGGTGCGCTTCCAGAGGACGTCGGTCACCTCAGCCGGCAGGCTGACTGTCCAGCCCTCGGCAATCTGCACCACGGGGCCCAGGCCCTTGACCAGATTCAGGCGCATCATGGTGCAGGGGATTTCGGCCTCGGTGACGAAATGCGAGGAGAACCCGCCGCCCCGGAAATATCCGTTGTCGGCCGCGCACCAGTCGGTGGCGGAGAGAATGCGCTTCTGATCCTGCGCGGTCACATCATACCACGCCTTCACGGTGGGGTTGCCGGCCGCGTCGGTTGCCCTGGCCGAGAAGTCGAGCGCGGCGGCGCCCGAGTTGATCAGGTGAATGAAGCCGCCGGCCTCTTTGGCCCTGCCCTCAATTGCATACCCGGTGGCGCGCCTGACCGCGTCGCCCGACCAATAGGTGCGCACGTCGGCAAAGAGCTGCGCACGGTTGGTCAGCAGCTTCATCAGCAGCATCGAGACGCCGTTGAGCGTATCGTTTTCGGTGGCCACCACAAAGGGCTCGCGCGCGCCGTTCCAGTCGAACGAGGTGTTGCAGATGGCCTCGGCAAAATCGGCATTGGGCAGGTAATCGGTCCACTGCCGCTGCCCCTGAAAGCCCGCGGCAATCGCGTTGTGGCCGACGGCCTCCTCCCTGGCATCGTCCGGCAGGCGGCCGTTCCCGCTCATCAGGTCCTGAATAATCAACGCGGTTTTCACCGTAAACTCCCAGTCCTTTTCCTTCTGCGCGGGGGACTTGCGGATGAAATCCGGGTTCTTGTCAAAGCCCTCGGGGCAGTTCTGCCTGACCCATGCGATGGCTTTTTCGTATTCCTCATGGTCGTAAATGCCCTTTTCGATGCGGCGGAGCACCTCTACCTCATCCACCGACTCCACGCGCATACCGAGATAGTCCTCAAAGAAATCGGGGTCGATCTGCGAGCCTGCAATGCCCATGCACATCGCGCCGATCTGGAGATAGGATTTGCCCTCCATCGAAACGGCGGCAACGGCCGCGCGGCCAAAGCGGAGCAGCTTTTCCTTCACGTCAGCGGGAATTTCGGTTTCGTCGGCGTTCTGCACGTCGTGCCCGTAAATGCCGAAGGCGGGCAGACCCTTCTGCGCGTGCGCGGCGAGCACGGCGGCCAGATACACCGCGCCGGGGCGCTCGGTGCCGTTGAAGCCCCAGACGGCCTTGATGGTGTTGGGGTCCATGTCCATGGTCTCCGAGCCGTAGCACCAGCAGGGGGTGACCGAAAGGGTGACCGCAACCTTTTCGCGCCGGAACTGCTCGGCGCAGGCGGCGGCCTCGCCCACCCGGCCGATGGTGGTCTCGGCAATCACCACACGCACCGGCGTACCGTCGGCATAGCGCAGGTTCTCCTCAAACAGCTTCGCCGCGCTGCGCGCCATGTTCATGGTCTGCTCCTCGAGCGACTCTCTGACCTGCAATGCGCCCCTGCGCGCGTCGATGATGGGGCGGATTCCGATGGCGGGGTGGGGCCCGATGCATCTGTTTCTCATAGCGGTAACAGTCTCCTTTTTCGTTTTGCTGAATTTTGCATTCCGGCTGAGCCCGGACTCCGGCCGGGCTCAGTCCACCGGCGCGCCGCAGCCCGGGCAGACCCGGTCGCCCGGGGAGAGCTTCCGGCCGCAGTAGGCGCAGTAGCGGGGCTGTTCGGGCTCGGGCGGGCGCTGGTCCACAATCGGGGCAATGCCGCTCTCGGTCAGCATATACCCTGCAAGGTAGCCCTTGCGCAGGCAGCGCTCCAGGCATTGCTTGGCGGTTTCCGGCGGCAGCGAGGCGGCGGCGGCAATCTGGCCCAGGTCGCTCAGCCCGTATTGCTCCACGGCTCCGGCAACCCGCGCGTCATGCCCGGCGTTGGCCATGGCCAGCGCGTAAAAGGTGATTCCGTAAAAGGCGTGCGCCACCAGCGCGATGCACAGCGCCATCAGGACATAGATCCCGTTCACGGCAGACAGAATGATGCCGGGAATGCCCGCCACGCCGGTGATGGCGGTCAGCAGCAGAACCAGCAGCCAGATTTTCCATGCATGTTTGGCTTTTTTCACGTTTGCAACACTCCTTTGCAGAATTCCAATGGATATTATAGCATTTTTGCGCCGGAATTGCAAGAGCACAGCGAAATTTTTATGGATAGAAATTGACAAATCGGGTTTTTTATATTATAATATAGCTGTTACCCACGCGCATTCCGGCCGACCGAGGCCGGAGGCGCAGAGAAAGGAGCCGATATGAAAACATACACCTTCCGGGGTGGGACGCATCTGCGCGAGCACAAGGAAACGGCGGCCCTGGCTACCGAACGGCTGCCCGAGCCGGCCAGCGTCTCCATCCCGCTCTCGCAGCACATCGGCGCACATGCCCGGGCCGTGGTCAGGCCCGGGGACACGGTGCGCCTGGGGCAGGTGATTGGAACCGTGGAGCAGGGGCTGGGTTGCCCGGTCCACGCCAGCGTCTCCGGGACGGTCCGCGCCATTGTGACCCGGCGCAACGCCGTGGGCACCCCGATTCAGAACGTGGTGATTGACAATGACGGCCAGCGCCTGTGGGACGAGAGCATCCGCGCCCGCGAGACCGGCCTGAGCGAGGCGACAACCGAGGAGATTGTGGAGGTGGTCCGGCAGGCGGGCATCAGCGGCCTGGGCGGAGCAACCTTTCCCACCTATGCCAAAATCAGGAGTGCCGTGGGGAAGGCCGACCGTGTGATTGTCAATTGCGCCGAGTGCGAGCCCTACCTCACCGCCAACCACCGGCTGCTGCTGGAGCGTGGCGAGATTGTGATTTCCGGGCTGGAGGTGGTGATGCACGCGCTGGGGGTGAAAACCGGGATCCTTGCCGTGGAGGACAACAAGCCCGATGCCATTGCCCACCTGCGGGAGCGGCTGCGGAAGCGCGAGCCGCTGGAGCGCGGCCTGGACCTGCGCGTGGCCGTGATGAAGACCAAGTACCCGCAGGGGGACGAGCGGCAGCTGGTATACGCGCTGACCGGGCGGGAGATTCCGGCCGGGGCACTGCCGGCCGATGTGGGCTGTATGATTGTGAACGCCGAAACCGCCGCGGCGGTCTCGCGCGCCTTCTGGCGCGGGCTGCCGCTGGTCAGCCGCATTGTCACGGTGGCGGGGGACTGTGTGCGCCAGCCCAAAAACGTCCGGGTGCCGCTGGGCGCCTCGGTGCAGGACCTCATCGCGTTTTGCGGGGGACTGACGCAGACCCCAAAAAAGATGATTACCGGGGGGCCGATGATGGGCTATGCGCTGTGGGACCCCGAAACGCCGGTGGTCAAGAGCACGTCGGGCATTCTGCTCTTTTCGGCCGCCTACGACCGCATCAATACGCTGCATTCGCCCTGCATTCACTGCGGCAGATGTGTGGCGCACTGCCCGATGCACCTGATGCCGAACTATCTGGCACAGTACGCCATGGCGGGGGACTATGACCGCGCCCGGGAGATGGACGCCATGAGCTGCGTGGAATGCGGAACCTGCTCCTACAACTGCCCGGCAGGCGTGGAGATTGTGCAGTACATCCGGGTGGCCAAGGGGGCCATCCGCGCCGGGGCGGCCGCACAGGCCGCCGCACGGACATGAGACGGGGCGCGGCCCGCCGCGCGTTCCCAATCCGGAAAAGAGGTGCGATATGAACCCGAATCAACCGCAGCCGGCCTCCATGCCCGAGCTGCTGACCGTTTCTCCTTCTCCGCACGCAAGGCGGGGGGTGACCACATCCCGCCTGATGATTGACGTGCTGATTGCGCTGGCTCCCGCTGCCGTCTGGGGCGTGGCGGCCTTTGGCCCCCGCGCGGCGCTGGTGCTGCTGCTCTCGGTCGCCTCGGCCCTGCTGGCCGAATTCCTGGCCGAAAAGCTGCTGCGCCGCCCCGTAACCCTGCGGGACGGCTCGGCGGCCGTGACCGGCCTGCTGCTGGGAATGAACCTGTCGGCCGATGTGCCGCTTTACATCCCGGTGGTCGGGGCGGTGTTTGCCATTGCGGTGGTCAAGCAGCTCTTCGGCGGCATCGGACGGAACGTGATGAATCCGGCGCTGGCCGCGCGCGTCTTCCTGATGCTGGCCTGGACCGGCGGCATGACGCGCTTTTCCGCGCCGTTCGCCTATCTTTCGTCCGGCGTGGATGCAGTGGCCTCGGCCACTCCGCTGGCCTCTCTGAAGGGGGGCATGCTGCCCGATGCCTCGCTGGCCGATCTCTTTCTCGGCCGGTGCGCGGGCTGCATCGGGGAGGTCTCGGTGCTGCTGTTGCTGGCGGGGGGCGTTTATCTGCTGGTCCGCCGGGTGATCAGCTGGCAGATTCCGGTCTCCTTCCTGGGCACCGTGGCGCTGCTGACCTTTGTCTTCCCGCAGGGAGGGGCTGACCGGCTCTCCTTCATGGCGGCGTCTCTTTGCAGCGGGGGACTGGTGCTGGGCGCTGTCTTTATGGCGACTGATTATGTCACCTCTCCCGTTACCGGCGCCGGCCGGCTGATTTACGGCTGCGGCTGCGGGCTGCTGGTGGTGTTCATCCGCTATTTCGGGGGATATCCGGAGGGGGTGTCCTTCGCCATTCTCATCATGAACGCGCTGGTCTGGTATCTCGACATGCTCACCAGGCCCCGCGTATACGGCAAGACCCGCGGCCGCCGCGGCGACCGGAAAGGGGGTGGGCAGGCATGAAGAGCAGGGAAGCTTCCGCCGGCAGGCGTCCGGTGTGGGACGTCCTGGGCATCGGCGCCCGTCTGCTGCTTGTCTGCGCTGTGGTGGCTGCCGTGGTCTCGGGCGTCAACGCGCTGACCGCCGACCGCTATCAGGAAAACCTGACCGAGGAAAAGCGGCAGGCCATTGTGCGCATCTTCGGCTCGGACACCGTAACCTACCGCACGCTCAGCGGGGAGGACGCCGCCGAGCCGGTGTATGAGGTGCTGGAGGGAGACCGCGTGGTGGGTTACTGCGTGGAGCTTGCCAGCCCCGGCTTTGGCGGGGACATCTCCATGACGGTCGGCTTTGAGGCCGACGGGAAGATCTTGGGCGTGAGCATTGTGTCGCTGAGCGAAACGCCGGGGCTTGGCTCCCGGGTGCAGGAGGCGGTCTATCTGGATCAGTATAAGGGACAGAGCGGCACGCTGACGCTCGGAGAGGATGTCGACGCGATTGCGGGCGCCACGGTCAGCTCCCGCGCGGTGACCGACGGCGTCAACCGTGCCGTTGAAATTCTGAACAGGACCGTGAAGGGAGGGGAAGCGCAGTGAACCGATACCTCAGACAGCTCAAGGAGGGGATTCTCGACCAGAATCCCACGCTGGTGCAGCTGCTGGGCATGTGCCCCACGCTGGCAACCACCACCTCGCTGGAAAACGCCTTTGGCATGGGCATGGCCGCCACGGCGGTGCTCATCTGCTCCAATGTGTTCATCTCGCTGCTGCGCAAATTCATCCCCCGGCAGGTGCGCATTGCGGCCTATATTGTCATTGTTTCGGGATTCGTTACGGCGGTGGAACTGCTGATGCGGGCCTATCTCTACCCGCTCTATCAGGCGCTGGGACTGTTCATCCCCCTGATTGTGGTCAACTGCATCATTCTGGCCCGCGCCGAGGCCTTCGCCTCCAAAAACAAGGTTCTGCCAAGCGCAATGGACGGCCTTTCCATGGGGCTGGGCTTCACCTTTGCGCTCTGCATTCTTGGTACCGTGCGCGAGCTGCTGGGCTCGGGTTCGCTGCTGGGCTACCGTGTACTGCCGGAGTCTTACCCCGATATGGTGGTGTTCCTGCTGCCGCCGGGCGCGTTCCTGACGCTGGGCTTTGTGATTGCCGCGGTGCAGAAGCTGCGCGGCATGAGCGAGGAGCGCCGCCGCAGACGCAGCGCAGCGCCCGCAGACACGGCGGCCGGGGCAACCGCTCCCGTCGCCGCGGACGGTGCGCATTCCGCCGGTGAGGCCGACGGGGCCGGACGGAAGGAGGACTGACATGAGCTTTACCGACATTCTGCTGCTGATGTTTTCTGCCGTGCTGGTGGAAAACTTCATCTTCTCGCGCTTTTACGGCTGCTGCCCCTTCCTCGGCGTCTCCGAAAAGCCCGACACCGCGCTGGGCATGGGCATGGCTGTGACCTTTGTCATGACGGTCTCGGGCGCCGCAACCTGGGCGGTTTACCGCTACCTGCTGGTGCCCTTTGGGCTGGAATACCTGCAAACCGTGGCGTTTATTCTGGTCATTGCGGCACTGGTGCAGTTTATTGAGATGTTCCTGCGCCGCTTCATTCCGGCGCTTTACAGCGCGCTGGGCATTTACCTGCCTCTGATTACCACCAACTGCGCGGTGCTCAGCTCGGCCCTGCTGATTGTGCAGGAGGATTACAATTTTATCGAGGCGGTCTGCTTCGGTTTTTCGGCCGCGCTCGGCTTTACGCTGGCCATTACGGTGTTTGCCGGCCTGCGCGCCCGCATGGCTTATGCCGACCCGCCCCGCGCCTTCAGGGGCTTTCCGATCACGCTCATTGCGGCGGGGCTTCTGGCCATGGCCTTCTCCTGCTTCTCGGGCGTACAGCTCTGAGGCCGAAAGGGGGAAATACGGATGGAACTGACAGAAATTCTGATTCCGGTTGCGATTTTCGCGGGTCTGGGCGTGGCGCTGGGCATTCTCCTGGCGGTTGCGTCCCGGGTGTTTGCAGTCAAAACCGACGAGCGCGTCGGGCAGATTGCCGAGGCGCTGCCCGGCGCCAACTGCGGCGGCTGCGGCTACAGCGGCTGCGCCGCGCTGGCCGAGGCGATTGTCAAGGGCGAAGCGCCGGCAAACGCCTGCCGCGCCGGCGGGGAGGCCTGCGCTGCGCGCATCGGGGAAATTATGGGTGTGGCGGTGCATGCCCAGACGCCGGTGCGCGCGCGGGTGCTCTGCTCGGGCAGCTGCGGCCGGGCAAAGGCGAAATGTGTCTGCGAGGGCGTGCAGGATTGCTTTGCCGCCGACCGGATGTGCGGGGGCGGCAAGCTCTGCCCGGACGGCTGCATGGGCTTTGGGAGCTGCGTGGCTGCCTGCCGCTATGACGCGCTGCATGTGGTGGACGGTGTGGCAACCGTAGATCCGGCACGGTGCACCGGCTGCGGCGCCTGTGCGCAGATCTGCCCCCGGCATCTGATTGTTCTGGTGCCGGTCACCGCGCGCTATTGCGTGGTCTGCAGCTCGCACGAGTCCGGTGCGCAGACCCGCGCAGCCTGCGATGCCGGCTGCATCGGGTGCCGGATCTGTGAGAAGAACTGCCCCGCCGACGCCATTCATGTGGTGAACAATTGCGCGGTCATCGACTACGATCGATGCACCTCCTGCGGTCTGTGCGCCTCCAAATGTCCCCGCAAGGTGATAACTCTTTGCGAGGAAAGGAAGACCCTGGAGAACCCCGCCTTTTAAGGTTCCCACCGTTGGAGAAGACCTTGGAGGGACCCGCCTCTTGAGGAGAGGCCGGTCCCTCCAAACCTCCCCCGGCGAGACCTTCCCCGGCCGCCGCCCGCCTGTTGAGTAAATCGCCAATGACAGCGCACCGCCGGCGGGCGGCAGCCGGGGAAGTCTTCTTTGGGGAGGTAAGCGAAAAATAAGAGCATATTGCCATACAAAGCG
>CALWQR010000007.1 GCA_944383705.1 uncultured Clostridia bacterium
CCACCTGTTTGGTGAATTGCCAATGAAAACGCCACGCCGGCGGGCGGCAGCCGGGGAAGCCCTTTTTCAGGGGAGGTAAGCGAAAAATAAGAGCATATCGCCATCCAATGCGATTTGTCCTACATATCAGAAAACCGGACAGCTACTATGGGGTGTCCGGTTTTTGATTATAGGTGTATTTCTATGTAATATATCAGCTGTTGCCTTTGTTTTTCACTGGCTACTGGCCTCTGCCCATTGTTCATATTTATTGTTCATTGCTCATTGCTAATTGCACATTGCCAACTCTTCATCCGCCCCCAAAAGAAATTCCCCGGCGCAGGCCCCCTGGCATACCGTATTTGCAATACAGTATGCATTTGACGGGGGGCCTTGCGCCGGGGAAGGTCTCGCCGGGGGTCTTTCCCTCTTCAGAAATTCTTGCTGGTGGACCATCAAGGGTTCGAACCTTGGACCTGCCGGTTATGAGCCGGTGGCTCTGACCAACTGAGCTAATGGTCCGTGCAAATCTGCCCGCACCCGGGAGTGCGGGCAGACAACAGAGAGTTGCTTACTTACCGGAGGTCATTTTCGCGATTTCTTCCGCGAAATTCTCCTCTTTTTTCTGGATGCCTTCGCCCTTTTCAAAGCGATAGAATTCCACAATTTCAATCTCCCCGCCCAGTTCCTTGGCGGTTGCCTTGACATACTGGCCAACGGTCATATCATCGTCCTTGATATAACTCATATCCAGCAGGCAGTTGTTCTCATAGAACTTGGAGATCCGCCCCTCCACCATTTTCAGGCGGATGGCTTCGGGCTTTTTGGCATTGGCCGGATCGTTGGCAATCTGCACCAGCAGAATGTTCTTCTCCTCCTCCAGCACAGAGGCGGGCACCTTGTCCCGGCTGAGATAGGGAGTGGTATAGGCGCCGATTTGCAGCGCGATGTTCTTGGCAAAAGCCTCAAACCCGGGGGTGCCGGCAAGAGAGGTGCGGAACTTGGCAATGACGCCGATGGAGCCGGCGCCGTGCACATAGGTGCTGGTAATGCCCTCCACCAGCACAAAGCGGCGGACGGTCAGCTTTTCGCCGATTTTGAAAATCATTTCCTTGAGCTTGGCGTCCACGGTCATTTCATCGTCGTATTTGCAGGCGGCAAGCGCCTCGACGTCGGCCGGCTTCTGAGAAATGATGATGCCCAGCAAATCCTCCACAAAGGCCTGGAAGGTCTCGTTTTTGGCGACAAAGTCGGTCTCGGAGTTCACCTCGATCATCGCGGTGAAATCCCCTTCCTTGCGGATTTTCACAATGCCGTCGGCGGCAATGCGGGTAGCCATTTTGGATTCGGCCTTCAGCTCGCCCTTCTCACGCAGAATCTTCACGGCCGCGTCCATATCGCCGTCGGCCTCAACCAGTGCTTTTTTGCATTCCATCATGCCGATTCCGGTTTTGGCCCGGAGGGCGGCAACGTCTTTTGCTGTGATATTTGCCATTGTTTGTTTTCCCCCTTTGGATTACTCGGCGGCAGCCGGCTGCTCGTCGGCCGCGTCCGTATCGCCGCCGGCCTGCTCGGCCTGGGCGGTCTCTTCGCCCTGCTTGCCCTCAAGCACCGCGTCGGCCAGCAGAGAGGAGATCAGGCGGATGGCGCGGATGGCGTCATCGTTACCAGGAATGATATAGTCGGCGTCGTCCGGGTCGCAGTTGGTATCCACAATGGCAATCACCGGGATGCCCAGCTTCTTGGCCTCCAGCACCGCATTTCTTTCCTTTTTGGGGTCTACAATGAACACGGCGTCGGGCAGGCGCTCCATGGTCTTGATGCCGCCGTAATTCTTTTCAAGATCGAAGATTTCCTTCTGCATGGCGGCAACCTCCTTCTTCGGCAGCAGGTCAAAGGTGCCGTCCTCCTGCATTTTGTAGAGGTTGTTGAGACGGTTGATCGACTTCTTGATGGTTTTGAAGTTGGTCATCATGCCGCCCGGCCATCTGACGTTCACATAGAACATCCCGCAGCGGGTGGACTCCTCCTTGATGGCCTCGGCCGCCTGCTTTTTGGTTCCCACAAACAGGAGCGTTCCGTTGTTTTCGGAGAGCTCACGCACAAAATTGTAGGCCTCCTCAAACTTCTTCACGGTTTTTTGCAGATCGATGATATAAATCCCGTTCCGCTCGGTGAAGATATACTCCTTCATTTTGGGGTTCCATCTTCTGGTGTGGTGGCCGAAATGAACGCCGGCCTCCAGCAGCTGCTTGATTGAAACAATTGACATTTTCATGTCCTCCTTCGGTTTTTCCACCACCGCAACGCCTTGCCCAAACCGCACATGGCGGCACCGACGCAATTCCCGTCCGGTGTGTGTATTTTTTGCCTGTCCGACAGCTGTTTCTTCTTCGCACAGGCAAAGAAAATTATACCATATTCCTATCTGCAATGCAACAGGGCTTCGCTCATTTTACAAAAAATTAACATTTAAACAAAGTTTGAATTATCGGTCGGGACGACCGATGTCGTATACGCTGCGCACTGTCAAAGAGCTTTCCAGTTCCGCTGCGGAAAGAGCCGGATCCATGCGAAGAACCCGGATCGGGCGCCAGGCGGTTGCAGTCAGGTCAAAATCGTTATCCTCCAGCACCAGCTCGGCGCGATCGGATCGAATTTCCACGCCGGAGGCAAACGCACCGCCGCGGACCAGAACAAAAAGAGTGCCATCCTGCACCTCGGCCCGACATTGCAGGACAGGGTTCTGATATCGGAAAAACCGATGCGCGGTATAAATTTGTGCGCACTCGGTCAGCAGCGTCCCGGCCCCGTCATACAGACGGCAAACCAGCAGACGGGAACGCGGCTCGACCCCAACCCACGACAGATGCGCAAAGCGGAGTACATCGCGCGCGAAAAGCCCCGGGACCCGGCAGGCATGGCGCTCCCGGTGCAGAATCCGCAGGCCGGCGTCCATGACCAAAAGCTCAATGTAGCCGTCCACCGCCACCATGGTTTCGTTGGAAATGCTGACCGCGGTTTCCTCCTGTTCCGGATGCAGGGAGAGCAGCACAGGGCTGAAAAACCGTTTGGCAAAGTAATGCAACGCCTTGTACCGGCCGGAATAATCGACAGAGGACCAGGACTGCCCGGGCCAGCAGTCATTGAGCTGCCAGTAAACCGCACCCATACAACGGCCGCGATGGCGCCGGAAATGTTCGACTGCCGAACGGATTGCCATCCCCTGCATCAGCTGCGTGGCATAGACAAAGTGTGCGGTATCCTGCGGCAACAGGAACTCCTCGGCCGCGTAGCTGACCAGACGGGCCGATGCCTGCTCCCGCCGCTGATGAAAATCTACAACCTCGGAGAGCGGGTTGGGGGAAGCTTCCCCGGTATATTCCTGCAAAGTCCGCATATCCGGGAAGGACTGAAACCCGAATTCCGAGCAGAACCGGAAGAAGTGCCTGCGGTACGCACCGATGGGGGCGTTGCGGTTCCAGACCTCCCAGAAATGCGCATCCCCATCATTTTCGTCATTGGCCCGCTCAAAGCCGCCTCCGGAGGAGGGAGAAGAGGGCCAATAAAACGTCTGCGGTGCCAGACGTTCGCAAAGCTGCGGCAGGATTTCCTCGTACAGGCAAAGATAATGGCGGCGAACCAGCTCGTCCTTTGGAATATTCCACTCGCAGACAGCAAATTCCATTTCATTGTTGCCGCACAGCAGCCCAAGACATGCATGGTGCCGGATCCGGCGCAGAACATCGGTGATTTCGGCACGGACATTGCGGACAAAGGCGGGTGTCAGATAGACGTTCAAGCATGCAAACATAAAATCCTGCCACAGCAGAATTCCATACCGGTCGCACAGATCGTAAAACCAATCAGCAGGATAATATCCACCGCCCCAGACGCGCAGCATGTTGAAGTTTGCCTCCGCACAGGCGCGGATCAGGTGCTCGCTGCGCCCGGGAGTGAGACGTGCAAGCAGACCGTCCTCCGGGATATAATCGGCTCCCATGGCAAATATCTTCACACCGTTGACAACAAAGCAGAATTCACTGCCCCACCGATCCTTCCCGCGGCTGACCATAACCGTTCGCAAGCCGATTTTTTTGCACGCACGGTCGGTTACGATCCCACCCGAAACCAGCTCCGCCCGCACCTCGTACAGCGGATGCGGGCCATATCCGTTCGGCCACCAGAGCTGGGGGCACTCCACTGTAAGGCTCCCGCACATGCCGGAAGTAGCAAACGGCAGTTCCATCCCGTCCGGGCAGAGCAGGGTTGCACGCAGGTACGTATCCGACGGCAGGATATCCGCCCTGCCGCGCAGCGTCAGCTCTGCCTGCCCTTCGTTGTGAGACTGCCGGATCTCCAGATCCTCCAGCAATGGTCCGTCCCCGGCAAAAAGCATAACATCTCGGAAAATGCCCATATCGGGCAATCCGGCATACCAGTCCCAGCCGAACATATAGCTTGCCTTGCGGATGTGCGCAATGCCGTCCGCAGCGTGGGTGTCGCCCCACGCATAATGCCGCGCCTGACACTCCCGCATATAGCGCAGCGGAGAAGAAAAGTGCAGCTCCAAACGGTTCTGACCGGGGCGTACGGCGCCCTTGACAGAAAAGGTCCAACGCCGGTGCATGTTGTCGGCCCGTCCGATTTCCCTGCCGTTGAGAAGTACCGCGCACAGGGTATCCAGCCCCTCAAACCGCAGCTCCAGACGGCGATGGGCCAGCTCCTCCGACGGCAGAAAAAATTCTGTTTCAAACATACAATCGGCATCGGACAGCTCTGCGAGCCGCCCGGCGTTCATCCCGTGGTAGGGGTCGCCGATGTGTCCGTGCTCCAGCAGAACCGAATAGACCGAACACGGCACATGCGCAGACAAATCCGGGTATCCCGGATATTTCAGTGTAAAATCTTTCAGATAGATGAGCATCTTTCTCCTCCGCGACGGAACGGCCGGAACCGTTTCCGCATCTGCACAGATTCGGCAGGCGCTGTCCGCAATGCGGCAACGCCTGCCGGCCGGTTACAGGCAGCAGCACATTGTACAGCTCCGCCTATATGGGCAGCTGCCCGACAAGATCCCGGAAATTCTCTATCCGGTAAAAGGTAAAGCAATTGGCATCGTGAAAATGCACCGAATCTCCCATCGATTCCCGCACGGTCAGCAGAATGTCATCCCCATCAAAGCACCAATCCACGTACTGAAACCCGTGCCTGGTCATAGAGACATATTCATTCATCAGTGTGCGGTCAACCAGAATGGTTTCCACTACCTGCCAGTGAACCAGATCTGAGGATACCGAAAGAGACAGTACATTGCGCTGCCAACAGAATTCATCCTGTGTGACATTGTTGACCAGCGCATAATACAGCCGGCTCTCCTCATCATACCGGACGGTAAACTTGGTTGAGCCGCCAGGGAACCGGATGATATAGCTCCCGCTGTCGGTGGCCCAGGAAAGCGTTTGACGGTCCTCCGATAGCCTGAGCAGGATGGCGTAATCGCCGGATGGCTGGCAGTTCACACGCAGCATATCGTAAATACAGCCATCTGCACCAAGTATTGCACAACCCTCCTCCACGTAAACGGTGCGGGCAATATCGGTTCCGTTCGGGTCATTGACAAACTGGTTTTTGCTGAAGGGCAGCTTGGAGGAAACCGTCCAACTGTCCGGGTTCAGCAGATTCGCATCAACCGGCGCGCTGACGATATAGGCGCGGTCCACCGACCAGGAATCGGTCCTGTCCTCAAAGGCCCTGTATACAAAGCCGTTGTGAACCAGAGCGGGCGAGGACGCGCCGGAGACCAGCGTACCGTCCCCGGCAGACGGAAGCATCCCATCGGAGGGATCGGTCCAGGTCCGGCCGCCATCGGTGCTTTTCACGACGACAATGCGGTCCCAGCTGCCGGTCTCGGCATGGTTGCCAATCATATACATTGCCCCGCCGGCCTCGAATACCGATGGCAGGCCGAAGGTGGGAATGCGCGAGAGCAGCTCAAAATGCGCGCCGCCGTCGGTGCTCTGATAGAAATATGTGGTTCCGCTGACCACCATGGCAGAAAAAATCCGGTCCCCAGCGGTGTAGACGGTGGGGGACTGTACCAGTCCCACCTCTCCGCCGTAATCGCCGGTGGTGGCAATGAGCGTACGGGTCTGCTCGTAGCCGCGGGAGGGCTCCGGAATATCGGAGGCAGTAAAGAAGCGTACCAGACGCTCGATATACAACGCATCCGACACGCCGTCAAAGCCATAGCCCTGCGGCATCACCGCGGCCAGGTCGTCCAGCAGGAAGAGCTCCGACCCATTGGCGGCACAAAGCGCGTCCAGCGGGTAATAGCGTACGCCGTCCCGCTCAAGGGCGGTCTGCCCGTCCGGCAGCACAGCAAAATATGCATCTGCGGCGACCTGCGGCAGGTAAAAACAGCCATCCTCCGACAGTGCCGCAGCCGAGTAGTCGGTGGAGTCCAAAGGATTGAACATCCCATCGTGAATCCATTTGCTGCTGCCGGCATAATAGGCAGCGCCGCGGCCCATCCGGGCGATCAGATCCCGGATCAGAAATTCGTCATCCACCGGCGAGAGTGCCTCTGGGTCAACCGAGGCAAGGGTTTCCACCTCATCGCGGGTCAGTGCCCGATTGAAAATCATCAGATTGTCCGAGAGACCGTTGTACGAAAGCCGGCCGGAAAGAGCGGAGCCTCCCAGCGTATCTGGCGTGGAGGGGGCACCCATGACAAAGACATCCGACCCGAAGGAAACAGCACCCGAGGCCGTATAGCTGCGGCCGTTGAGATAGAGCAGAATGCGGTCGGCTGCAAAATCCACCACAACAGCCAGATGCTGCCAGCGACCCTCGTTGGTGGTGTGCGCCAGCGAGCGCACGGTACCGTCATACAGGCTGTAGGAAAACTCCCGGCTGGTCATCGCCTCCCCGGCCGATGAGCGCACGTTGACCACAATCGAGGAATTTTTATAGAGGATTTCCAGCCCGGCTGTTCCCCGGCCGTCCATCCGGGCCGAGAAAAGGACATACTCGGTGTGCAGATTGACATACGGCATCAACCACATGCTGACGCTTACCGCGCCGCTGCCGTTGATGGCCGTACCGACTGTTCCGGTACCAAGCTCCAGATAGGAGCGACGGGAGCTGTAGGTCTGTAGCGCCTGCCCCTGCGCACCGCCGGCAAAGTCGGCCTCCCGCAAGACCGCCGGACTGCCGGCAACCGTGTCTGCAAGAGAATTGTCATTTCCCTGCGGCTCCATATTCCATGCAAGCACGGGCTTCAGCTCGCGCACCATATCTTCATAGCTCATATCCGGTTCCTCATTCTCTCCCGGAGACCCCGGGGTATCGGTCATGGAGGTCCCGGCGGAAGCATCGGTTCCACCGGGACCGGGCTCCTGATGGCCACAGCCTACCGCCAGCCCGGTCAGCAACAGAACAAGCAGCAGGGCAAGCAGCCGCAGAGGAGCCGAAAGATACACAGGTTTCATCGGCTTCATTTCTGTGTGTCAGCTCCTGCGGCGCCGGCGGATCAGGCACCCGGCAGCAGCGGCCACGGCCACAATCCCGGCCGGGGCAGCCAGCACCGAGGCGCAACCCGCTTCATCGTCGTTAGGCGTTGCGCCGCTTTGTCCGGATGTGGCATCGGGGCCGGTGGTCTGCTGCGGTTCCTCGCTGTCGGATGCTTCAGGCTCCTTTGTGGTCACCTCTTCGCCGTCCTCATCCGAATTCCCTCCGGGCGTCGGCGGGTCGTCCTCTTCTTCGGTATCGGATTCCACGGGCTCCTCTGGCGCGTCAAAATCGATGTTGCTGTAGTCTTTGTTGATTTCCCTGGCAATGGTAGCCAACTCGCCATCGGTCATGACCGTATCGTAAATCCGCACATCGTCAAACCAGAAGTTCTCACCGAGATCAATGTAGTCGGCGGGCTTCCCCAGCACGGTTTTCTCTCCATTGACCAGGGCGTTGACATATTTCTGCATCTCGGCTTCGACAACCTTGTCGTTGATTTCGAAGACCGAAACAAAGCTGTCGATATCATCGTCGGTAAACACGGCAATCGACATCTCGGAGGTCAGGGCATCTTGGTCCACCTTCATGGTGACGCCGACATAGGTCCACTCATCGTAATTAATGACAGAGTAGGCGCGGCCCACCTTGGCGTCCTCGCGGACGCGCACGCCGATATCGGCAAACGTCCCACCGTCCACATAGGCGCCGCCACAGATGCGGTAGAGCCCCTTGCGGTAAACATAGGGCGGCATACCGCTGCCGGTTCCGTCAATCTTCACACGGAAGAAGACCGTTGTCTCCAGCACCTTGGTGTCAGCCAAGGTATCGGCCGTCACGCTGGAGAGATCCACCGAGTCATCGGCATACAGTGCGTTCTGGGCGTCGTGCGGGATGTATGCCACCCCATCCTGGATTTCGACCAGATCGCCCAGAACCCGTAGGGTGTCATCGGATTCCCCGAAGGGGGCCTTATCACTCAGCGCGGTTTCAAGATCATCGCCTTCAAAATTCCAGTAGGTCACCAGATGCCGGGCAAGCTCATTGGAGGTGCGGTCGCCGGCGGCGGCCACCGGCAGGACGGCAGTCAGACAGGAGAGCAACATCAGGGCTGCCAGCAGCATGGCAAAACGTGTCTTTTTCATGAGATTTTTCCTTTCTGTTATCAGTATCGGATGTCGTCTTTTGCTGCCCGCCGCGCGGGCGGGCAGCACGGGCGGGGGTCAGGACGGAAGGAAGGGGAGCGAATCCCCGTATCCCTCGTCCGCGGTGGGAAGCGATGTGGCGATCACATCCTGTACGGCCGGCGACAACAGCCGCAGCACTGGGGTTTCATAATGTTTCATTCCGGTATTCCTCCATTCATGCCTGTGTATTGCTGACAAATTGTCCGTTCTCGTAAACCACTACACAGCAGTCTCCGTTGTGCCATGCGCCGTCCGGATCCACCGCATAGGGGGTGACCGTAAAGGTGATACGGCCATAGCCGGCCGGAATGCCGGTCAGGGAAAGAGCCATCAAATATGCGCTTCCCTTCTCCTCGGCTGTCACCTTGGTTACCGAACCGTCCTCGGAGGCCAGCAGAGAGGTGTAAACCGCGCTGCAATCGTGACTGTACGCCTGGCGCTCTCCCTCGCCCCATTCGGCGGTGATGCGAAAGCCGGCGCGGGCATAGGCGACGGAATCAATGCCCACGATGAAGCGGACCGCATACGTCCCGTCCGTAACGGCGGTTTCCTGTACGCCGACAAAGCGCGGGAGCCGGTTGTCGATATCCTGTGCCACTTGCGCCATCTGGTCAGCCGTCAGCACAGCGTCATAAAAGCGGATATCGTCAAATTCAAAGGTCAGGCCGACCGTATCGCCGTTGAGCATCGATCCGATGCCAACATTCACAGCGTCCCCGGCACCCTTCCGGATGCCATCGAGCACAGCATCGCTCAAGTCGCTCTTTGTCAGAGTATTGCTGAAGAAGGTATCCCCCGCAAAACTGCCGTCCAGCGAAACATTGGTGCTGCAGACACAGCTTTTCGCATCGAAATCGAAATCAAAGGTAAAGGCCATATACAGCCAGACGTCATGTACGGTGCCTTTGACCAGAGATTGCCCGACGGTCCGGTCCGATCCGTTCACGCGCGCCATCATTTCATAGGGGCCGCCGCTTTCGGCAGAGGCAGCGTTATACCCACCGCCGCAAATCCGGTAAGAGGCCGCATGATACAGCAAATTCGGCATGCCCGTACTGATGTTTCCGCTCAGGCGGACCTTGAGAAAGACGGTTTTGCTCTCCAGATCCGACAGGTCTGCGGAGTTGGCCGCATACACCAGGGCGCCGTCCGGAACCGTGAGAACACCGTTCTCCACGGTTGCGCCGATTTTCGTCCCGTCAAGTACCACCGTGTCCGGCGTGCCGGCAGCAGCCTTGTCGGCAAGCGATTCTTCGGTTGTTTCCCCGTCGAAATCCCAGTGGGTGACCAGCCCTTCGGAGGCGGACCACTCCTGCGGTTCTGTGGCCGCAGCACCGGTCAGAGCACCGGCGGCCACCAACAGAAAGGAAAGCAGAAAAGCAACTGTTTTTTTCATGATGTTCGATCTCCTTTGTAGAATTCAATAGATGAGACTGCGGAAATTGCGGACTCTGTGAAAGGTTATCAGGTTACCGTTGTGGGCATTGAAGGCCTCGCCATCACCGGAACGGCTGACAATCAGCAGGTCATCCCGGTCAATGAGCATATACCCGTAGTGACAGGAAGCGTTCTCACCCACGGCGGCATCCACCAGGCCGGCAAAGCACCAGTCCACACAGTTCCGCGAAAAATGAAGCACCAGCCGCTGGCGCTCGTTGTCCGGCAGGCCGAAAGCCCGTGGGCTCATACGCTCAGGACGGCGCATACTGTCGGTTGCCTGTGTGCTCAACAGCCAATACAGCGCGCTGACAGGGTCATATTCGATGTGAAACTTCATCTGACCGCCCGGACAGGGGAGCCAGATCAGAGGACGGCCGGAGGGCACCGTTTCCGGAAGCGTTGTCATACTGCCGTCCGGATTCTCCACCACCTTGAGTACGGCCGCGTATCCGGTGCACCCGGTATGCGCCCGCATCCAGAGGTGAAAGGTGTGCCCAGCGGAGTCGCACCAGATGTGATCGGGGTCATGAAACTGCACAACCTGCGCTTCCAGCCAGCCGATCGGCGCGCATTTGCGCACCACTGGCGAGCGGCAGACGGCCACACTGCGCCGTGCCTCGGTGCGGTAAAACGGGATGCCGATATAGCGGGTGGTGTTGGCGTCCACCAGATCGCGGAAGGCGATCTCGGAGGCGAAGGTCCAATTGCAGGATTGTGTCAGATCGTCCTGCGCGCGCGCCCGCATCAGCACCGGAGCCAGGGTGGAGACGTTCCAGCCAGAGCAGTCATCATAAACCGCACGCTCCATGGCCAGATAGACGCAACCGTTTGCATGGAGGACGTTTGAGGAGGCCTGGTGCCAGTGCTGCCCGGCCGTAAGCAGAGCCGGCGCGCTCCAGTGTCGCCCCATGTCGTCCGATCGGATGATGGCAATGTCCCCGCACGCCCCATCCATATGTCCCAGCAGGTACACCACCCGCCCGGCCGAAAACAGCCGGGCATGAATGAAGGGGAACCGCCAGATCTCGGACCAATGCTCTCCCCCATCGTCCGAGCGCAGAATGCGCCCGGGCACTCCCTGCGTCAGCGCCCCGCTGCTTTTGGCAACGCCGAGATCCAGCGAGGCCAGGAGGGTTCCGTCCGGCAGCCGGCACAGAGACGGACTGTAGGCATACAGTTTCTGCGGGCAGGGGGAGCGAAAGACGATTGCCGGTTCCGGGCAGAGCCGCTCAATCCGCACCGGCATTGTCCCCCCGGCTGTAATCCTTCAGGTAATTGCTGATGCGGCTGGTATAAACCCGCTCGTACCGCTCGAACCAACTGCTGAAGCTGTCATACTGTGCCATTTTGTTGGCAAACTCGGCCACGTTGCCCAGCGCATTGTGATTGACAAAGCCGAAATCCCAGTACACCGTATCAATGGCCAGATTGATCATCTCGGCCGAGGTCGGATCCTTGGCGGCCTGCCCTTCCAGAATCACATCAATATAAGCCGGGCGCACAGACTGGTAAAAGGATGCGCAGAGCGCCTCCAGCACCAGGCCGGAGCAAGCCGGATCGGTCACCGCGTTCGGAACGGCCAGGATCGCCGTCCCCGCAGTACCGGTGACATATTCCTGCTGAGAGGCATCAAACTTGGGGTAGACAATCAGACCATAGTCCCCCTGCATGGAACGCAGCGTGATGATGCGGTCGATGCAGGTGGCGGCAAACAAAGCGTGCCCGGCGGTAAACTCCTGAATCACTGTAGGCTGATCGTTGGCATACAAGAAGGAATCGTTCCCATAGAAGCTGCTACGCAGGAGCTGATACAGGTCCTCGGCAGGCTCGGAGTATTTGGTCAGCTTCAGCTCACTGCCCTGTGCCTCCACAATGTGAAACCCGGAGGACGCGAAAAAGGCATCCACAGTCTGCGTAGAGGCAATCAGCCCGATCAGATCCCCTACCGTGGAAGCATTGTCGCCGTTGCTGTCCTCGTACAGCTCGGCCGCCATGCCAAGCATGGTCTGCAGTGTCCAGGTATTGTTGTCAAAATGCGTAAAGGGACTGGTCATCTGCCTGGAGGTTATCATCTCGGTATTGAATGCAATCATGCAAAGGCTTGTGATGTTGCCAAGGCAGAAATCTCCCACGGCGGCATACCGCAGGCCGAAGAGTTCGGTGGTGTTGTTGAAGCCGGCCGTCCAGTAAGGCTTGCTGAAATCGATGTATTCAACCCGGTTCAGGTCCAGGAAAATTCCCTCGGCCGCCAGTATCATGCCATACCAGTACGCGGGGGATACCGCATCGTATACCGCATCGCCGCCCGTGATATTGGAATTGCGGATTTCCTGCATAAAGGCCTGATAACCGCTGGCGTTGGAATCCATACCGGTATAATCCAGCAAAATACCAAAGCGCTCCTCCAGCATCACCGTGCTCTGGTAAACATTCCTTGTCAGAACCGTTTCTCGGGCGCCCGGGTCCTCGGTGATGTAGTTGGTGCCAACACCCCCTTCGCCGACCAGCATACGGAATCTCTTGCCATCATACGTATCCAGCGTATCCGGCAGGTCGTCCGCGTATCGGTCGGTGCCGATGTCCGTGTCGGGTGTACTATCCGCCGGAGTCTGGGAATCCGGATCCTCCCGCCTGCAGCCAGCCGTCATGCAGGAAAACAGCAGCAGCACTGCAAGCATCCATGCAAAATGTTTCTTCATAGGCCCTCCTTCAATTTAAAAATAATGCAAAAATGCAATTTTGCCGGCAGGTTTATTATACCACAGATGAAAAAAATAAAAAATGCCCGCAATGGACATTATATTAACAAAAACGGACAGAATCCAATTCAATTCCGGCAAAAAGCGGAAAGGAGACCTCATACTACCGCTGCTGGCACTGTGATGTGCCCAAACAGGGCAGATGCAAACGGCCGGAGTCGCTGTCTCGACCCCGGCCGGTACTTCTGAAATTCCGGCATCATTTCACTGGATAGTTGGATTGGAGCATGGAGGCCCGGTATTCCCCGGGTGTCTGCCCCTCCATGCGCTTGAAAAAACGGCTGAGACTGTGCTCATCGCTCAGACCGACCGAAAGGCAGATATCCGGGATCCGCTCCTGCGCCAGCAGCAGCTCCCGGATGCGCTCACAGCGCAGCTCGTCAATCAGCTGCTTTGTGCTTTTCCCTTCATACGAAAGCAGACGGCGCCGCAGCTGACGCTCGCTCATATACAGGTACCGCGCCAGATCCGCCACCAGGCTTTTGGAACTGAGATTTGCACGGATATACGCCTTGCAGAGCGACAGAAATTCCGCACCGTTATGCAGCTTTTCCTGCGGCGGAGCCACCGGCCCGGGGCACTCGGTTCCCACACACTGCTCAAAGAGTGCAAGTAGCATGGTCAGGATGTTCCAGCGGACAAGGCTGGCCGTTGCAATCCGCCCGTATTCGGTATGCAAAAAGATATACTCCAACGGACAGAGGACTCGGGCATCGCATTTCCCCGTAAAGTAGGCGTGCTCCCGTAGAACCACACTGTAGCGCCCGAACACAGAGGTCTCGGGGAAATCCAGATCAAAGCACATGGCAAACTTGGCAAACACGGGGCTGTTGGCGGAAAAGCTATGCTGCACACCCGGAGTGAGCAGAATAAAACTGCCGGCCGAGACCGGCACCAACCGGTCATTGACGCTGTAAACGTTCTCGCCTCTTTCTATCAGATGCAGTTCAAAAAACGTGTGGCTGTGCGGCTTGGAATTGACATGTCGCTTTTTGCTGAGCTCATAGGTCAGATATTTCAGGTAATACACCCTGAGGCAGACGTCCGGTGTATCGCACCGGAGATCCAGCAGGTTGACCTGCTGCGAAGCATGGATATACCGTTGGATGCGGGCATCCGGTGACATGGCTGCTCCCTCCTTTTTGACCATCCGCGGTCAGTCCGCAGTCACCCGCGGGCTCACGAACGGGTATAGACATCGTCGATGGCGATGGATTGGCCGTCCGGGGAGACCAGCAGCACCACGTACTGCGGGCGGATGGCGTCGCTGCCGACGTCCCGCCGGAAGCTGCCGTTGTTTTTGCGGATCATATAGTCCACACGGTAGGTTACACGCTGCGAGCCGTCCCCGTCCGTCTCGGCGCCGCAGTAGTAGATGCAGATCTGATACAGCATCTGCTGTGTGAAGCGCGGCAGGGTATGGGTTTGCAGGTATTGCGGCGTGAACAGAGAGCGGTAGGTCTCGTTGTCTCCGCTGATGATGCTGTTGAGATAGGCCGTGAGAAAGCGCACGTTGACGTCGTAATGCTCCATCCCGCTGCCGTCCTGGGTGATCTGCTCCTTCAGGCCGTAGCCCAGCGGGTCGTTGCAGTACAGCATTACGCGATCGCTCTCGGAATACTCTCCGGTCTCAAAAATATTCACCGACCAGTCCACCGGATAAAAGTAATACTCCGACTGCTCCGGAGCCTTCTGCTCCGGCAGCAGAAGCCAGAGCGCCAGCAGCACGGCAAGCCCCAGCACAACCACCCCGCAAAGGATGAGAATCATCAGCCGGATGTTCCTGGTATGGCTGCGCCGCAGCTGCGCGACGGCGCTCCGCGCCGCCGGGGCGCCTGCGGGGGTATGCGCGTCCTGATTCTGCGCCGCGGGCTCCTCCCGGCGCAGCGGTTCTTGTGGCAGATTGCTCATCATTCGCCTCCCATTGTCGCTGTTTCCATTCCATTTTACCACAGCGCCGGAAGAAATGCAACCGCCCGCGCAAAAATTTATGGATTGTTTGCAATTCAAAAAAACTTTCCAAAAAAGTGACGCTTGTCTCTTGTACTTTGCCCCGGAATATGATATAATATTGTGTTGTGTAAAATCCCTTTCGATGCTTCGGAGGACCGCAGATGAAATACCTTGTACTGATTCCAGACGGAATGGCAGACGAAAAAATTCCTTCGCTGGGCAACCGGACCCCCATGGAGGCGGCAAAAAAGCCCAATATGGACCGGCTGGCGCGGGAGTCGCAGGTGGGCACCGTGTGCAACATTCCCACCGGCATGGTGCCCGAGAGCGACACCGCCAATATGGCCATCCTCTCGTTTGACCCCAAAATTTACTCCAAGGGCCGCTCCCCGCTGGAGGCCGTGAGCATGGGCATTGACATGCAGCCCGAGGATACGGCCTACCGCTGCAATGTGGTGACGCTCTCGGACGAGGGCGAGGATTACGACGACAAAATCATCCTGGACCACAGCGCGGACGAAATCACCACGCCAGAGGCCGACCGGCTGATACAGACGCTGGAGCAGGAGCTGGGGAACGACGTCCGCCGGTTTTACACCGGCGTCAGCTACCGCCACTGCCTGATCTGGAAGAACGGCTGCGATACCTATCCCTTTATGCGCCCGCACGACATTCTGGGCCGCCGCATCGGGGAATACCTGCCCCGTGAGGATAACGGCGGCGGGGAGTTCTACCGGCTGATGCGGCAGAGCTTTGACATTCTCAATCACCACCCGGTCAACGAGGAGCGGCGCGCCCGGGGGCTGAAGCCGGCCAACTCGATCTGGCTCTGGAGCCCCGGCAAAAAGCCCGCGCTGCCCAACTTCGCCGAAAAATGGGGACTCCGTGGCGCCGTGATTTCGGCCGTGGACCTGATCAAGGGCATCGGGCTGTGCGCGGGCATGGAATCGATTGACGTAGAGGGCGCAACCGGAAACGTCAACACCAACTACGCCGGCAAGGCCGCCGCCGCCATTGACGCCTTCCGCCGTGGGCTGGACTTTGTTTATGTGCATGTGGAGGCTCCCGACGAGTGCGGGCACCGTGCCGAAATTGCAAACAAGCTTCTGGCGATTGAAAAAATCGACGCCGAGATTCTCGGCCCGGTGGCCGCGTACCTTGCCTCGGCCGGCGAGGACTACCACATCATGGTGCTGCCGGATCACCCCACGCCCGTGCGTCTGCGCACCCATACCAGCCAGCCGGTTCCCTTCTTCATTTACCGCTCGGGACAGAGCCGCTCCGGCGTTTCCTGCTTCTGCGAGGAAAGCGCGGCGGCAAAGAATTTCTATCTGCCCGAGGGCTGGCACCTGATGGATCTGCTGACCGAGCCCGAGGAAAGGAAGGACAACACATGAACGAGCATCCCACCCCTCCCGTCCCGCAGGCCGAAGCCCCCGCCCCGCAGCCGTCCGAGCGGGCAGGCAGGCTGATCTGCGGCGCGTTCGACTATCTGGAGCTGTTCGCCTGGTCGGTCTTCGCGGTGCTGATCATCTTCACCTTCGGCATCCGGCTCTGCCGGGTAGAAGGCCGATCCATGGAAAACACGCTGTACGACGGGCAGAATCTGCTGCTCTGGAGTGCCGGTTACACACCGCAGCAGGATGACATCATTGTGTTTCATCTGACCAAACCGCAAGTCGATCTGCAGAAAACGCTGGTCAAGCGCGTGATCGCTGTCGGCGGGCAGGAACTTGTGATTGACACCCGCACCGGCACCGTGACCGTGGATGGCGTGCGCTACGGCGATACCCACGCGGTGCTCAAGGACCGGGTGACCGACGAGATCACCGGCAGCTATCTGACCTCCCTGTTCCGCTACGATTTCGACCCCGCCACCGGCATCTTCCGCACCACGGTTCCCGAGCACACGGTGTTTGTGATGGGAGACAACCGCAACAACTCCAAGGACAGCCGCGACCCGGAGGTCGGCTTTGTGGACGAGCGCTGCATCCTGGGCCGGGTGGCGCTGCGGCTGCTTCCCTTTACGGTGTTCCCGTAAGACAGGGGGGCCGATATGCCATCCGAACAGATTCAATGGTTCCCCGGCCACATGGCCCGGACCCGCCGGATGATTGCCGAAAATCTCCGGCATGTCGACCTGGTGCTGGAGCTGCTGGACGCCCGCATTCCCCTGAGCTCCCGCAACCCGGAGATCGCCCAGCTGACGGCCGGGAAGCCGACCCTGGTGCTGCTGAACAAGGCGGACCTGGCCGACCCGGACCAGAACCGGCTGTGGCAGCGGCGCTGCTGCGGGGAGAGCACGGCCTGCCTGCTGACCGACTGTGCCGGGGGGGACGGCATTGCCCGCCTGGCCCCCGCCATCCGGGAGCTGATGGCCGACCGGCTGCGGCGCAACGCCGAAAAAGGCGTCAACCGCCGGCTGCGCGCCATGGTGCTGGGTATTCCGAACGTGGGCAAATCCACCCTGATCAACCGCATCTGCGGCAACCGCAAGGCCCGGGCGGAGGACCGCCCCGGCGTCACGCGGGACAAGCAGTGGGTCAGCACCGGCATCGGTGTGGACCTGCTGGACATGCCGGGCATTCTCTGGCCGAAATTCGAGGACCGGCGCGTGGGGGAAAATCTTGCGCTGACCGGCGCCATCAAGGACGAGATTCTGGACACCGAGGCACTGGCCGTGCTGCTGTGCGGCCGGCTGCGCAGGCTCTACCCCGGGCTGCTGAGCGCGCGGTACCGGCTGCAGGACATTTCGCCCGAGCTGGACGACAACGGGCTCTTCCTGGCCATCGGGCGCAGGCGGGGCTTTCTGGCCGGGGGCGCAGAGGTGGACACCGAGCGGACCGCCCGGGTGCTGCTGGACGAATTCCGCGCCGCGAAAATCGGGCGGATCACGCTGGACCGCCCGGAGTCCGGCGCACCGGAAAGTGAGGGACAGAATGCTGGAACTGACGCTTGAGAACCAACTGTATGCGGCCGGGTATACGGCCGTGTGCGGGGTGGACGAGGCCGGGCGGGGGCCGCTGTGCGGCCCGGTGGTCGCCGCGGCCTGCATCCTGCGCCCCGGAGCGGTTCCGGAGGGCCTCAACGATTCCAAAAAGCTGACGCCCCGGCGGCGGGAGGAGCTGTTCGAGCAGATCCGCGCCTCGGCCCTTGCCTTTTGCGTGGCCGAGGCCAGCGTGCGCGAGATCGACGAGCTGAACATTCTGGAGGCCGATCTGCTGGCCATGCGCCGGGCAATTGCCGGGCTCTCCCCCGCCGCGGATTTTGCCCTGATTGACGGCAACGTCGCGCGGGACTTCCCGCTGCCCGCCCGCGCCGTGGTGCACGGGGACGCGATTTCCCCCAGCATTGCGGCGGCCTCGGTGCTGGCAAAGGTCACGCGGGACCGGCTCTGCCTGGAGCTGGACCGGATGTACCCGCAGTACGGCATTGCGCAGCACAAGGGCTACGGCACCCGGGCGCATATGGAGGCGCTGCGGCGCTACGGCCCCTCGCCGATTCACCGGAAGCAGTTCATCCGCTTCCTGGACCGCGCCTGATGGCCCCCGCCGGATCCCGGAAAACCGGGGACTGGGGCGAGCGGTATGCCGTGCACTATCTCCGCCGGCACGGATATACTGTAAAGGAACGCAATTACCGCGCCGGACACCATGAGATTGACATTGTTGCCTGTACCCTGCGCACCATCGCTTTTGTCGAGGTCAAAACCCGCAGCTATGCCCCCGGGGAGGCCGACCGGCTCCCCCCGCCGGGACACGCGGTGGGAGCCGAAAAGCGCAGACTCACCCGGGCCGCCGCCCGGCAGTACCTGCACGAGCACCCCACCCGCCGGCAGCCCCGTATGGACGTGCTGGAGATCTGGCTGGAGGCCGACCCGGACCGGCGCCGCCCGCGGGTGCTGCGGGTCCGGCATCTGACCGGCGCGTACTGAAGGAGGATTCCGATGCAGCTTTCACTGTTTGACCTGCACTGCGACACCGCCTGCGAAATGCTGGCGCAGCGGCAGCCGTTGGGCGAAAACCATCTGGCGGTCTCACTGGCACAGGCGCAGGATTTTACACAGTACATCCAGGTCATGGCCCTGTGGACCGACCCCGCGCTGGACAACGAGGCCGGCTGGCAGCGGCTGCGCCGGATGCACGCCAACCTGCTGGCCGACCCGGCGGTGACGCAGGGCCGGGCCCGGATGTGCGGCGGATGCCCCGCGCGGGCGCCCGGGGTCTCGCTGCTGCTGGGGGTGGAGGACGCGCGGGTGCTGGACGGCAGGCCGGAACGGGTGGCCGAGCTGGCCGGGCTTGGCATCCGCATCCTGACCCCGCTGTGGAGCGGGGAGACCTGCATCGGCGGGGCGCACGACACGCGTGCCGGGCTGACCGCCTTCGGCCGGGACGCACTGCGCGAGGCCATGGCGCTGGGAATGACGGTGGATATCTCCCATGCGTCGGAGCGTTCGGCCGACGACATCTTTGCGCTGGCGGCCGACGCGGGCCGTCCGGTCATTGCGTCGCATTCGGACGCCTACGCGGTCTGCCCGGTCTCGCGCAATCTGCACCCGGGGCAGATCCGCGCGCTGCTCTGTGCCGGCGGCGTCATCGGCATCAACCTCTACCGGCGCTTCCTGTCCCGGGACGGGGAGGCCACCATGGAGGACGTCCGCCGGCACATCGAGTATTTTCTGGAGCAGGGCTGCGCCGGAGCGCTTTGCCTCGGCTGCGACATGGACGGCGCCGAGCTGCCGCCCGATCTCCCCTCGCTTGGCGCCCTGCCCCGCCTTGCCGCATACCTGCGGGGATGGTACCCGGAGGACCTGATCTGCGACCTGTTTTTTGAAAATGCCTTCCGGTTTGCGCACCGGCATCTGGGGGCGCCACAATAAAACCAACACCAGGAGACCCGATTGATGATGTTATACAAAAGCACAAGAAGTACGGAGGCGGCGTCGGTCAGCGCGGCGCAGGCCATCAAACAAGGGCTGGCCGGGGACGGCGGCCTGTTCGTGCCCGAGCGGATTCCGGCCCTGAGCGCCGCGGATCTGGAGGCGCTGCGCGGCATGAGCTACCCGGCGCGCGCGGCCCGCATTCTCTCGCTCTTTCTGACCGATTATACCGAGGAGGAGCTGCTGGCCGACTGCGAGGCCGCCTACCGCCCCGAAAGCTTTGCAGGCGGCGCCGCGCCGCTGGTACCGGTGGCAGAGCCGCTGGAAATTCTGGAGCTGTGGCACGGCCCCACCGCGGCCTTTAAGGACATGGCGCTGCAGATCATGCCCCGGCTGCTCTCCCGCGCGCTGGCCAAGACCGGCGAGGAGCGCACCGCGCTGATTCTGGTGGCCACCTCCGGGGACACCGGCAAGGCCGCGCTGGAGGGCTACCGCGACGTCCCGCGCGTCAAAATCATGGTCTTCTACCCGATGGACGGGGTGAGCCGTGTGCAAAAGCTGCAAATGATTACGCAGACCGGCAGGAATGTCGGCGTCTGCGGGATTCACGGCAACTTTGACGACGCACAGAACGGCGTAAAGGCCATTTTCGGCGACCCGGAGATGGCCGGGCAGCTCGACAGGCGGGGATACTTCCTTTCCAGCGCCAACTCCATCAACTGGGGGCGGCTGGCGCCGCAGATCGTCTACTATGTATCCGCATACTGCGATCTGCTCAACGCCGGGAAGCGCCGCATGGGCGAGCCCTTCAACGTCTGCGTCCCCACCGGCAACTTCGGCAACATTTTTGCCGCCTACCTGGCCATGCGCATGGGGCTGCCCATTCAACGCCTGATCTGCGCCTCCAACTCCAACCACATCCTCACCGATTTCCTGCGCACCGGCGTGTATGACCGCAACCGGGAGTTCCACCTCACCATGTCCCCCTCGATGGACATCCTGATTTCCAGCAACCTGGAGCGCCTGCTCTGGCTGACCGCCGGCAGCGAACGCACCGCCGCCTATATGCAGGCCCTGCGCACGGCCGGGCGCTATGAGGCCGACCCCGACGTGATGACCGAAATCCGCCGCACACTGGTGGGCTACTACGCCACCGAGGAGGAGACCGCCGCCGCCATCCGCCGCCTGTGGGAGGAGAGCCGCTACCTCTGCGACCCCCACACCGCAGTGGCCGTTCACGCCGCGCAGCGCTACATCCGGGAAAGCGGCGACCGCCTGCCCATGGTGGTGGATTCCACGGCCAGCCCCTACAAGTTTGCCAACAACGTCTACCGGGCCGTGACCGGGCTGGAGCCCGATTCCGACCTGGAGGCGCTGGAGCAGCTCCGGGCCGCCACCGGGGTGCCGGTTCCCTACCCCCTGTCCGGCCTGGCCGGGCGCAAAATCCGGTTTGCCGACTGCTGCGAGCCACAGCAAATGGCGCAGCGGGTGATGGCGTTTATCGGATAACGGCAAAAAAAAGGCGGCACTGCCGCACCGGGAGCCCCGGTTGCCAGTGCCGCCGGCCGGGGCGCCTCAGTCAACCTTCGGCCGGAAGGTGGCGCAGAGCGTCTCGCTGGAGCAGCCGGCGCTCTGGGGCACCACCGAAATCTGCTCGGCGGTGCAGTAGCACTCCCCGTTGTGGAAATAGCAGTTCTTCACATCGCACGAAATTCCCTTGATGTGCTTGCAGCAATCGTTGCGGTTTTCCATGATTCCGTCATCCTTTCCGAATTCAGAAAATTGTGATTTGGAGATCGGGTTCTCCGCAGTTAGTTTGCCCGCGCGCGCGTCGTTTATGCATCCCGAAAGGAGCCCCGCGCATGTCCCTGTTTGTCATTGCCGACCTGCACCTTTCCTCCAACGGACAAAAATCCATGGAGGTGTTCGGCCCGGCCTGGAAAAGCTACATGAAAAAAATCCGCCGGAACTGGACGGCAGTGGTCGGCCCCGGGGACACCGTTGTGATTCCGGGCGACATCTCCTGGGGCCTGCGCCTGGCCGATGTGCTGGGGGATTTCCTCTTCCTGGAGGAGCTGCCCGGCAAAAAGCTGCTGGGAAAGGGCAACCATGACTTCTGGTGGACCGGAGTGCAGAAAATGACCCGGTTTACCGAGGATCACGGCCTGCGCAGCATCTCCTTCCTGCACAACAACGCCTATCTGTTTGAGGGCTGCGTGGTGGCCGGCTCCCGCGGATGGTTCATGGAAGAAAACACCCCCGAGGCCGTGGCGCAGCTGCTGGACCACGGCAAGATGGTCAACCGCGAACGCCTGCGGCTGAAGATGAGCCTGGACGAGGCGGTGCGCCTGCGGCAGCAGTCCGGGCGCGGGGAGCTCCCCATTCTGGTGTTTATGCACTTCCCGCCGGTGTGGAACGGCTTTCTTTGCCGGGAGCTGATTGACCTGATGCACGAATACGGCGTGCAGACCTGCTATTTCGGCCACATTCACGGGGTCAGCCGCACGCCAAGCGTCACCGAGTTTGAGGGAATCCGGATGGTGCTGTGCTCGGCAGACTATCTGAAATTTGCTCCGCGGCCGGTTATGCTCTTCTGATTTTTCACAAATCAAAGAATTTTCAAAAAAACTATTGACAAAACGGCGAAAAAATTATACAATATACTTTGTATGTCAATTATCATTTCAGTTGTTTGGAGGATTATGAAAAAATGAACCTGATCAAATCCGAAAAGACCAATCCGGGAGAATGGACTCTCGAGTTTTCGGTCGATAAGGACACCTTCCGCAAAGCGATTTCGGATTCGTATCACAAAAACGTGGGCAAGGTGACCGTACCCGGCTTCCGCAAAGGGAAAGCCCCCCGCGCTGTGATTGAGAAAATGTACGGAAAGGGCTTTTTCTACGAGGACGCCTTCAATGCCATCCTTCCGGACGCCTACGAGGAGGCGCTGAAGGCCGCCGACGTCGGCAGAACGGTCGGGCAGCCCGAATTTGATGTGACCTCGGCCGACCCGGACAGCGGCGTGGTATTTACCGCCAAGCTTTATCTGTACCCCACACCCGAAATCCAGGACTACCTCGGCATTGACGTAGAAAAGCCGGTGTTCCCGACCACCGACAAAGAGGTGGAGGATGAGATCAATACCGTTCGTGAGCGCAACTCCAGAGAAATTGAAGTGACCGACGGAGAGAGCCAGATGGGCGACGTCTGCACCATCGATTACGAGGGCTCGGTTGACGGCGTTCCGTTTGACGGCGGAAAGGGCGAGGGCTACCCGCTGAAGCTGGGCTCGGGCAACTTTATCCCCGGCTTTGAGGAGCAGGTGGCCGGCCACAGGCTCGAGGAGCCGTTTGAGGTGCACGTCACCTTCCCCGCCGACTACCATGCCAAGGAGCTGGCCGGAAAGGACGCCGTCTTCAAAACCGTCATCCACAAGATTGTGCACATCGAGCTCCCCGCGCTGGACGATGATTTCGCCAAGGACGTCTCGGAATTTGACACCTTTGATGAATATCGCGCCGACGTCCGGGCAAAAATCGCAAAGAGACACGAGGAAGAGGCCGACAGCCAGGTGGAGCAGAAGCTGATTGACGCCCTGATTGACCTGGTAAAGGCAGATATCCCCGAGGTGATGATTCAGACCGAGGCCGAAAACAACATCCGCGACTACGACGTGAACCTGCGCTCGCACGGGCTGAACCTGAACGATTACCTCAAGTTCACCAACATGACCCTGGATCAGCTGCGGGAGCAGATGCGCCCGCGCGCCGAACGGCAGGTCAAGCTGCGTCTGGCTCTGGAGAAAATTGCCGCGCTGGAAAATCTGACCGCCTCCGACGAAGAGGTGAACGAAGAGATCGAGCGCATCGCCAAGGAGTACGGCATGGACAAGGAGCAGGTGAAGTCCTCGCTGCCGGCCGAATCCTTTGCCGAGGATGTCAAGGTCAAAAAAGCGATGGACCTGGTCAAGGAAAAGGCCGTGGTCAAAATTCAGTCAGATAACTGAGCAGGCCGGCTCCGGCCCGCAGATACCGCACGCCGGGGGCAGCTGCCGCTGTCCCCGCCGGCTTCCGCCCATGCGGGAGCCGGACGCAATCCATAACGAAAAGAGGAACCCGTTACCATGTTTGATCCGAGAAATCTTGCACGGGACGCGCTGGTGCCGATGGTGGTGGAGCAGACCAACCGCGGCGAGCGCTCCTACGATATTTTTTCCCGCCTGCTCAACGACCGCATTGTCTTCCTCTCCGATGAGGTCAACGATACCACCGCCTCGCTGGTGGTGGCGCAAATGCTCTTCCTGGAGGCGCAGGACCCCGACAAGGAGATCTCCTTTTATATCAATTCCCCCGGCGGATCGGTCACCGCGGGAATGGCAATTTACGACACCATGCAGTTCATCAAATGCGATGTTTCCACCATCTGCATCGGCATGGCGGCCAGCATGGGGGCTTTCCTGCTCTCGTCGGGCGCCAAGGGCAAGCGTCTGGCCCTGCCCCACAGCGAAATTATGATTCACCAGCCCCTGGGCGGCGCCCGCGGGCAGGCCACCGATATTCAGATTCAGGCCGAGCAGATCCTGCGCGTCAAGCGCACCATGAATGAAATTCTGGCAGCCAATACCGGAAAGCCTCTGGACGTGATTGAGCGGGATACCGACCGCGACAACTACATGACCGCAGAGCAGGCGCTGGAATACGGCCTGGTGGACAAAATCATCGCCAAGCGGCCCTGAGTTCCCCGGCTGTGTCCGGAACGCGCAGAAAGGAGTTCTTTGAAACAGATGGCAAACAACACCAACAACGGCGGCAGGGGTCTGCATTACTGCTCCTTTTGCGGGAGAAGCGAAAAGGCAGTGAATTTCCTGGTCCCGGCTCCGACCGGCTCGGCTTTTATCTGTGACATCTGCATTGAGGCCTGCTATCAGCTGATTGCGGAGCACACGGGGGAATCTCCCTCTTTTGACAAGCTGACCCTGGCCGAGCTGCCCCGCCCCGCCCAGATCAAGGCTTCGCTGGACCAGTATGTCATTGGACAGGATGAGGCCAAGGTGGCGCTCTCGGTCGCGGTTTACAACCATTACAAGCGCATCCTTTCCGCCGAAAAGAAAAAGCCGGTCAAAAGCGGCAAACGGAGCGAGCAGAAAAAGCAGGAGGAACCCGATGATGACGTCGAGCTGCAAAAGAGCAATGTGCTGCTGATTGGCCCGACCGGCGTCGGAAAAACCTACCTGGCCCAGACCCTGGCCAAAACCATGAAGGTCCCCTTTGCCATTGCCGACGCCACCACGCTGACCGAGGCCGGATATGTCGGCGAGGACGTCGAGAATATCCTGCTGCGCCTGATTCAGGCGGCCGACTACGATGTGGAGCTGGCCGAACGCGGCATCATCTATATCGATGAAATCGACAAAATTGCCCGCAAGAGCGAGAATCGCTCGATCACCCGGGACGTCTCGGGCGAAGGCGTGCAGCAGGCGCTGCTGAAGATTCTGGAGGGCACGGTGGCCAACGTCCCGCCGCAGGGCGGGCGCAAGCACCCCAATCAGGAATTCATTCAGATCAACACGCAGAACATTCTGTTCATCTGCGGCGGCGCGTTCGAGGGCCTGGACAGCATCATCGAGCACCGCAAGGGCAACCAGACCATTGGATTCGGCGGGGAGATTCTGACCAAAGCCGAGCGTAAGGACAACGGCATCTTCCGGGATGTCATTCCGCATGACATCATCAAATTCGGTATGATTCCCGAGCTTGTCGGGCGCATCCCCATGATTGTCACGCTGAACGACCTGGACCGCGGCGCGCTGGTGCGCATCCTCACCGAGCCGAAAAACTCGCTGGTGCGCCAGTACCGCAAGCTGTTCGGCATGGACGGCGTAGAGCTGGTGTTTACCAACGAGGCGCTGGAAGAGGTCGCCGGTATGGCCCTGGAGCGCAATACCGGGGCGCGTGGCCTGCGCGCCATCCTGGAGGACGCAATGACCGAAATCATGTATGAGATTCCCTCGCGCCACGATGTGGCCCGCGTGGAAATTACGGCCGACTGCATCCGGAAAACCGGCAAATGCCGGGTGATCCTGCACCGCGACCTCCTTAAAAGCCCCGAAGCTCTCCCCGTTGACCTCCCCACCCAACCCCGTAAAAATGCCTGAGCCATATGGAGAAGACCTTGGAGGGACCCGCCTCTTAAGGAGAGGCCGGTCCCTCCAAGCCTCCCCCGGCGAGACCTTCCCCGGCGTGGGCCCCCGCAAATGCATACGGTATTGCAAAACACGGTATTCCCGGGGACCCGCGCCGGGGAATTTCTTTTGGGGGCGGATGAACAATTGGCAATGAGCAATGAGCAATGAGCAATGAGCAGTGAACAGCAGGCAGTGGGAATTGAACAGTGGGCAATGGTCGGTGGTAGGAATACCCCCATATTATCAAAAACCGGACAACCCATGGCGGCTGTCCGGTTTTCTGATATGCAGGACAAATCGCTTTGTATGGCGATATGCCCTTATTTTTTGCCTCCCCTGAAAAAGGTCTTCCCCAGCAGCATCTAACTCCCGTCCGGCAGGGTGCGTCCGTCCAGCAGACAGTTATATTGCAGCTCATCCTGGGTTTCGACATGCACGCCCTGAATCCGCAGGAAGCGGGCGCGGGCATAGCTATAGCTGGAAAGCGGGCGGTCCAGTGCGTCATCGGACTGGGCGCAGACATAAATTTCCCGGCGCTCCACTGCGCTGACCAGCAGCGAATGGTACCAGTCCCCCTCCGTATCGCAAAGCTGCACCACGTCCCCGGGCCGAGCCAACCGGCGCGGCACCGTGGAGGCAAAGGGGCCGAGGCCACTGTTGCGGGAGGCGAAATTCTCGGCGCCGGTCATAAAATCATAAAAATAATCCACACTGGTCCAGGCGGGGGCGCGGTCCTCGCCCGAAAGATAGTACCACCCGAAGGTGGGGGTAAAATCCATCACACAACTCCCGGCCAGCACGCACTGGGAAACAAAATTGGTGCAATTGCCCCCCTGCCCGGTAAAATCCGCAAACAACGGGTTGCGCGAGAGCGCCCATCGCCGGGCATAGGTCACGGCCCTGCGGCTCAGATAGGGCTTGATAAACAACATATCCTTCACTCCTTTCCGGATTACAGGACAGTATATGACGGAATGCTGCAAAATGCCCACGACGGGCGGGGTAAAAATCCCGGCCCGATGGGTGCGACAAGGGGGGACGGAGCATTCAGCGGCCGCCCCGGGCGCCGGCCGTTTCCACCCGGTTGCGCCGTCCGCCGGAGAGGAAAGAACGGATGTTCTCGGCCATCTCCTCCAGCAACCGCACCCGGGTCTCGTAGCCGCCCCAAGCCATGTGTGGGGTCAGGCAGACATTGGGCAGCCCGAGGATGGCCTGATAGGGGTGGTCGGGCGGCAGGGGCTCGGCCGTATACACATCCACGCCGATTCCGCCGATGCGCCCCTGCTTCACCGCCTCGGCCAGCGCCGCTTCGTCCACAACCGCGCCGCGCGCAACGTTGATGACCAGCGCCCCCGGTCTGAGCAGACCAATCCGGCGGCGGTCCAGCAGCCCGCGGGTCTCCTCGCTCAGCGGGACGTGCAGCGACAGAATATCCGCTTCCCGGCAGAGGGCGTCAAGCTCCACGCATTCCCAATCCGGCACCGGGGTGCGCTTGTTCACCAGCACCCGGCAGCCCAGGGCCCGCGCTGCCTGCCCGACCTGCCGGCCGATGTTGCCAAACCCCACAATCCCCCAGGTTTTGCCCGCAATTTCATGGTACACCGGCCGCAGGCGGTTTGCAACGCCGCCGGCGGTATAGGCGCCACTGCGCACCGATTCGCTGTATTCGGGCAGGTGCGTCATCAGCGAGAGCGCCATGGCCAGCGTCACCTGCGAGACGCACCGGGTGGAGTATCCCACCACGTTGCAGACCGCCACGCCGTGCGCACGGCACCAATCCAGATCCACATTGTCAAAGCCGGTGGCGGCAATGCAGATCAGCCGCAGGTCCGGCGCGGCGGCAAGCACCTGTGCGGTCATGCGTATTTTGTTCAGAATGGCCACTTCTGCGCCGCGCAGATGCGCTTCCAGCTCCTCCGGCCGGGTCTGCTGCCAGATGCTCAGCTCACCGAACTGCCGGAACAGCCCGAGATCCAGGTCGTCCCCCAAGGTTGCCGCGTCCAGTACCACAAGTTTCATGTTGTGTCCCTCCCGATTTGCATTCTGCACATATTATAGCACATCCGGCGGCAAAATGCAAGCCCCGGGGGCCGGCAGGAGAGCCAAACCGGGAAAATCCAGCGTTACAGGCGGGAATTTTGCAAAAAGACTTGCGAAACGTCCGAAAGTGTGGTACAATAGATAGGATATTGAAAAAAGGCGGAAACACAATGATCACCATCAACAACCTCAGCTTTCATTTTGGCGGGCAGCTGCTGTTCAAAAACGTCGATCTCAAATTCACCCCCGGCAACTGCTATGGCATCATCGGCGCCAACGGGGCCGGTAAATCCACCTTCCTGCGCATTTTGTGCGGAGAGCTGGAGCCCTCCACGGGAGAGGTCATCATTCCCGAAACGGTGCGGATGTCGGTGCTGCGGCAGGACCACTTTGCGTTTGACGGATTGACGGTGCTGGACACCGTGATGATGGGCAACAAAAAGCTCTATGACATTATGAAGGAAAAGGACGCCATCTACGAAAAAGAGGACTTTACCGAGGAGGACGGCCTGCGCGCCTCCGAGCTGGAGGCCGAGTTTGCCGAGATGAACGGCTGGGAGGCAGAATCCGAGGTTTCCCGCCTGATACAGGGGCTGGGGCTGCCGGTGGAAGCACTGGAGCGCACCATGTCCACACTCAAGGAGAGCGACAAGGTCAAGGTGATGCTGGCACAGGCGCTGTTCGGCAATCCGGACATCATTATGCTGGACGAGCCGACCAACGGTCTGGATATGGATGCGGTGCTCTGGCTGGAGGATTTCCTTGCAGACTATTTCGGCACGGTGCTGGTGGTGTCGCACGACCGGCATTTTCTCAACGACGTCTGCACCAACATTGTGGACATCGATTACAACGGCATCAAAATGTACGTGGGCAACTACGAGTTCTGGTACGAATCCAGCCAGCTGATTCAGCGCATGATCAAGCAGCAGAACAAAAAGGCAGAGGAAAAAATCCGTGAGCTGCAGGCCTTTATTTCGCGCTTCTCGGCCAACAAGTCCAAATCGCGGCAGGCCACCTCCCGCCGCAAGCTGCTGGACAAGCTGACCGTGGAGGAGCTCCCTGCCTCCAGCCGGCGCTATCCCTTCATCGGCTTTGACATGGACCGGGTGGCCGGGAAGGACATCCTGTTTGTGGAGAATCTCTCCAAGAGCCTGGACGGCGCACCGCTCTTTCAAAATCTCTCCTTCACGGTCAACAAGGAGGATAAAATTGCGCTGGTGGGCAACGAGCAGGCCATCACCGCCCTGTTCCGGATTCTGATGGAGGAGGATACGCCCGACGGGGGCAGCTTCAAGTGGGGCGTGAGCATCACCAAATCCTATTTTCCACACGACAACACCGCATATTTTCAGGATTGCAGCCTGAGCATCATCGACTGGCTGGCGCAGTACTCCAAGGACACCACCGAGACCTACCTGCGCGGATTTCTCGGGCGGATGCTCTTCTCAAACGACAGTGTGTTCAAACCGGTAAACGTCCTCTCGGGCGGAGAGAAGGTGCGCTGCATGTTCTCGCGCATGATGCTATTCGGCTCCAACTTCCTGCTGCTCGACCAGCCGACCGACCACCTCGACCTCGAATCGATCAGCGCGGTGAACAACGGCCTTTCGGCCTTCCGCGGCAACATTCTGTTCTCCTCGCGGGACTACGAGCTGGTGAACACCGTGGCCAACCGCATCATCGAGCTGACGCCCGACGGCATGACCGACTTCAGCGGCAGCTATGAGGATTTTCTGGCGCGCAAAAAAGAGCGGGAGGGGACCGAAGCCACCTCCCACGCAACATAAAACACATCCGGGGGCAGCCTGCAAAGGGCTGCCCCCGGAACCGTCTGAGGCGAACGGACGGCTGCCAGGGCCTCATTCCGCCCGGACATAGCCGTACAGTGTTTTGGCGTCCCGCATGACGTCGGCCGAGACCGAGCAGTTGCCAGTCACCAGCACATAGCGGTTACCGGATGGGCCGGTGGCAAAGCTGGCAAGCGCGTACTCCCAGTTGTCATACTCCAGCGATCCGGTTTTGCCGCCGCCAAAGGTCAGCGAATCCAGCGTAAATTCCCCGTATTCGGCCTCATAGGCGCCGATGCGCCCCGAGCCCGTCCCCCGCGCGTCAAACAGCGTGCTGTAGGAGGTGTTGCGGTAGCTGGCCTCCTGGCCGTTGCCGTCGGTGTAATAGGCCAGAAACTCATGCGATGGCGCGCTGAGAATATCGGCAATCAGTCCGCACTCCAGCGCTCGGGTCAGAATGGCCGCCATGTCCGCGGCGGTGCTGTAGTTGTTCTCGCTTTCGTACCCGATGACATTGTCAAAATGCGTGTTCTGCAGCCCCATTGCGGCCGCCTCTTCGTTCATCCACTGCACAAACACGGCCTCGCTCTCGGCCGGGGATTTGCCCACCAGGTAGCACACCACCATGATCGAGCAGTCGGCCGCCGATTCCACTCCGATGCCGTACAGCAGATCCCGCACGGCCACGCGGTCCCCCAGATATTTCTCCTCCGACCAGTGGCAGGAGGCATCCCGGTAGCCGCCGGCCTTGGTATAATCCAGAATCTCCCGCGTGTACTCCACACGCTGGTCCAGGTCGCGCTCGGTCAGCCGCTGGCAGGCCACCAGCAGCGTCATGATTTTGGTCATGGACGCGGGGCCAAAGCGCGTATCCGCGCCCTTCCCTGCCAGAATCTCGCCGGTTGCCGCATCCACCAGAACCGCATAATCGGATGCGATCTGCGTGGTGACGGTCTGGGTGCGGTCGGTCGCCTGGGGCAGAATGACCGCCCCTGTGGGCGAAAACACCGGAGACGAGGGGCCCGGCTCCGCCGTCTGCTCCCCCGACTGCGCGCCGCTGCCAATTTCCTCTCCGCCGGGGACGGACGGGCGGGACTGCACAGTCAGAAGCGTCACCAGTACGCAGACAAACACGGCCACAACCGCAATGAAAACAGAAAAAGCGGCCACCGCCATGCCCGATGTGCGCTCATCCGGTCCCTGTGCCGGCTTTTGATTCATTCCTATTCCCTCCCTCTGTCCGGTTCCGCAATTTACAGCTCCATTGTAACGCACAAAGGCAATTCTGTCAACCTTTTTTTCAAACTTTGATAAAAAAGTTACATTTTTCGGCTCCCGGAAGCGCCAACCTTGTCTGCCTGAATTTTTTTGCAAATTTTTTCGGAAAGTTATTGACTTATGTCATGAAAAGTGTTATAATAGGCGCAGGAGAAACCAAAGGAGGGGTGTCGGATGCCAAGAAACAAAAAAAAGCGCACCATTTGTGCCACGCCCTGCTTTTGCCGCTTTTCTCCGGTCGATCACCCGCCGCGCGGAACCGTGAAGCTGACCTATGACGAATACGAGGTGCTCCGCCTGCACGACCTGGAGCACCTGCAGCAGGAGGAGGTTGCCCGCCAGATGCGGGTGGCCCGCACCACCGTCACGGGCATTCTGCTCTCCGCGCACGAAAAGCTGGCCGCCGCACTGCACGAGGGCCGGCAGATTGTGCTGGAGCACGGGGACTGCACGGTGTGCGAAATCGGCCGGAGCTGCCCCAGGGCAGCGGACGGCAGCTGTGCCATCCGGCATCGCTGCGGCGCGGTATGCAGCAACGGCCCCTGCGCGGAATCTCAAACCAATATCAAAACACAAAGGAGAAACGAATCATGAAAAAGTGGAGATGCACCATCTGCGGTGAAATTGTGGAGTCCGAAACCCGTCCGGAGCAGTGCCCCCTGTGCAAGGCCCCCGGAGAAAAGTTTGAGGAAGTGGTGGAGGACAGCATGTCCTGGGCTACCGAGCATGTCGTCGGCATTGCCAAGGACGCCCCCGCCGAAATCATTGAGGGCCTGCGCGCCAACTTCCAGGGTGAGTGCACCGAGGTTGGCATGTATCTGGCCATGTCCCGTGTGGCCGCCAGAGAGGGATATCCCGAAATTGCCCTGTACTGGAAGGAAGCCGCGCTGGAGGAGGCCGAGCATGCCGCCAAGTTTGCCGAGCTGCTGGGCGAATGCGTCAGCGATTCCACCGAGCAGAACCTGCGCGTCCGCGTAGCCGCCGAAAACGGCGCAACCGCCGGAAAATTTGACCTTGCCAAGATGGCCAAGGCCAACAACCTGGACGCCATTCACGACACGGTCCACGAGATGGCCAAGGATGAGGCGCGCCACGGCAGAGCCTTTGCCGGCCTGCTGGCAAGATACTTCGGCAACCGGTAAGCATATGGAAATCACCGAAAACGTCCTGATCTGCAAATGTAAAAAGGTGACGCTTGCGGACATTGAAAACGCGCTGCACGACCACACCGACCTGCGCGATGTGGAGAACGAGTTCCGGCACGTGCAGGAGGTGACGCATTGCTCCACCGGCTGCGGCGGCTGCCACGATAAAATCATGGAGGTCATTTCCTCCATCATCAGCGGCTGACTTCATATCCGGCAGACACGCCTGCCGTGGGTATCGCCCGATCCCCACGGCAGGCCTTTTTTGTGCGGCGCGGTTCTAACCGGACCGGCGCAGCGGGGTCACTCCCCCAGCGCGTCGGTTGCCTGCACCGTGACCTCCTCGCTGTAGCAGCTGAAGATGCCGTCTATCGCCTGCCGGTCGCATTTGCGGGTAAACAGGCTGACCACCGGCACAATCACCAGCCCCCCCAGCATTGCAAACACGCCGGAGTAAAGCGAGTTCTGGAATACGAATCCGAAAAATCCGCCCTCGATGCGGAACACGCCCAGCATGACCAGCAGCTGAATCACCTCAACGCCGACGCCGAAGACAAAGCTGGCCGTGCAGGCCGCGCGCGTGGTGCGCCGGCTGTAAAGCCCGTACAAAAAGGGCGCAAGGAAGGCTCCGGCCAGCGCTCCCCACGAGACCCCCATCATCTGTGCGATGAAGGTGAATTCGGGGTAGGCGTCCTTGACAATTGCAATGACCGCCGAGACGGCCACAAAAAACACGATGAACCAGCGCATGACGCGCAGCTGCCGCCGGCTGTCGGTCGGCTGTTTCCGCATGGGTACAATCACATCCAGCGTCAGGGTGGAGGCAGAGGTCAGCACCAGCGAGGAGAGCGTGGACATCGAGGCCGCCAGCACCAGAATAATAACAATGGAAATGATGAGATCCGGCAGCGTGGAGAGAATGGTGGGAATGATCGCGTCAAAATTGCTGAAGGTATCCGGCCGGTCGGTCAGCTGCCCGCTGTACAGGCGCCCAAAGCCCCCGATGAAGTAGCAGCCCCCCGCCACAACCAGCGCGAACAGCGTGGAGATGACGGTGCCCTTGCGGACGGCGTCCTCGTTCTTGATGGAATAAAACTTCCCTACCATCTGCGGCAGGCCCCAGGTCCCCAGCGAGGTCAGCAGCACCACAACCAGCAGATAAACCGGCTGCGCCCCGAAGAACGAGGTAAACGCCCCGCTCTGCCCCGCCGACTCCGGGTAGGGGCTGGGGATTTCCGAAAGCCGGCGCACAGCCTCGCTCAGCCCGCCGTTGTCGGCCAGTACGGCCGCAACCACCGCGACAATTCCCACCAGCATGATGATGCCCTGGATAAAATCGTTGATGGCGGTTGCCATATAGCCGCCGAACAGCACGTACACGCAGGTCAGCGCGGCCATGACCACAATGCAGACCCAGTACGGCACGCTGAAGGCAATGTTGAACAGGCTGGAAAGCCCGTTGTAGAGCGATGCGGTATACGGAATCAGAAAAATGAAGACAATCACCGAGGCCGCGATTTTCAGCTTGGGAGACTGAAAGCGCTTTTCGAAAAAGTCCGGCATGGTTTTGCTGCCGATGTGATGGGTCATCAGCCGGGTGCGCCGGCCCAGCAGCGCCCAGGCCATCAGCGACCCGATCAAGGCGTTGCCCAGGCCGATCCAGGTGGAGGCCAGGCCGAAGTTCCAGCCGAACTGCCCGGCGTAGCCGACAAAAATCACGGCCGAAAAATAGGAGGTGCCGAAGGCGAAGGCGGTCAGCCAGGGGCCGACGTTGCGCCCGCCCAGCACAAAGCCGTTGACCGAGTTGGCATGGCGGCGGCAGTAGACGCCGATGCCAATCATCAGAGCGAAGAACAGGACCAGCAGAACTGCGGTGAGTATGGTTGCGGAGGTTGCCATTTGCGTTTCATCCTTTCGTTTTGTAGAATCGGAGCTGCGGCAAACAGCAAAAAACCGCCCTCCGTTGTGCAACAGAGGGCGGATTGCTCCGCGGTACCACCTCAATTCACCGTCGCCTTGCGGCGCCGGCCTCGGCAAGCACGGCACCCGGCGGGAGACCCGTATGGGATGCTTATGCTCTTTCCGCGCTAACGGGCGGGCCCGGTGAAAGCCTACTCTGTATTTCAGCCCACAGCTCTCGGGATGTATTCGCACGGGCAACGGTTGCCGCCTTGCACCCACCGGCGGCTCTCTGCAAAACCGCTGTCGCCCGGTTACTTCTTCCCGGTCACAGCCATTGGCGATATTATAGCATATTTTGCGCCCGCTGTCAAGTACCGCACGGAAATTTTTTTGTCCCCGGCGCAAATTGCCGGCCTGCGCCGGCTCAGCGCTGCACCCGTCCGTTGGCGCGTCCCTCAGCCAGCGCCAGCACCTCCCGGGCGGAAAGCAGGCTGTAATCCCCCTCCACCGAATGCTTCAGGCAGCCTGCGGCCGCCGCAAAGGAGACGGCCCGCTGCGTGTCAAAGCCTGCGCGCAGGGCATATATCAGACCGGCGGCAAAGGCGTCGCCGCTGCCGATGCGGTCCACAATGTCCATGCGGTATCGGGGCGAGCTGCACAGCCGCTCCCCGTCATACAGCTTGGCGCAAAAGCTGTTGTCCTCGGCTGCAAAGGTGCGCCGCTCGGCAATGGCGACCCTGCGCAGGCCGTATCGCTCCAGCAGCTCCCGGGCCAGCGCCAGATAGCCCGCGTCGGTGACGTCGTCCCCGTGAATTTCCGCCGGCGGTACCCGCACGCCCAGCAGGTCGGCCGCCTGGTTCTCGTTGGTAATCAGCACATCCACAAGCGGAAGGATGCGCCGCATGTAATCCGCCGCCGCGGGGATGCCCCACAGCTTGGAGCGGTAGTTGGGGTCAAACGAAACCGTCACACCCGCCGCCCGTGCCGCGCGGCAGGCGGCAAGGCAGCTCTCCCCCAGTGCCTGCCCCAGGGCCGGCGTGATGCCCGAGAGGTGGAGCCAGTCCGCTCCCTCCAAAATCGCCGGCCAGTCAAAATCCCCGGCCGCCGCCTGCGCAAAGGCCGAGCCGGCGCGGTCGTACAGCACGGCAGCGGGGCGCTGTGCCGCGCCGCGCTCCTGGTAGTAAACGCCCAGCCGGTCCCCTCCCCTGACAATATGCCGGGTGTCCACACCCCAGCGCCGCAGGCTGTTCAGGGCGGCCTGCCCCAGGTCGTTCCCGGGCAGCCGGGTGACAAATCCGGCCTCGGCCCCCAGGCAGCAGAGCGAAACCGCCACATTGGCCTCGGCTCCCCCGAAGGCGACCTCAAAGGCCTCTGCCTGCAGCAGCCGTCGGTAGCCCGGCGGGGTCAGGCGCATCATCAGCTCTCCAAAGGTGATTACTTTCATTTCAGCAGCTCCGCAATCCGCCGGCAGTTCGCGCGGATGTCTCCTTTCATCATAAAGCTTCCCCCCACGGCCGCAACACTGTCACAGGCCAGATAGTCGCGCAGGTTCTCCTCGTTCACGCCGCCGGTCGGCAGAAAACGGACCTGCGGAAAGGGCGCCGACAGCGCGCGGATGGCCTCCAGCCCGCCGTAGACATTGGCCGGAAAAAATTTGACCGTGGAAATGCCCAGCGCCAGGGCCTGCATGATTTCGGTCGGGGTGGCGCAGCCGGGCAGGTAGGGCACCCCGGCCTCCCGGCAGACGCCGGCCACCTCGGCCGAAAGTCCGGGAGAAACCACAAATCCGGCCCCTGCCTCCAGTGCCTCGCGGGCCTGGGCGGCGTTGATGACGGTCCCCGCCCCGATGTGCATCTGCGGCAGCTCCCGCACCCCTGTCCGGATGGCCTCGGCGGCACAGGGAGTGCGGAAGGTGATTTCCGCGGCCGGGATGCCTCCCTCCTCCAGCGCCCGCAGGGTGGGCAGCGTGTCCTCCGGCCGGCGGATGACCACCACCGGCAGCACCCGCACGGATTCCAACAACGACAATGTGTTCATTTCTGCTTCCTTTCCGTGCCCCGTCTGGCAGGGCCTGATGTTTGCGTCGGTTTCTTACATTATACCGCAAAATCTGATTTTGTCAACCCCTTCCGCAAAAGATATCAATCCGGGAAAGAATCAAGCCCCGCAGGGAGGCCCTCTCCACAGCTCGACCGCCCGCCAAGCGGGGATTCGCCGAAAATGCACTTGACAAATCCGGCATTTTAAGGTATAATGGGGAAAGGAACCGATGAAGGAGGTCCCCTTGGAATGCTTGCAGCCGAACTTGTGAAAATCACACCAAGCGAAAGACAGCTTGCCTATCAGAGCCTTGGATTTTACGCGTTCATCCATTTTTCCGTCAACACCTTTACAGACAAAGAATGGGGCGACGGAACCGAGCCGGAGAGCATTTTCAACCCCTCCGAGCTGGATGCGGAGCAATGGGTGAGCGCCGTGAGGGACGCCGGAATGAAAGGGCTGATTCTGACCTGCAAGCATCACGACGGCTTTTGCCTGTGGCAGACCGACACCACCGAGCACTGCGTCAGAAACAGTCCCTACCGGATCGGAAGGGGCGACGTGGTAAAGGAAGTCAGCGACGCATGTAAAAAATACGGAATCCGAATTTACTACGGCTCGGTGGGCGGCAATGCCATGCTGCTGCTCAATATCCCGCCCGACCGGCGCGGACTGTTCCACGAAAACGATGTGCGCCGCCTCCAGGAAATCGGCGCGTACCTGAAAAAGACCTTTGCCGTGAATCTGGCAGAGACCGCCGCATTCCAATCGGATTCCGACGATGGCGTTCATCTGATAGAAAACGTCCGCCATGACGGCAGTCTGACCCTTGATTCGGAGGACTATTTCAAAACGGCCGACGGGACCGAGACGGCGACGATTGACATTCGGTTCGGAAAACCGGTTGCCGTCAGCCATGTCGTGCTGAAGGAAAACATCGCAAAATCCCAACGGGTAGAAGAATTTTACATAGACGCCTTTGCGGCCGGAAAGGCTTCGGAAATTTATGCCGGAACGGTCATCGGATATCAAAAAATCGCGCATTTCACGCCTGTAGTGACAGACAGAGTCCGCATAAGAATCACCAAATCCCGCATATCCCCCACGCTTGCCTTCATCGGTGTATACCGGTGATTGCCGGGGCGGCGCGCCGCACGGCGGCCGGGCCCGATACAGAAAAGAGGAATTCATCATGAGCTATGCATTTTACGGCTGGGAAACCGCAACCATACCCCCGGCGCAGCCGGACAACTTCCCATCAATCCGCTCCCCACAGGAGCTCTATGACGCGCTGCGCACGGTCTGGTGCGCCGAAACCTGCGCCCCGCGGATGCGGAAGGACTGGTCGCCAGAGAACCCAACCCTGGGGCAGTGCTCGATTACCGCCTTCCTGGTGCAGGACATCTTTGGCGGGCGGGTGTACGGCATCCCGCTGGGGGACGGAAATTATCACCTGTACAATGTGGCAGCGGGCCGTTGCTTTGATCTGACCAGCGAGCAGTTCGGGGAAAAGGCCCGGAATCTGGTATACGAAAACAACCCCGAGCAGTTCCGGGAAATCCATTTCGCCAAAGCCGAAAAGCGGGCGCGCTATGAACTGCTGCGCGAACGCCTCAGGCGCAGTCTGGCCGGCCGTGCATAAACAGCATGGGAAAAAACGGGTATGCCCGCGCCGGGCTGCCCTTCCCCAGCACAGATGAGACCGGCCTTCCATCATCCGTTCATCACAGGAGAAAACCATGAACCCAAAAACTGAATTTTACGGAAACCTGATTGTCAATTACGCCAAGGAAAACTACCGCGAGTGCTTTCGCGAGCCCGACGGTCTCCTGAAGCACCCCTTCATTGTCCCCGGCAGCTGCTATGCCAACGAGCTGTGGGACTGGGACAGCTGGCTGACCGACCTGGCCCTGCGGGAAATTGCCGCGCCCGAAGAAATTGAAGTCTACGAAAAGGGCTGCGTGCTGAATTTTTTGGAGCACGTGGACGCAGAGGGGCGGATGCCGATTTTCATTTCTCCCCGCAAAACCGCCCTGACCGCATTCGGCGAGGGGGAAAAGAACATCCACAAGCCCTGCCTTGCCCAGCACGCCCTGCTGATTGCCGGGCGGGACGGAAACGCAGAATGGCTGCGCGACAAATTCGACCGCATCGGGCTTTACCTTGGCTGGTACGACCGCTTTTGCCTGCATGAATCGGGGCTGTATGTGTGGCTGGACGATTTCGCCATCGGCGTGGACAACGACCCCTGCACCTTTTACCGGCCGCCGAAGAGCTCCGGCTCGATTTACCTCAACTGCCTGATGTACATGGAGCTGCTGGCTGCCGCACAGCTGGCCGGAATGCTGGGCAAAGACGATGCGGACAACCGGTACCGGGCCAAGGCCGAACGCCTGCGGGCAGCCATTCAGGAACAGTGCTGGGATGAGCGCGACGGCTTTTTCTATAATGTGGACACCAACCTGCTGCCGGTGGACAAAACGCAAAATCTGCATTCGGGCTGCCCACGGCACTGGAGTACCCTGTTGCAGCGCATAGAGGTGTGGGCCTGCTTCCTGCCGATGTGGGCCGGTATTGCCACCCCCGAGCAGGCCGGGCGCATGGTGGAACACTACCGGGACGACAGAACCTACCACGCGCCGTTCGGTGTGCGTACGCTCTCCAAAATGGAGAAAATGTATGCCATCATCAAATCCGGCAACCCCTCCTGCTGGCTGGGGCCGGTCTGGGGCGTTTCCAATTACCTGGTGTTTGACGGACTGCGCCGCTATGGCTTTACCGCGGACGCCCGGGAGCTTGCCGAAAAAACCATTGCCCTGTTTGGTCGGGATATCGAGGCCATCGGTCAGCTGCACGAATACTATGACCCCGAAACCGGCGCCGGCGTCAATCACCCCGGCTTCCAGAACTGGAACTTCCTTGCCGTGAATATGTTCCACTGGCTGCAACGATTCCCACCGTTGGAGAAGACCTTGGAGGGACCCGCCTCCCCCGGAGAGGCCGGTCCCTCGGGGGCCTCCCCCGGCGAGACCTTCCCCGACCACCGCCCGCCTCTTTGATAAAAATACGAAAAACAGCACTCCGCCGGCGGGCGGCAGCCAGGGAAGCCATTTTTGGGGGATGCAAGCTAAAAATAAGAGCATATCGCCATCCAATGCGATTTGCCCTGCATATCAGAAAACCGGACAGCCACCATGGGTTGCCCGGTTTTGATGGTATAGATGTATTTATATGTAACATATCTGCTGTTGTCCTTGCTTTTACGGGTCACCGACCACTGCCCACTGTTCACTGCTCATTGCCAATTGTCCATTCGTCCCCAAAAGAAATTCCCCGGCGCAGGCCCCGAGCATACCGTATTTGCAATACAGGATACATTGATGGGGGCCTGCGCCGGGGAGGTCTGGGCGGAGGAGGCCCCCGAGGGACCGGCCTCTCCGAAAGGCTTCACCGGGTGGGGCGGATCGGGTGCCGCTTGCGGCTCTCCGCTAGCAGATTTTTCGTCAGGCGAGCAAACCGTTGAAGGCAATAGTTAATCCTTATTGCAACAAGCTACGCTTGTAAACGGTTTGCGATGCATGGCGGAAAAGATGCAAGAAGTTGCCCGGTCTGTACCGCCCGGGGGAGCCTTCCAAAGCGGATCTCTCCAAGGTCTTCTCCAATGGCGGGACTCTTAACAGACGGGGCCCTCCAAGGTCTTTCACAAAAATTTTTTCAGAATTTCGGAAAAAGGGCACACAAACGGGCAAATATATGGTATAATATAGCCGTGATTCTGATCAGATGGAAACGGGGGAAAGTTCTGATGAGCAAAAAAGCCGGAATTGCGGTTCTGATACTGACCTGTGCCCTGCTGGCAGCCGGGCTTTCGGTCTCTTTTGCGGTGCGCATTTGCGGCAAGGAGCAGCCGTTTACCGGGAAAGCCGCCGAATACTGCGATTCCCTGATGCAGGCCGGCTTTCCCGAGGATTATGCGGTTTCCCTGACCCGGCTGCACCTGCTGCATCCGGAATGGGAATTTGTTCCCCTGGTCATTCTGGAAACCGACAGCGACTACACCTGGAGCTATGTCATTGACCGGGAGACCGAACACCCCGAGACCAATCTCATCCCGGCCGGCAGCAGCTATGCTGCCTACCGGCACCCCACCAACAACACGCTGTATGACGCCGGCTATCATCAGCCCTCCCGCGAGGCGGTGGAATATTTTATGGACCCCCGCAATTTTCTCAACGAGGCAGACATCTTTCAGTTTTACGATCTTTCCCGGCCCGGCGAATGCTCCGAGCAGGCGCTGTACGCGGTACTGGAGGGGACCTTTATGGCCAATACCGTCCTGGAAAACGGCAAGACCTATGCCCGGAATCTGATGGACATCGGCGAAGAATTGGGAGTGGACCCGGTGTACCTTGCCGTCAAGCTGCGGCAGGAGCAGGGGACCGCCGGTACCTCCCCCATCATCTCGGGGCAGTGCGGCAGCACGCTGCTGCGCTTTTATGAGGAGCAGACGCAAACCACCGCCTCCGGGCAGACCGTCAGCCCGCCGGCGCCGGGCAGCGAGGATGCCGGCGCGCTGCTGGAGCTGAACGGCCTGTACAATCCCTTCAATGTCGGCGCCAGCGGCAACGGGGTATACAGCATTTACAAAAACGCCATGCTGCGGGCCCGGGAGGGCTCGGAAAGCTTTGCCGCCGAGTGGGGCGGCTCGGCCGCCTGGGACACCGTGTGGAAGGGGCTGTACGGCGGCGCGGAGTTCATCCGGGATCGGTACATCAACCAATATCAGTCCACCATATATCTGCAAAAATTCAATGTGGACGGCCGGGTGCCGGACCGCAACTTCTGGAGCCAATATATGCAGAATGTGGCCGGCGCGCTGACCGAGGGCCGCACGCTCTACCAGTTTTTCGCCACCAACGACATGCTGGACGCCCCCTGCCGCTTTCTGATTCCGGTCTACGCCGGAATGGAAGAGGAATCCCCGGATCCTGCCAACGGCCAATGCACCTATCTGGCTCAGGCAACCCGACGCTATGAGACCTCGGCAGCGCTCAGCCAACCGCTGACACTGCGGGCCACGAACGACGGTGTGTACGGCGAGGTGACCCTGACCGGCGCCGAAAGCCTGACCCTTGCCGGGAAATTTACGCACAGCTATGGCGTCCGGGGGCTGGAATACTCCTGGGACGGCGAGGAATGGCGCTCCTGTGCGCAGGACGGAGACCTGCTGCTGAGCTTTTCGGGGAACCTACCGGGATATGGCGAGCATATCCTGTTGATACGCGGAGAGGCCGCTTATGACGGCACCGACAGCAGCCGCAAAAGCTGCCGCTACTTCCTGTGCGCCGCGCTGAACGTCACAGTGGTGCCGCCCCCTTCGGTGGAGCTGACGCTGCAGTCCGGCAACGCCGTCTCCCGCCGGATGTACTACGAGGGCAGCGAGGCCGTGCTGCCGGTATGCGAGGACCCGCAGTTTGCCGGTTGGGTCGGCTCGGACGGCTCCCTGCTCCCCTCGGGCGGCAGCCTGACCATGACCGCCGACGTCCGCTATACCGCTCTGTTCCTGCACCCCAGGCACCTGGAGGGGGCCGCTCTGCCGCTCACGGGCAACGCGGCGCACCTGCGGTTTTACGCGGTGCTGCCCGAGGCCGAATACCGCACGCTCGCTTCCCTGCCCTCCTCCGTCTACCGGTTTTGCGCCGGGCTGCGCTGCGGAGATGAGACGCCCGCCGTAACCGAAGCCGCTGTGGGGCTCCCCCTGACCGATTCCGCCGGGGGCAGCTGGCGGCAGCTGACCGCCAACACCCCGGAGCTCGGCGGCCGCCTGAGCGCGGAATGCTCCGCCGCCTTTGCGGTGGAGCTGTACTATGCCGACGGCAGCTCCAAGCGCATTCCGGCCGAGGGCGGTCCGGTGGTCCGCAGCGCCACCGAGGTGGCCGCAGCAGCGCTGGCCGACCGGACGGCGGCCTATTCCCCGGCAGCGCTGGAGGCGCTGCGCCGGATTGCCGATCAAACCATCTGACCGAAAGGATATCCGCATGAAAACACTTGGCTATTACAACGGCAACATTGACGAGCTGGACCGGATGAACGTGCCCATGCTGGACCGCGCCTGCTACTTCGGCGACGGAATCTATGACGTCACCTACAGCCGCAACTACCGCATTTTTGCACTGGACGAACACATCGACCATTTCTTTCAGAGCGCCGGGCTGATCCGTATCCAGCCGGCCTTTACCCGGCAATGGCTGCGGGAGCTGCTATGCGGTCTGGTGCGGCGCATGGATACCGGGGATCTGTGGGTCTATTTTCAGCTCAGCCGGGGCACCGACCTGCGCAGCCACGCCTTTCCCGTCTCGCCCAGCGCCAACCTTTGGGTCATGCTCCGGCCGGCCGGCATCCGGGACGTCTCGCTCCCCATGCGCTGCATCGGTCTGGAGGACACCCGCTTCCGGCACTGCAATGTCAAATCGCTCAACCTGCTCCCGAACGTGCTGGCCACGCAGGCGGCCGTTGAGGCGGGCGTGGACGAATGCATCCTCTTCCGGGACGGATACGTGACCGAATGCGCGCACTCCAATCTTTCAATTCTCAAAAACGGAGTTCTACTGACCCACCCGGCCGACGAATGGATTTATGCCGGCACCGGCCGCGCGCACCTGATGGCACAGTGCCGGCGGCAGGGGCTGGGAGTGGAGGAACGCCTCTTTACCCGCGCCGAGCTGCTGGAGGCCGACGAGGTGCTGGTGACCTCCGCCTCGGCCCTCTGCGCCCCGGTGATTGAGCTGGACGGCAGCCCGCTGGGCGGGCGGGCTCCGCACACCGTGCGGGCGCTGCAGGAGGCACTGCTGCGGGATTACCTGGAACAAACCACATAACCCCTCTGCGCGGGGGGCGCGTCCGGCCGGGCGCGCCCCCCGCGCGTGTCTCCGCCGCCCGCCAACACCGCCGGTTGTATCCGCAATGCCAGATTCTACCCAAAAGAGAATTTGCCAAAAAATGCTCGCTTGACTCTCCCGGCAGTTTCGTGTATGATAATAGCGGGACCGGTACCATTCCCGATACAGATTACAAGGAGGAACCCCGAATGGAACACAACAACATTGCGCAGCGGCTGACCGACCTGCGCGCGGCAAAGGGCGCCACGCAGGAGGCGGTGGCGCAGGAGCTGAAGGTATCCAACAAAACCGTTTCCAAGTGGGAAACCGGCGCGTCACTGCCGGACCTGGATATGCTGGTGGCGCTGGCGCGGTACTACGGCGTCAGCACCGACGCCCTGCTCGGCATTGCCGAGCCCCAGGAGCGCAGCGTGGAGGAGCTTGTCCGGGCGGAGTTCCGCGGCCTTGACCGGAAAGAGGTAATACGGAAGGCCTTTGCGCTGGTCGATGCCGTCATCCCGGCCTGTGGAGTTTCCCAGGGCAGGACAGAAGAGCACGACGGGCCGGAGGCTCTGCCTCCCCAAACGGACAGGCAGATGAGCCGGGACTGCGTCTGCGCGCAGGATTTCTTTGATTTTGTCGCCAGCTCGGAGGATGTGAATGTCGCCGTGATGCTCCTGCGCAATCGGGCGGATTTTGCATGGCTGAAGCAGCCCGAGAAGCAGAAAAAAATCACCCAATTTTTCGGCTTTCTGAGCGACGAGGACGCGCTTTCGGTCTGCTATTTTCTCCATTCGTCGGCCTGCCCCGATAGCTTTACCGCGGATTATGTGGCAAAGCAAACCGGTGTGCCGGCGGCAAAGGCCGCGGACATTCTGGACGCCTCCTGCGAGGTGGGGGAGTGCCACCGCTTTACGGCGCACCTGACGGATGGCGAGACAACGGTTTACGAATGCGAGGACGACGGCATGGTGCTCTCGGTCATCACCCTTGCCTACGAGCGCATGTGCGGCAAATGCAGCTACAACTATTACTATGGTAACGCAAGCGGCAAGATGATCGGAGGGAGATGACATGCAATTATCACAGAACATCAAACGGCTGCGGCTGGAACGGAACCTGACGCAGGAGCAGCTCGCGGAGCGGCTTGGGGTCTCCGCGCAGGCGGTATCCAAATGGGAAACCAGCGATACCTACCCGGACGGCTCCCTGCTTGTCCCGCTTGCGGAGCAGCTCGGCGTGTCGCTCGACGAGCTGTTCGACCACGACGCGGTTTCCATGGCCGACCTTTCGGGAAAAATCATCCGCCTGCTGCACAAGACCGAGGAGCGCCGGCGCTTCGATGTCGTGCGCGACATCGGATGGCAGGTGGAAAAAGGCCTGTTCAACTGCCGGATGGAAATAGACGGGCGCTATGATCCCACCGAAATCCAGCATCTGCGTCGCTCCTCCTATATCCTGAACGACTATGGATTTACCCTGATTTCAAACGGAAAGGAACCGTTTTTTTCGGTATTCCCGGAGCCGGAGGAGGGATTCGGCGATTTTCTGAACGACCGCGACGCCATACAGCGGATTTTTGCGGCGCTGTCCGCTCCCGACACCCTGCGCGCGCTGGTTGCCCTGTACCGGCACGGCGACATGTACACGTTTGAGAGCGACGTACTGGCCGCCGAGTGTGAAATTCCAAAAGACCGCATGGCCGGTGTGCTGGACGACCTGAAGGCACTGCGCATCGTCCGGCAGGGGGATCTGAACGTCAACGGGGAAAAGCGCACCCTGTACGCCTCCCGCCCCAATCATATGGTCATTCCCCTGTTTCTGTTTGCCCGTGAGCTGGCTTTTTCAAAGGGATTTTGCCTGCAAAGCCATAACAGAAACAAACCGCTGCTGGGAGCCACATAACCTGCCGGCAAGCCTCCGGCCACAGCAGAACAAAGGGGCTGTCGCAAATGCATTATAAAATGCGTGAGCGGCAGCTCTCTCATTCCTGTTTGCACAGGGATCG
>CALWQR010000008.1 GCA_944383705.1 uncultured Clostridia bacterium
GACGCTTTCCCTACGCTTTTCAACGGCTCCTTACAATTTCATCAGATTTTTTCTACCCCAACTATTGACAAAGAGCCGAAAAAGCCCTGCCTGTGTGCGGCTCCTGCAAGAGCCGCACACAGGCAGGGCTTTCCGGTTCAGGCGTCGGGCTCCAGGCGGATGTCCCGGATCTGCTCCAGCGGGAGCCTGGTTCTGTCGGCCAGTACCAGGACGCCGGCGGGCAGGTCGAGCTCCCGGACGGTTCCGGTGACGCGGACATACGCGCCGCCGGACTTTTTTTCATCCGGCCGGAAGCAGGTAACGGTGGCCTTTGCGGGGCCGGTTGCCAGGCGCTCGGCCAGTGCCCGGAGACTGGCGTCCAGGGCGGCCGCGCGCTCCTCGGTCGGTTCCCTGCCCTCCTCGGTCTCGGTAAGCCGGGCGGCCTCCTCCACCGCCGCCCCATAGCCCGTCAGGGCCGCAAACGGTGAAAACTGAGCGCCGCGCTCGACATTGCTCATGCGCCGGCGGTTGGGGGAGACGTGGTGCGGCAGGTCGATGATGTCGTCATAATTGTGCAAATCAAACCGGTCGCTCATGCCTGATGCCCTCCGATCTTGCGGTTGCGTTCCCTGCCGGTTGCGCCTTCCTCCAGGTTCATGCCCTTGAGGATTGCGTTTTTGCCGTGCTTCTTTTTGATGTCAATCATGGTCTTCTGAATCCTTTTTTCGCGCTCCAGCGCCGCGGCCTCCGCGGCCTTTTTCTCGTCTCCGGCGGCCGACTCCGGCCCGTCAAACAGGCTCAGCTGCTCGTACCGGGCCGGCTGCTCCTTTGCCTCGCTCTCCCGTACCACCCGCCCCGCAACCACATACATCCGCCGGACCAGCAGATGCGGGTCCACAATGCGGTTGTACAGCCCGGTTACCGCCTCCAGAATCAGGCGTGTGGAGGAGGTGTAGCGGCCGAGATTGGCCGTGCCGTGCGCGTGCTTGGGAATCCGGCGGCCGTAGCGGTCGGTTGTCACCTCCCCCCGATAGGCGCCGGCACGTCCGGGATCGGTCAGATTTTCGGCGTCATAGCCCACGGTCAGCACAATCTGATCGGTCACCAGGCCCTTTTCCACCAGGTCCAGCACCAGAAAATCGGTCATTTCCCGGACAACCAGCCTGGCCTGCTCAAAGGAGTAAGGGCGCGGCAGCACCTGCCCGGAGCTGATGCTGTTGGCCTCCGGCCGGTAGGCCCGGATGTCGGCGATGGTGCAGGGCTCCCAGCCCCAGGCGTGGTCAATCAGCAGCTCGGCATTGACGCCGAACAGGCGGTAGAGCAGCGCCTCGTTGTAGTAGCCGTTGACATCGCCGGTGGAGCACTTGGCAATGTCCCCCATTGTGTAAATGCCTACCTTTTCCAGGCTGCGCGCATAGCCCGGGCCGACGCGCCAGAAATCGGTTATCGGCCGGTGGCGCCAGAGCTGCCGCCGGTAGGACATTTCGTCCAGTTCGGCAATCCGCACGCCGTCCGCATCGGGCTCGGCATGTTTGGCCACAATATCCATGGCCACCTTGCACAGGTACAGATTGGTGCCGACGCCGGCCGTAGCGGTGATGCCGGTGGTGCGCAGCACATCCCGGATCAGCATCCGGGCAAACCCGCGCCCGTCCAGCCCGCTCATCCGCAGATATCCGGTGGCGTCGATGAACACCTCGTCAATCGAATACACATGGATATCCTCGGGCGCGACATGCTTCAGGTACACCTTGTAAATCATGGTGCTGTACTCCATGTAGTAGGCCATGCGGGGCGGGGCGACGATATAGTCGATTTCCAGCGCGGGGTTGCGGCGCAGCTCGTCCGCATCGCAGGACTTGCCGGTGAAGCGATGGCCGGGCGCTGCGCGCCGGCGCACGGCGTTGGCCTCGCGGACCTTTTGCACAACCTCAAACAGCCGCGCACGGCCGGGGATCCCGTAGGTCTTGAGCGCCGGGGAAACCGCCAGGCAGATGGTTTTTTGCGTGCGCGACGGGTCTGCCACCACCAGGTTTGCCGTCAGCGGGTCCAGGCCGCGCTCGTTGCACTCCACGGAGGCGTAAAAGGATTTCAGATCGATGGCGATATAGGTTTTGTTTTGGTTCATCCGGAGCCTCCTTTCATCTGTACAGGTCCAGAATACAGTCTGCGCACAACCAATCACTTCTATGACCGAATGATTCCCGGTCAAAATCCCGATACTATGCATTGAGGTGAGCGCATGAGAAGAATTTTTGTGGGGGCAGTGGTCCGGTTTGACGCCGCAGGCAGCATCACCCCCATGCAGATTGTATGGAAGGACGGGCGGGCCTACGGGATTGACCGCATTCTGCGGGCCCAGACAACCCCTTCCCTGCTCTGTGGCGCGGGCTATTTGTATCTGGTGCGGATACAGGGGCAGGAGCGGGAGCTGGGCTATGACGGGCGGCGGTGGTATATCCTCTCCCCCGACTGACCGCACGCGCCGCCCCCGGGCAGCCGCAGAGCCATGCGGCACGGGCGCTGCGGAATGCATCCGCTGCCGGTCTCCCGGACGGCCGCCCCTGCCATGCCATGCAAAACGGGAACCCCCCTTGCGGGAGGTTCCCGAAGCGCAATCAGTTCGCCAGACCCGATTGCTCGATGCCCTGCACCAGGAAGCGCTGGCAGAAGGCATATAGGATCACCAGCGGGAAGATAATCATCAGGCCGCAGGTGTTGCGGATAGCCGAGTAGTACAGATCCTGCCCCGCGTAATCCATTCGCAGCGAAGGCGGAATGGTACCCACCAATTTGACCAGCATGTTGGTGTCGGTTGTGACAAAGAACAGGTTGGTGTAGAAATCGTCGGTCCATTGCCAGCAGAAGGCGAACAGGAACACGGTAATCAGCATGGGGATCGAAAGCGGGAGAATGATGCGATAAAAGGTGCGCATCGTGCCCGAGCCGTCGATGTACGCCGACTCCTCCAGCTCATCCGGAATGCCCCGGAAGAACTGCCGCAGCAGGAAGATATACAGGCCGTTTTTGAAGGCCAGACCGCCCAGCGACAGCATCATCAGTGGGAAATAGGTGTTGATGAGGTTGATACCGTCCTCGCTCACATCCATCTCCAGCCACCAGGCCTCCCGCGCTACGCCGCGGACAATCTCCTCGTACTCGAAGAGCTGGATTTTGTCCGGCAGGATGTTCAGACTCTCAAAGAAGCCTGCCGTTGCGGGAAGTATGTCCTTGATGTTGTGGCCGAACAGCTCGATTCCGCCGCCCTTGAGCAGACGCACAATGCCGAGGATGTCAAAGTAGCGGAACTCCATGAACATGGAGAGCTGCAGCGTCTGGTGCGGCACAATCATGGTCAGCAGCACGAGCATGAACAGAATGCCGCGGCCGCGGAACTTGAATTTGGCAAAGCCGTAGCCGATCAGCGCGCAGATGAAGGTCTGCAGAACGCCGCAAATCAGCGAGAGCGTAAAGGTGTTGCGCAGAGCCGACCAGTAGTTCAGCTCCTCGATGATCGCGCGGTAAATGTCCAGCGAGAAGTTCTTCGGAATCAGGCGGACGGTTACGTCCACAAAGTCATCCGGGCTCATCACCGAACCGGCGATTTTGCTGATGAAGGGAAACAGCACGATGTAGGAAATACCAATCATCAGCACCAGGCGGAAAATCCACCACACCACCTTGCCAAGGAAGTAAACCGAAAGATATTTTGCCTTGAGCCGTTCCTTCAGAGGGGTCCGTTCAAAATCCACCCGGATTTTGTTTTTGGATTCTCTGCGGACCATCGGCTTTTTCGGGGCTTGCTGTGCATCCATTTTTCATTTACCTCCTTTCAGTCGGACTTGCGCTGATAGAACACAAAGGCAGAAATCACACCGCCGACCGCAGCCACAATGGCAATGACGATCAGGAAGTAGACCCACGCCATGGCCGAGCTGAGCACCTGCCCGTCGCCAGACGAGTAGGTTTCGGAGATGAACCGCATCACCGAATTGCTCTCTGCCGTGAACGAGTCGATAATGGTGTAAATTCCGTTCACCAGAATCATGGGGGTAATCATCGGGAAGGTGATTTTCCAGAAGGTTTCCCACGAGGTGGCGCCGTCAATCTTGCAGGACTCATAGATGGCGGGCGAAATGGATTGCAGCGCCGCCAGGAAGATCAGCATCTGCACGCCGGAGCGGTTGACGATATCGTAGATGTTGTTGATCATGTTCACCACATATTCCACGATTCCCGAGCCGACCTTCATGTCTGCAAACAGCCTTTGCAGGTCCATGGAGGTGACAAGCTGGTCGGCAACGCTGCTTCCGCTGCCGTCGTCAATGCCCGAGGTATCCTCCATGCTCTCGCCCAGAATGTTCATGGCCTCAATGTTCTCCATGATACCGGTGGACAGGATAACCGGGATGAAGAAGATGGCACGGAACACACCGCGTCCCACCATTTTCTGGTTGAGCATCACGGCCATAAACAGCGAGAAGATGATGATGGCCGGAACGTCGAACAGCAGCTGTCCCAGACCCGATACCAGGGTCTGCGCGAAATCCGGGTCGACAAACAGGGCTTCCCGGTAGTTCTCCCACCCTACAAACTGCAGGGTGTAACCACCCCCGGCATCGCCGGGGATGATTTTGTTGAAGCTGAACACGATGGATTCAACAATCATCGGGAGATAGATGATGACAAAGCCGATGACGAACGGGAGGACGAATATCCAGCCCGAACGCGCCTTGCGCCGGTCAAGAGAGGCGATCTTGCGGCGCTTTTTCGGCGCCCCGGCCTCCGGTGCATCGACAACACCCGGTGTTGCTTGTTTCATATCACTGGTCATGTTGAAGGCTCCTCCCTTTCCTTAGTTCTGTACCGGCACAACCACATATCCGTTGGCGGCAACGGTATACACCACACCGCCGTAGGTCACGCGGACCGCGAAATTGTTGTAGTTGAGGATGAAGGTCTTGTAGGCCGTTTTGTGTCCGTTGGCGTCGATATCCCCGTAGGTGACCGATACCACCGAGTTGTCGGTGATGTAGTAGTCGGAGCCGGCCTGCTCCTCTTCCTCTTCCTCCACGGGGGCCTCCGGCTCGGGGACGTAAGCGCCCTCGGCCTTGATGGACTCCATGTCAAGGTCAACCGCAATGGCAGCGTCCGGGTTGGCCTCGTTGTGGGCCTCCACCAGCTCCAGAGCCTGGGCAACCAGCGCAGCCAGCGCGGCCTCCACATCGGCATCGGTGCCGGTCATTGCGGTATACGAGGCATCCTGTGCGGCGCGGCGCTCGGCCAGATAGGCCTTGGCGGCGTCCAGCTGACGGACGGCCTCCTGATACTGGTAATCAGCCGCGGTGCCCTCTTTGGCAGCACGGATCACTTCCAGCAGTTCCTCCAGCGTGGCAATGGTCTGGTCCGCCTGCTGGAACTGATACTCCAGCGTGGTGTAAGCAGTCCACAGCGCCACGGCCTGCGTCCGGAAGAGCGCAACGCTGTTCTGGCTGCAGGAGGTGCCAAGCGAATTCAGCTGATTGTTGAGGGTGACAAACGCGCCCGAGAGCGTGTTGTCCAGATCGGTCACCTGCGCGAGAACCTCGGCAAGGGTGGCGTTGGCCTTTTGCAGCGCAATGCGCGCCTCGGCCACAGAGGCAATCTGGTTGACGGCCTCGTTCCATTCGTTCTCAATGGCGTCCTGCTCGGCCTTCTCCAGCTCATCCTGGATATCCTGCTCCAGCTCATCGGGGTCAAGCACGCGCTCGGTCAGGTACAGGTTGCCGTTGGAATCGGTGGCGTCATGATTGAGGAAGCGGTGATCCACAATCAGCTTGGTCTGCACATCCCGCAGCAGGCCGTTGAGCTCGTTGTAGTAGCCCGCAACGTCCTCGCGCCAGATGTCATAGCGGATAGAGTAGTACTGGCTGAGCAGCTCATCCTCCTTCAGCTCCTCGGTGTTCTGGTAAGAGAGAATGAAGTACATCCCGGCGCCGTTCTCAATGGCCTTGAGGATGGCGTAATCGGTGTTCCCTTCCTCATTCAGCGCACCGCCCGCAAACTGCACATATCCGTGCAGCACCGCACCCAGGAAGGGCACCGAGCTGCTGGAGCGCACATAGCGGCTGGAATCCAGATCCATATTCAGGATGTGATCCACATATGCCCAGGAGTAGACGTTGCCGCCGTCGGTCATCAGCTGATAGCCGGCAGCCTTCAGGTCCTGGAAGGCCTTGACCGTGAACTCCTTGCTGTCCTCGCGGTTGAAGGGATCGTCCTCGTCAAAGTCCGAGTTCAGCGCGTTGCCGAGTGTGGAAACCGACATGGTCTGAATGTCGTAATCGCTGTAATTCTTGATGAGCTTTTCATAGAACTTGGAGTAGCGCGAGGGCGAGATGGCCAGCTGATAGAAGCTGACGTATTTCTGCTGCGTCGCGCTGTACTGCCGCAGCGAGGAATAGCGGTTGTCGATGGTGCGCACGGCGTCCTTTTTCAGGCTCAGCGCATCGAACAGCGAGTTCTCGCTGCAGTATGCAAAGTCGAAATCGGGATAAATGCCCATGTGCGAGCCGTCGTTCTGGGCATTGATTTCCTGCGACTGTGCAATCAGATCCCGGAAGCCCGACTTTCCGCCCACCTTGCTCTCCCACTTCAGGGAGGAGGGGATGGAGGAATACATGCCCCCGTTGGCAAAGCCGGTCAGCTTGAAGTTGATGTTCTTGGCGCCCAGCTCGGCCAGCTCGTTGTACATGGTCACCACGTCCTCAAACGTGGTCAGGGGGGTCATCACGGTCATGGGCAGCGTGGCGATGATCTGCTGGGTCTCCACCGCGCCGAACACCTCCATATACAGCGGGATGTCGGCCTCCACGTCCTGATCGGTCAGCCGGGTCAGGGTGCCGCTTTTGGCAAGATAATTGCGGTAGGCCTCGGCCATGCCCAGCCAGGTGGCCTCATAATAGCGGTAGCTGCTGTCCTCGGCCTGCTTGGCGGCACCGATCTTCTCGTCGCACAGCAGCTGGTAGTGGATGCGGATGTTGCCGGTGTACTTCCGGGGCGACACCACGGTCCAGGTGCTGCTGCTGGTAACCGAGATCGAGTCGGCAATGTCATAGCTGTCCTTGGGCTTGGGGTTGAAGTAGTTGCTCATGGTGGCGTAGTCGCTCAGGGCGCCGGCGAAATAGGTTTCGATCTCGCCCAGCGACTCGCCGGATTCGATGATGGCCACATAGCCCCGCTGATAGGAGCTTTCGGTCAGCGGCTTGGTCACCTCAATGGTCTGGTTGGCATCCAGGTCCTCGCCGGCCAGGAAGGCCTCGATCTCCTCCCGGGTTTTGACGGTGTTGGAGACCACCATATTCGGTTTTTCGTCTACCTGGATGTTGCCCTCATCGTCCACAGTGGTCAGGGTGTAGCCATAGGAATAGAAGATCTCGGTGGCCACGGTGCCGTAGACCGGAACGCGGATGGGCTTTTGGTAGGTACCGGAAATCTCATGGTACGCATAGTCGATGCCGTAAATCTTGCCGCGGATGGTATTGGTGCGGTTCAGATTGAAATCGAACAGCGAGCCCGAGCCGTCCGGGTAGAAGTTGTAGCCCTCATTCTTGGTGTTCCCTGCCCCCATGTAGGGGAGAATGCTGATGCTCTCCAGCGTGTAGGAGGACATGTTGTACTGCAGGCCGTTGCAGGGCAGACGAACCGAGAGTCCGTCCTCGTCCAGCGAGTACTCCAGCGCCATTTTGAACACGGGGTACTCATCGTCGGTGGCCTCGTAGCCGGTGGCCTCATGGTCGGCGTCCATCTGCTCGAAGGTGTAGTCCAGGCAGTAATCCTTGATGTAGCCCTCCACCTTGTTGATTTCCACCGCCGATGCGTCCGAGGCAAACACGTAAATCGGGAATTCCTTGGTAATCGGGTAGGTATCATACATGGCGTCAATGGCGCCCTGGGTATCCTCCTTGGAGGGGTCCTTGAGCGAATAATAGGTCATGAACTGCCGGTAATAGAAATTGTCCTCGGGGTTGCCGCTGTTGGGCACACCGCCCTCGATTTCCCCGTTGATGACAGCCTCAATCAGCGGCTGCTTGATCAGCTCGTCGAATACATCCGCCGGAATCCAGCGCGGCACCAGCTTGCGGAACTCCTGCTGACCGATGGTGTATTCCACGCGCACACCGCTTTTGATGCGCGAAACGCTGATCTGGTTCCGCATTGCGGCGTCCTGGAAGCTGTAAAGGTACTTTGTGGTACCGTTATCCACGTACTGTACAATGATCTGTGAGAGCAGCAGCTGCTCCTTGGTTCCGGTGGTGCCGTTGGTGGTCACCGAGCTGGAGCCCTTGGAGCTTGCCACGTCATACGGATTGGAAAACAGGCAGTTGCCGGTTGCGGTCTCTACCAGTGCAACCTCACCGCTCTGACTGTCCACATAGAACTGATATCCATAGTTCTCCAGCATCAGCTCCATGGTGGCCAGCTTTTCCTGCGGGTTGTTGAACACATTGTCCTTCAGATAATAGTTGGCAATGGTCTGCCCGTCAGTCTCCGCCGCGAACACCACCACATTGTTCAGGATGGATACCGAGCCCAGTACGAACAAGACAGCTAAGAGTGTCGAAAGCAATCTTTTTTTCATATCATTTCCTCCTCTCTGTCCGTTACACACGGTATTGAATTTCGGTTATCAGGTTGGTAATCAGGCTGACCAGCTTGGAAAGCAGCATACTGAACAGCAGCACGATGAAGATGATGCAGGCCATAGCCACCAGCGTGAAGATGACAATGATGATGTTTTTGAGCAGCGAGTAATCGTGCGTCACCATGGTGCCGAACACCAGCAGCAGACCGACCCAGATGAAGCCGACTGTGACGATGAAGTTGATGATGGTGGCCTCGGTGGAGGTAACCCAGTTGGAGACAATGGTGGTCGGAATCAGCAGCATGGGCAGCGGGGTGAGCGAATAGCAGCTGGCAACAAAGATATCCTTGAAGCTGCCCTCACCGTCAAACAGGGTGGTCAGGCACCAGTTTGCAATCACAAACAGCACCACCGGAACCGCAACCGAAATCAGCTGTGTGAAGATGGTTGTGGTTTCATAGGTCGGGTTGAAGACATAGCCCTGCCCCATGGCCTGATAGAAGAAGGAGATCACCGTGACCGCCAGAATCACCAGCGAGGCGCGGACCGAGCCGCGGTGCTCGTGCTTGAGGTCATAAAATCCATCGAATGGGTGGAAGATGACGTAAAACGCATACAACAGCTCCTGCCCGAAGGTCTTGCGGGCGCGCCCGTCGGTCGAAACCCGCTTGTTGACCTTGGCCGCGAACTGGAAGAACTTGACCACCAGCACAATCACCACAACAATAATCAGAATCAGCAGCAGGAACCAGTCGGCCATCCACTCACGCCGGACCTCACTGAAGGACTCCGACCAGTTGGTGGTGTCATAGGCGGCCTCATAGTACTCCAGCGATTCCTCGTAACGGCCGCTGCGGTAAAGCGCGTTGCCGATACCGACATACGCCGCGTCAAAGTTGGTATTGCGCTGCAGCACGGCCTCCCAGCACTCAATGGCATAGTTGTAGTCCAGGTCGTTCTCGGCCGCAATTGCCTCGATCAGCATGTCGCCGTAGGGCGTGCGCTCATACACGATGATGGAGCCCTCGTTGCCCTTGTCCAGCACCAGCAGCGTATCCCCCTGGTAGCAGATGGCCTCAATGCTGGAAATGCTGCCCAGCATGGAGCCCTTGTCGCCGAAGGCGAACAGCAGGTTGCCGTTGAAGTCGTAGGTGTAAATCTTCTGACGCTTTTCATCGATGATCGACCAGGTGTTCTCGGGGCCCACCGCCACGTCGGTAATTGTGGAGACGCCGTGGTAGGTATCGGTCGGGTCGGTGGAGTAGTCGATCTCACCTGCCGGGGGCCAGAAGCCGTTCCGTCTCATGATTTCCTCGCCGGCGGGGTTGAGGAGTTTGACCGGCATGAAGTCGCCGTCCTTGGACTTGCCGTTAATGGCGCCCTCAACCGAGGAATCCTCAATCGAGGAGGTGGTCACGTAAATGAAGCCGTCCGGATTGATGGTCAGGTTGTTGAACTCGGTGGAGATGCGCTGCTGCGACAGCTTTTTCTGCTCGTCGGTCTGGAAGCGTCTCCACAGGATTTCCCAGGCGCTGATGGTTACGGCCTGCGCGCCGATGAAGCCCACAAACGCGCCCTCGTTGTCCATCACAATCACGCCCTGATAGGTGGTGGAGGACACCACGTAGATCCGGCCGTACTGGTCGATGGCCATGGCCACCGGCTTGTAAACGGCGTCGTCATCAAAGAGCTGGCTCTGGGGCTGGTCCACAATCCGCCGGAACTCATAGGTGAGGCGGTCGAAGGCCACCAGGCGGTTCTGGTTGGTGTCGCAGACCCAGATCTCGCCGTTCGGGTTATCCTCGGTTCCCCCTTCGGTCACAAACACGCCCGAGGGCTGGTCGAAGGAGTCGGGATTGCCCTTGTCGTTGATGAAGCTGGAGATGGTTCCCTCCAGCTTATAGTAGCGGGAAAGGATGAGAATTTCATTGTTGCCGGTGTTGGCAATGTACACGCGGCCTTCGGCGTCGGTCACCATGTCGCCGGGGTTGTTCAGCCGTTCCACGCCCATGGCCGAGGCGTCCACCGTCATTTCGGCGTTGTAGGCGTCGGGCGAGTAGAGCGCGGTTCCCTCAATCGAGTAGGTGTAGGTCTGATACGCCGAGGATGCGCTGGCGCCGATGGTCAGCACCGGGACGAGCATGATAAGAGCCAATACGATAAGCAAAATGGATTGGATTTTTTTCATATTGACCTCCTTAATCCTTCATACCGCTGGTGCCCATGGTTTCGATGATGTTGGACTGCGTAATCACGAACACGATGATCGGAACCAGCATCATCAGCACCGTGGCGGCAGCGGAAGCGCCCTGCCGCTGGATACCGCCCGCGGTAATCTGCCCGATGGCGTAGTTGAACGATTTGAACTGCTCGGAATAAATATAGATGGAAGAGCCCGCGTTCCACAGGGTCTGGAAGGAGTACACAATCAGGGTCAGCCACGCAGGTTTGACCATCGGCATGGCAATGGTCCAGTAGGTGCGCAGCTCGCTGGCGCCGTCCAGCCGGGCGCTTTCCAGCACCGCGTCCGAGACGTTGGTGTCCATAAACTGCTTCATCAGGTACAGGCCCAGGGTATAGCCCCACGCCGGCACGATGATGGCCCAGTAGGTGTCAATCATGTGGAAGGCACTCATCAGAATGAAGCTGGTGATGGCCGTCACGGTGGAGTGGAACATCAGCGATGTGCGGATGGTTTTGAAAATCGTCTTCCCGCCCGGGAATTTGATTTTGGCCAGCGCATAGGCGCACATCGAGGCGATGAACAGATGCCCGAAGGTACCGGCAACCGAGGTCAGCACGGTGTTGAAGATGTAGCGCGAGAAGGGCACCCACGAGGTGTTCATCAGGCTGAACAGGTCTTTGAAGTTGCTCAGTGTCGGATTCATCACGTAGAAGCGCGGCGGATACATCCACAGCTCATCCAGGGGTTTGAGCGCCTGCATCACCACATAAATCATCGGCAGCAGCATGAAAGCGCCCAGCAGCACCAGGACAACGGTGATACCTGCGTCGCCTCCGGCAGAACGGGACAGGACAACCTTGTGTTTTCTGGTTCTTAATCTTGCCATGTCACGTACCTACCTTCGAAATGATTTTGTTCACCAGCATGTTGGCGCCGATCATGATGAAGAACAGCACCACCGCAATGGCAGAGGAATACCCGATTTCGTATCGCTGGTTACCGTAGTCCTCCAGATGGTGGATGATGGTGTGCGCCGCGTAGTCCACAGACGGGAAGCCGCACAGGTCGGTAACCACCGCACCGAAGCCGAAGGTGTTTGTAATGGCCATGATGGCACCGAACATCAGCTGCGGCTTCATGCAGGGCAGCGTAATGTACCACAGCTCCTGCCAGCGGTTGCGCACACCGTCCACCGCGCCTGCCTCATACAGCGCGCGGTCCACGCCCTGCAGACCGGCGATGAAGGACAGGAAGGCGGTGCCCAGCGAGGTCCACAGGGCAACGATGATACACAGTGGCATGACGTAGTCGGCGTCCTGGAAGAAGGCAATCGGCTCGTCGTAAAAGCCGAGCTCCATCATCGAGGCGTTGACCCAGCCCTGCGCGTCGGCGTCAAACAGGGTTTTCCAGATGAGGTATGCCTGCCCCGAGATGGACGGTGCGTAGAAAATCAGCGTCACCACCGCACGGATCTTCGGGGAAAGCTCGTTGATGAACCACGCAACCAGGAAGGACATCAGGTAAGAGACCGGTCCCACAATGGCCGCGAAAATGAAGGTGTTCTGGACGGCAATCAGGAAGATGTCATCCGCGAAAAACAGGTTGATGTAGTTTTCCAGCCATACGACATTCGGCATTTGCAGCATGTTGAAGTCGGTAAAGCTGATGACGATGGAAAGAAGCACGGGCGCAACCGTAAACAGGGTGAACACCAGCACATACGGCGCAATCATCAGGTATGCAACCCAGTTCCGCTTCATTTCTTTCCAGATCCACTGCCGATAGGTCAGATCTTTTCGCGCAACGGCCTTGAGTTCTGCCGATTTGTTTGACATAAAGCGTTTCTCCTTTGAAGATTTTTGAAGCGACGAATCAGTAGGAAGCCAGGGCCTCGGCAATATCCATCAAAGCTTCGGAAATGAAGTATACCAGCTGCTGCTCGTTGAGCGAATCAATCTGATATCCGCCGAACTTGGTCTCCGAGGTCTGCTTGCCCACGTTCACATAGTAGTCGGGCACCTCCATCTGCTTGCCGTCCGCCTTGGTGATGACCATGGTGGCGCCGCTCCAGTCGCCGGCAAGAATTTCGGCAAAGGTCCGGGAGGTTTCCTCCAGCTGTGTGATGCGCGAGTTGGCAATTGCGTAGTTGGCCGCCTGAATGGCCGCGTCATACTTGGTGTTGCCCTGCGTCAGCTTCTGCAGCGCCGCGATGGCGGTCTGCACCTGGCCTGCCCGCTTGGTGGCAAGGGTCTGGCCGATTTCCAGGGTCTCCAGCTTGAACTCCTCGCGCTTGCGCGTGATCTCGGTGTTGATGATATTGATGTAGCTCAGCAGCTCGGTCGTCGGGTCGGCGTCGTCGTTGTAGGCCGAAAGGAATGCAAAGTTGGTGTAACGGTCGATGATGTAGTAGCCGGGGTAGTTGGGGACGGCAGCCAGGTTTTCAAACTGCTTGGAAACCTCAATGTATTCCTCACGGGTCCAGGGCATGCTTTCCAGCGCCTCGCGGTTGGCGGTTGCCTGCTTGGCGGAGTCACCGATGATGGCAACCATCTCGTTGGCGTACTCGGTCTGGCAGGGTGCGTCGGTATACCACTTCACAAACTCCCAGGCGTCGTGGTACTCATTCTCCTTGTTGGCAATGAGAACCGCAGCGGTGGTGGTGGAAACCGAGGCGTTGTTGATGGTGCCGTCCTCGCTCTCGTAGCCGGGCAGCGGAACGAAGGTCCAGCAGTTGTCGATTTCGGTAGCGAACACCTTGAGCTGGTTGTACAGCGCGGTGTAGGCCGAGATGATGATGGGCATCTCACCGGTACGGAAGCGGTTGGCCGCCTCGTACTTGTACGGGAAGGAATACTGCGTGAACATGTTGCACATGGTTTCAAACGCATCCAGACCCACGGTGGAATCCAGATTGATGCGCATACCGCCGTCGGCAAACAGCTCGCCGCCCATCTGATACAGGAAGATCTTGTAGTCGGTGGTCACACCGATTTCCATGTTGTTGGACTCCAGCATGGACTGGGCGATGTAGATGTCCTCCCAGGTCTTGGGAATTTCGATTCCCAGGTTGACCAGAATGTCGGTGCGGATGAACATCATCGGGAAGGTCTGGGTTTCGGGGAGGCCATAGTAATGCATATCCCCGTCCGAATCCACGGTGCCAAGCACCATCATGGCCGCCTCGTTGAAGTTCTGTGTGACCTCGTCAAAGCCCTCCATTTCCTCTACGTTCATCAGCGCGCCGCGGATGGCGTAGTTGATGACGTCGGTCTGTGCCAGGCCGAGGTAGGCGTCCGGGCCCATGCCCGCCAGAATCGAGGGCAGCAGGGTTCCGGCCGTAATCAGCTTCAGGTCCACGGCGATCTCGGTATCGGGCGTGAACTCGTTGGTGCACAGGTTGCGGATGACCTGGGACTGGTCGCGGCCGTAGGCCAGCCACACATTCACAGGCGTGCTGGCGGTCCCCTCATCGGTCGCCATGGCGCCCATGCTGTTGTAGTCGCGCAGGAAGCTCATGATGAAGTTGGTGAACTCGTGCGCAATGGCGCGGAAGAAGTTGGCCGCCGCCTTGGGGGGCTCAACCGAGGCGCCTTGAATAGAAATGTAGTCAATCTGCAGCGGCTGGGTTTTGGCGTCGGTCAGGAAGGTACCCAGCGAGCCGATGTAGGACTTGAAGTTGTCAAGGTTCTTGGCGATCTGGTCCTCGTCCTTACCCATTTTGTCCAGCAGGTTGGAGAGCTTGTCGCAGACGCCGGTATACGAGGACGCCACGCCGGTTGCGTCGGCCTTCAGGGTGGCCGAAACCTCTGCCAGCGCCCGGCCCTGAATAATCATGTCCACCAGCGTGTTGGTCAGCAGGCGGGCGAAGTTGTAGTCGCGGTAATCGTCGGGGGAGGAGCCGGTCAGGCGGATGATATCCAGGTAGTCGCTGTTCAGCGAATCCAGGATGATCTCCACCTGCTGGATCAGCGAGCTCATCGAGCCCAGCGTCACCTCCAGGTGCAGCGTGTAAACCACGCCGGCCTCAAAATAAACCGGGAAGGAGCTCTCATTGCCCGGAAGATCCGAGAGAGCCTTGACCTGCCAGCCGTTGGCATAGTCGAAGCGCAGCCGGGTAGCCTCCTCAAACGGAACGCCGTTGTAGTAGCCGGCGCTGTTGCCGTGGTCGGCGATGTAATCCTCGACCGACTCATAGCGGTCGCCGTTCTCGTCGGCCGTGTAAATCATCAGCATACGGCCCACATACATACCGTCCAGATAGCTTTGCTTGAAGCGGGTGAAGATCTCGTACATGCCCGAGGAATCCACCTGGAACTGGTACTGGATCCACTGGCCGGAGGTCTCCCATTTCTCGGCGCCGATGGTATTGAGCATGGTGCGCGAGGGATCGGCGGGAGAGGTCAGCGCGTCCGAACGGTCCTCAATCGGGTAAACCACGTTGGTGGAGGTATTGGAGGTGAACTCACCCTCCAGCTTCACCACACTCTGCCCCTCGGCGGGCTCGCCGCCCAGGGCATCCTTCACGCCCTGCAGATACTCCTCGTAGGTGATGTAGTCGTCATAGGGCTGCAGCACGATGGCGCCGATGGCAACCGGTTCGTTGATGCCGTTGAGGGACAGGGTGATGTTGCCGTTCTCGTCCGGCGTCAGCACAAAGCCCAGCTCGTTGGCATAGTAGCCGCCGCTGTCGCGCAGGGTGTAGCTCATCCATTCCGGCGTCTGCACCATGGTGGGGCGCAGCTCGTTGTTCGTGATGTCGGTCACAAAGAAGCGGATTTCGTAGGCGTCGAGGAATTTGCTGCTCGCCTCGGTGACAACCCGGGGCTGCTCAACCAACAGCGAGGAGCCATCCTCCGAAAGATAGGCGGTCAGTCCCGCGGCCTCGGCCTCGGCCATCACCGCGTTCAGCGCGCCCTCCAAGCCGCCGTTGGCCTTCTGCAGCTTCTTGTCGGGGATGAACACAGCGGTCAGGGTCGAGGTTCCGTCCGACTGATAGGAAGCCCACCGCTTGGGAATGGTGACCGAGCTTGCCTCGGAGAACGGAATTTCCCCATTGATTAAAAGCTCGCGCTCGATCGAGGCGGTTTTGCTCACCACCGGATAATATTCAAAGGTGATGTGATACAGCGCAGATGCATCGATTCCGGAAGTGCCCAGATCCAGCGTCCAGGTCACCGAACCGACTGCCGGGGTGTAAATCGCCTCCCGGCCGTCATAGGTCTGCAGCCGGACCAGATCGTCCAGGTCATAGCCCGCAGCCTCGGCCTCGGCCTCGCTGGTATACACGTTGCCTTCCCGGTCGGTCAGGATCCAGCTGCCATCCTTGAGCTCGATGGTGTCCCCTTCCGTGTTGGTGAAGACCCAGTTGTCGGTCGCGTCAAACGAAACGGTTTGTCCCGCAGGGTTGACGCCGGCGAAGTTCTGGTCCATGTACTCCTGATACGAGCTGGCGTTCAGAGAGTCAGCATAGTCCGCAATGGTCTTGTCGGTCACGCTGCTGTTCACGACATCCGCAGAAGCCGTAACCACAGCGCCGCTCACAAGAAACAGCAGCGAAAGCACCATGCATGTGATTCTTGTGAATTTCCTTTTTCCCATCTGTGTTTCCTCCTGAAAATACTTTCCGGGCATCGGTACGGAAGGCCTCGGGCGGCGGCAGCGTCCCCTTCCACCATCCCCGCGTGCGGCCCGCCCGCCTGCCCCGGGAAGTGGGGAGGGAGGCGTGCCTGCCTGCGGCTCCGGAGGGCGGAAAACTCTGCACCCGCTCCCCTGTTTTTGCAAACAAGGCGCACTTCTGCCTTAAATACTACTATATCATATCACAAAACCTTCAATCTGTCAAGAAAAACCGTCACAAAAAATTTTCGGAGACATTCCGTTTTTTTCCAGGACCGGGGCTGTAAAACGCGATAAAAACGAAAAAAGTTTACAAAATCTTTTCATGAAAAAAACCGGCGGACACCGCCGGAATCCGCGAATGTAAATGTAATTTACGGCATAATGGTTAACAGAACGACATTTGGCATTGGTTTTTGTCTATTTTTTTGCCCTGTTTTGCCAGACACAAGGACCTTTCACTTTTTATGTAAATTGAATTTACTGTATCAGAATGGATTTCCCATCCTCTGAAATCTGTTAGCGCCAAGCAACTGCTGTGCAAACTATACAATTTTTAGGCCGAATTTTCTACAACTATACAGAGTGCACAAATCCCTCATTTTGCGTGCAAAACGCCCTCACTTTCCGGGCTTTTCCACGCCCCGGACGCGCCGGGGGACACAAAAAGCCGGCCGCACCGGGCGGTACGGCCGGGACAGCGCCACAGGCGCCGGGGGCAGTGCCTCGGATGCCGGGACAGCGCCACAGGCATCGGGAGAGAGCCACGGGCGCCGTGAGCAGACCTCGGATGTCAGGACAGCGCCACTGACGCCGGGGATAGAGCCACAGGCGCCCGGAGCAGGTCACGGCCCGGGCAGGCCATGCGCCGCCGGGGACGGGGCCACGGGACACCGGGCAACCTCAGGCTGGCTCCTCCATGCGGGACATCTCGCGCTGTGCCATGACCAGCGAATAATAGATGCCCTGCCTGGCCATCAGCTCCTCGTGCGTACCCACTTCGGCAATGCGCCCCCCGTCCATCACCACCAGCTTGGTGGCGTTGCGCAGGGTGGAGAGCCGGTGGGCAATGGCAATGGTGGTGCGCCCACGGGTCAGCAGCTTCAGCGCGTCCTGAATCAGCTTTTCGGTCTCGGTATCCAGCGCCGAGGTGGCCTCGTCCAGAATCAGAACGGCTGGATTGTGCAGCAGCGCGCGGGCAATGGCGATGCGCTGGCGCTCGCCGCCGGAGAGCGTATAGCCCCGCTCCCCCACATAGGTCTCGTAGCCGTCCGGCAAATTGATGATGAATTCGTGCGCGCCCGCCATTTTGGCGGCCCGGATGACCTCCTCGCGGCTGGCGTCGGGCTTGGCATATGTCAGGTTTTGCAGAACGGTGCCGGCAAACAGGAAATTCTCCTGCAGCACCACACCCATACGCGAACGCAGCAGCCCCTGCGGGATATCCCGGATGTCGTTGCCGTCGATGCGGATGCTGCCGTCGGTGACATCATACATGCGCAGAATCAGGTTGATCAGCGTGGACTTGCCCACGCCGGATTTGCCGACAAGGCCGATGAATTCTCCCGGCTCGATGCGCAGGCAAAGGTCGTGCAGAATCTCCTCGGACTCGTCGTAGGCAAAGCAGACGTGGTCCAGCTCAATGCGCCCGTGCAGGTCGGTCACCGGCAGCGCATCGGGGCGGTCATTCACGTCAATCGGCTCGTCCAGCAGCTCGTAAATGCTGTTGAGCGAGGTCATCATATGCAAAAACATCCGCGGAACCCGCAAAAGCGTGGCCAGCGGGGCGTAAATCATGCCGGAATAGGAGGAAATCTGGGACATTTCCCCCGCCGTCATGCTGCCCTGCAGCATTTTGCTGCCCACGTAATACAGCAGCACGTATTCGCCGATGCTCATCAGAAAATTGAGCGCAGGCATCAGCACCGCCCAGATGCGCTCCTGCCGCAGCTGCGAGCGGCGCTCGGCAGCCGCCACCGAGAGGTAGCGTCCGGCCTCCTGCTCCTCCATCCCGTAGGATTTGACCACGCGGATGCCCGAGAAAATATCGTGCAGCACCGCGTTGCTGCGGGCATTGAGCGCCCGTACCCGCCGGGAAAGCGAGCGCATCAGGCGCCAGAAGAGCCGGAAGGCCAGCATAATCAGCGGGGCGGGAACCAGCACCAGCAGGGCCAGGCGCCAGTCGATGACAAACAGCACCACCGTAACCGCCAGCAGCAGGATTCCCTGCTCCAGCAGGTTTGGCAGCTCGTTGACCAGAAACTGCTTGATGCGCGCGGTGTCTCCGCTGACCCGCTTCATCAGCTCTCCCGAGGTCTGCCGGGAGATGCGGGCGATGGACAGCTCCTGAATTTTGCGGAAAACCAGATCCCGCAGGCGGACAATGAGCCGGTTGCCCGCAATGGTAAGAAAATATCCCCGCCCCAGCGAGATGAGCCGGCGCAGCAGATTGAGAGCCAGAATGGTGAAAACCACCCCAAGGAAGCCGGCCAGAAAGGGCTCCGCCGCCTCGTTGCGGATGTAATCGTCCACCAGCACACGGTTGATGTCCGGCAGCCACAGCCCGATGGCGGTGGTCAGCAGGAACAGCACCACCGTCACGCCAAGATACTTCCATTCCCGGGAGGCCAGCCGGAGCATCCGCAGCAGGGCATGGCGGCCGGAGGTCCGGGGGGGCTGCGGCCGGAGTCCGGCCGGCCGGCCGGGCTCCCGGATGCACCGCAGCGCCCGGTTGGCCTCCCGTACAAAGTCCGCGGCGGCCCGCAGCTCGCGGCAATCCCCGCGGGCCAGCAGCACCGGCTCGCCGTCCTGCCGGGTGCACTCCACAAACACGCAGCCCACGCCGTTGCGGAAGTGAAAGGCCTCGATCCGGTCGGCCGGCCAATCCGCCGTCAGGGTTTCCCCCACCCACACACACAGCCGGTCGGCAAACAGAAAGACCTGCGTTTCGGCCCGCCCGTCGGGCAGGGTGGGATGCAGATGCGTGGTCAGGGCCGCCGCGACGTCGGCCGGGGCGGCCTGCGGCATCAGCCGGCGCAGGGCCTGCGCCTGTTGATCGGTCACTGCCATCCCCTCCTTTACAGATAAAGCTCCAGCCGGCGGCGGCTGCGGGCGTCCAGACGCTCCAGGTCGGGTATTTCAAAGCGGTTGCCGTTGACGTCCGAAAAGACGATGCGCGCGCTCTCCACCCGCTGGATGCTGCGGTAGGTGTCGTGCAGGGTAAAGCGCACCTCGCCCTCCGCGGTGGTCACCCGCCAGTAGGAAAATCCGTAGCGCTCCTTGACCGACAGGATGTGCAGGATCTCGGGCGCGTAGTAGCGCCGGCGCAGCTCGTCCTCCAGCAGCCGGCGGGCCTCGTCGCCGAAATCGGCCGTGCGGCGGATGATGCCCAACTCGCGGTGCTCATCGTCCAGCACCGAGATGTACTCCCACGGGCAGTCAAACGGGAATTCCCGACAGAGAATCACACGGGTCTCCTTCCCCTCCAGGGTCATATGCAGCAGGCCCCCCCGGCCGGCGAAGGCGGCGTTTTCCGGCGTCAGCCACACGGTTTTTGAAATTTCCTCCAGCGACCGCCCGGGCTGTCCGTCCTCCCGGCGGCGGGAATGCTCCCCGCCCTCTCTGCGGCGGCCGCGCACAGCGGAATCCTCCATGTTCTCTCCCCCTTCCGTCACTCCACAATGCCGGCGCTGCGCAGCGCCTCCATCTGCAGCGTATACAGTCTGTGATAAATGCCGTCCTCGTGAGCCAGCAGCTCGCGGTGGGTGCCCCGCTCGGCCACCCGGCCGTGCTCAATCACCACCAGCGCGTCGGCGTCCCGCAGGGTGGAGAGCCGGTGGGCAATCATAATGGTGGTCTTGCCCCGGGTCAGCCGGGTCAGCGCCTCCTGGATTTTCCGCTCGGTGCCGGTATCCATGGCCGCGGTGGCTTCATCCAGAATCAGAATTTTCGGGTCCTTGAGAATGGCGCGGGCAATCGAGATGCGCTGGCGCTCGCCCCCCGACAGATCCTGGTAGCCAAATCCGATGCGGGTGTGGTAAGCGTCCGGCAGCTTCATAATGAACTCATGCGCGCCGGCGCAACGGGAGGCCTCAATCACCTCCTCATAGCCCGCGTCCGGCCGGGCATACCGGATGTTGTCCAGAATGGTGCCCATAAAGAGGTAGGTCTCCTGCGAGACAATGGCGATGTTGCGGTGCAGGTCGGCAAACGAAAGCTCCCGTACCGGGATTCCCCCCACGCGGATCTCCCCCTCCTCGGGGTCGTACAGCCGCATCAGCAGGTTGACCAGGGTGCTCTTGCCCGCGCCGGTGTGCCCGACAATGCCCAGTACGCCGCCCTCGGGGACCGAGAAGCTGACATGCTCGATCACCCGCTTGCCCTTGACATACGAAAACGAGACGTCGTCAAACTCCACGCCGCCCCCCAGCGCCGGGATCTGCGCCGGATGCTCCGGCTCGCAGACGTCGGGCTGCGCGTCCATAATTTCAAACAGGCGCTGCATGGCGTTGGCGCAGTCGGCGCTGCGGTTCATCAGGTCCGAAAAAAAGTGCAGCGGGGAGTAAATCATGCCCATGTAGGCGATAAAGGTCATCAGCTCGCCGTAGGTCAGCCCGCCGTAGCCGGTCATCACCATCCAGCCCCCCACGCCCCAGGAGATGATGGTACCAAGATACAGCAGAATGCCCGAGAGATGCCCGGCCCAGTTGTGAAAGAGAGAGAGGCGGCGGTCGCTCTCGGCCAGGGTTTCGCTGCGCACCGAAAAGCGCGCGATCTCCTGCCGCTCCCGCGAAAAGGCCTTGACCACCCGCATTCCCGACAGGACGTCCGAGAGCAGCGAGTTGAGCTGCCGCGAGCCCGAAAACCGGCGGGCGTGCAGCTTTTTTTCGCGGCGGTAGACCCAGCGCATCATCAGGAAGAAAAACGGAACCGTGATCAGCGTCAGCAGGGCCAGCAGGGGCTGAATGAGCGCCAGGAGCACCGCCAGCACAATCACCTGTACCACGTTGACCACCAGGTAGGGCAGCCGGTCGCAGAAGAACTCGTAAATGGTGTTGGCGTCCTCGTTGATCTGGGTCATCAGACCTCCGGTCTGCCGGCCCGAGAAGAAGCTGAGCGAGAGACGCTCGATGGAGCGGAAAATGGTTTTTTTCAGCTCGTATATCATTTTGGCGGCCACGGAGGAAGCGATCCAGTTGTTGACCATGGTGGCCAGCATCTTCAGCAGCCGGGTGGAAACGACCAGACCCAGCACCAGCAGGATCTGCCCGTAAAACGGCCCGGCACCGTCAATCACTTCGTCATAAAAAAAACCTTTGGAAAAATACGGGGTGAGAATGCTCATGGCCGTCAGCACCACCAGCGAGACCAGAATCAGCGCCAGGCTGGCCCGGTATCTGGCAAAAAAGCCGGCCATGCGGCGGTAGAGCTTCCCCTTTTCCATACAGTGGGGGCAGACGCGGCGGTCGCGGTCGGGATAGGGCATCCCGCACCGGGGGCAGCAGCGGGCCCCGGGCAGATCCCTGGGGTCTGGCTCCACCGGGTCTCCCTCCGCCAGCCGGCGCAGGTAGCGGACAAAAGTCAGCACCGGCTCCTTGCAGAAGTTGGTAAAGCAGGCCAGCAGCACCGGCTCCCCGTCGCGGTCGGCCAGCAGGCGGCCGGTAGAGCGCTGCTCCTCCACCCGCAGGCCGCTCAGCCCGGAGAGGGGATAGCGCTCGGGAGTCTGCCCGGCGCGGTCGGCAATGTACAGCGTGCCGGCGTCGGCCAGCAGGAAGACCTCGCCCGGCGACTGATCCCTTGCGCGGTCGCAGCGCACCGCCAGCTGAAAATCCCCGACGTCGGCGCCGACCGTTTTCAATTGTTCCCCCGCCCAATCGGGGATCCTGTCAAGTTCCAGCATGAAGCTCCTCCGCCCGATGTACCTCCCGCCGGAGCGGGAGCCGCCGACGCTCAGTCGCAGCGGTTGTTCTGATTCTGGTTGTTCTGATTCTGATTGTTCTGTCCCTGGCTGTTCTGGCTGTTGCGGGACTGGTTCCGATTCTGGTTTTTGCTCTGGTTGTTCTGATTCTGATTGTTCTGATTCTGATTGTTCTGGTTCTGGTTGTTCTGGTTCTGGTTGTTCTGCATGACTGCACACTCCTTTTTTCTTGAAATCCCATGGATTTCTGGATTTCAGGAACAGTATGCGCCGCACCGCTGCGGTTTATACATGTTTATACATGCGGACGCACCGGGCAGCAGGTGGTAACCTCCTCGGAGAACTGATTCAGATAACCGGCAAAGCACAGCGCCGCGACAAACGAGAGCACGAACTGCACCAGCCAGATCCAGCTGTAGGTTTGCTGCAGGAAAATTTCGCAGATCTTTGCGGCCAGAGACAGCCCGAGAAAGATCCAGGCCGGCAGGCTGCGCCGGAAGATGCGCCGTCCCGACTGCTCGGCCGACCACCCAGCGCCCGCCGGACGCTGCCCAGCATAGCGCGCGGCACAGCCGGCGGCGGTTGCCGTCAGCAGCCGCATGGTCAGCAGCACAAACACCGCAAGCAGCACCGACTCCAGCACCGCCGTCACCTGCACGGCAAGATAGCGCGTATAGGCCTGCGGCAGATACAGCGCGTCCTGCGGGACAAACTCCCGCAGATACCCGATGTTGAGCAGACTGCGCGTCACGCCCACCGCCAGAAGCGCCCCTCCGGCAATCCAGCACGGGCGGCGTCCCCGGGCATCTGCTCCCAACAGCAGCAGGCCGCAAAGGAAGAGCACCGCGCAGCCCCAGTCGGGCAGCGCCGAATGGAAGGACAGCGAGAGATTGATGAAAAAGACGCTCCCCACCCGGAAAAAGGTCAGCGCAGTGCGCATCCGACGCTGAAACAGCAGGCCGGAATCGGCAAGCGCCTGTGTGCGGTATTCCTGCGCCATCTGCTCCCGCCAGGGGCGGTCCCCGGCCGCCGCGCCCAGAAAGCAGAGCAGCCGGACCAGCCAGATTCCCCCCACCACAGCCGAAAGCAGACCGGTAACGGCGCGCAGCGGGGTTACGTACACAAACCAGTCGATGGTGAACAGCGGGTTGTTGTCGCTGTATTCAAACGAGGCAAGAATGGTCAGCTCGGGCAGCACGGTCAGCAGCGCATGCAGCACCACAAACCACATGGTGCTGCGGGTCATGCGCTCGCAGCGCGTCCGTCCGCGCTTTTCGCGCAGCAAAGCGCTCCCCCCGTGGAACTGCGCCAGGGCGGCCATGCCCGAGAAGAACCGGCGCCAGCCCGGCAGCAGATAGTAAAGCTGGAAAAAAGCCAGCACAAAGGCAAACAGCAGCGTCCACATCGGCTGCTGGTAACGGTTGAGCGATTCGGACGAGCGCGGAATCACCACATGCACCAGCAGCTCGGCCGCAATCTGCCCCAGGCTCACCCACAGCATTGCGCGGAAGGCCTTTTGCGCGTCCAGCAATTGCTCGCTCCGGTCCAGGTCGGCCAGCGCCGACAGGCCCAGCATCAGCAGCAGATATCCGACGGCGTCTGGCAGAATATCGGTCACGCCGATGACCGGATTCCACAAAAAGCAGCAGGCCACAAACAGCAGGCCCCATCCCTGTTTTCGCTGTCTATCCATTATGTCTCCTTTCTGCGGGAACGTCGCTCCGCGGAGCGTCCTTGCCCGCACCTGTCGGTCATGGGCCGCGCACGGCGGCCCCCTGTGCCCTCCCCGCCGGCCGGGGCCGGTCTCATTTCTTTTTCCGGCGCTTCTCCTGCCGCTTTTTCAGGTAGCCCTCGATTCCCTCGCGGTTACTGTCGGCGGCCTTGCGGAAATTGGCCGAAAAGGCATCGTTGATGCGGTTGAGAAAGCCCCATTTGTAGCGCCGCGGGGGCGGATCCTCCTGCCCTGCGGGACAGATGTTCTTTGCGCAGGACAGCAGCAGCAGCAGGTTGCAGACGATCCAGACCAGGTTGAGCAGGTTGAGCGAAAAATTGAAGTACACGCGCACCCCGTCCAGTGCCGGAAGCGGCAGCGCATACAGGATGTATACCACCGCGTACAGCAGGAGAATCACGGCGTTACGCAGGGCGGCGGCCGAGATGCTTTTCAGCTCCACACGCATCCCCAGCTCCCGGACAGACGAGAGCCAGGCCGCGTGAAACAGCATGATGAGCAGAAACTCGGCCCATGCCGCCGCGGTTTCCACTCCGCCGCCCGGCGCCAGTCCCCAGCCGAACAGCCCGGACAGGTCAACCAGCAGCCGGTAGAGCGCCGTGAGCAGCAGCGCGCCGCACAGGCCGACCGACCACAAAAAGGAGCGGCAGTAATTTTTGAGTCTCCACAGCCCGCACAGCATCAGGCCATACCCTGCCAGCAGGGCAAGCGCCCCCAGGTGCAGTCCGCTGGCCAGCAGCTTGAGCACAAAGGCGACCAGATAGCCGAGGAACAGATAGCCGAATCCCATGCATTCATATCCTTTCCGGGAATTGCCGCTCAGCCCTCATCGGAATGTTTGCGCATACAGCAATTCTTGTATTTTTTCCCGCTGCCGCAGGGGCAGGGATCGTTCCGCCCCACCGTTGCCTTGGCCACGGCGGGAATCTTTTTCTGCACAACGGTTTTCTTCTGCCCGCCACCCTCAAAGCCGGCCGAAATCGGATTGGCCACCTGCACGCGGCGGATGGGCTGCTGCCGCGGCACGACAGACAGGATCATGCGCACGGTGTTCTGGCGGATGTCATTGACCATGGTATCAAACAGATCGGCGCCCTGAATGCGGTATTCGGTGACCGGATCGCGCTGGGCGTAGGCCTGCAGGCGCACGGTGTCCTTCAGATCCTCCATCACGTCGATATGCTCCATCCACGCCGAGTCCACATTCCGCAGCAGAACGGCGCGCTCAACCTCCCGGAAGACCTCCTCCCCGAACAGCTTTTCCTTTTCGTGGTACCGGTTGATCGCGCGGGTGGTGAGCTGCTCCGCGAGCTCCTCGCGGGTCAGCGCCTTCAGCTCCTCGGACGTATAGCGGAAATCCTCCTCGGTTGTCAGATACCCCATGAAATGCGCGCGCAGCGCGTCAAAATTCCACTCCTCGGGGCTGCCGTCCCCAGCAAAGAAGCTGACATATTCCTCGACCGTAGAGGTAATCATTTTCTGAATCGTCTCGGAGATGTTCTCTCCGTTGAGCACATCCTGCCGCTGGCGGTAAATCAGCGCCCGCTGCTGGTTCATCACGTCGTCATAGGCAAGGACGTATTTTCTGCGCTTGAAGTTCGCGTCCTCCAGCCGCTTCTGCGCGCGTTCGATGGCGCCGGAAAGGATTTTCGCATCAATCGGCATATCCTCCGGCATTTTCAGCGCGGCAACAATCCCCTGCATCCGGTCGCTGACGAACAGGCGCATCAGGTCGTCCTCCATCGAAAGGTAGAACTTGGATTCGCCGCAGTCCCCCTGCCGGCCGGAGCGGCCGCGCAGCTGGTTGTCAATCCGGCGGCTCTCATGCCGCTCGGTGCCCAGGATAAAGAGCCCGCCGGCCGCCTTGACCTTTTCGGCCTCGGGCGCAATTTCCTGCCGGTGCCGCTCCACCAGCTCGCGGAATTCGGCGCGGGCGGCAAGCAACTCGGGGTCGTCGGTCTCGGTCATGCCGGTGCAGCGGGCGATGATCTCCTCGGGCACCCCCTTGGCGCGCAGGTCGGCCTTGGCCATGAATTCCGGGTTGCCCCCCAGCAGGATGTCGGTACCGCGCCCGGCCATGTTGGTGGAGATGGTGACCGCACCGAATTTCCCGGCCTGTGCGACGATCTCGGCCTCCTTGGCGTGATACTTGGCGTTGAGCACGGTGTGCGGGATGCCCGCGTTGCGCAGGCGGCGGGAGAGCTCCTCGGATTTGTCAATCGAAATGGTGCCCACCAGCACCGGCTGCCCCTTTTCGTGACAGGCGCGGACCTGCTCGACAATGGCGTCGTATTTCCCCTTGATGCTGCGGTAAACGGCGTCGGGGTGGTCAACGCGGATCATGGGCTTGTTGGTGGGAATTTCAATCACGTCCAGGTTGTAGATTTCCCGGAACTCGTTTTCCTCGGTCAGCGCGGTACCGGTCATGCCCGCGAGCTTGGTGTACATGCGGAAGTAGTTCTGGAAGGTGATGGTGGCCAGGGTCTTGTTCTCCTTCTGGATCTGCACGCCCTCCTTGGCCTCAATGGCCTGGTGCAGCCCGTCCGAGTAGCGCCGGCCGGGCATCAGACGGCCGGTGAAGGAATCCACAATCACCACGCCGTTTTCGTTGACCACATAGTCCACGTCCCGGTGCATACAGCCGTGCGCGCGGATGGCCTGGTTGATGTGGTGCGCCAGCGTGGTGTTGCCCTCGTCGTTCAGGTTTTCAATGCCGAAAAAGGCCTCTGCCTTGCGTGCGCCCCGATCGGTGAGAATGGCGTTGTTCGCCTTTTCGTCCACGATATAGTCGGCGTCGATGTCGTCGTGGCTCTCCTTGGCGTCCAGCTCCTTGATGACGAATTTGCGCATCGAACGCACCAGACGGTCGGCGCGCTCGTACAGGTCGGACACCTGCTCCCCGGCGCCCGAGATGATCAGCGGCGTACGGGCCTCGTCGATGAGGATCGAGTCAACCTCGTCCACGATGGCAAAATGGTGTCCGCGCTGCACCATCTGCTCCCGGTAGATGACCATATTGTCGCGCAGGTAGTCAAAGCCGAACTCGTTGTTGGTACCGTAGGTGATGTCGGCGGCATAGGCGGAGTGCTTTTCGGCAGAGGTCTGCCCGTGCACCACCAGCCCGGTGGAAAGGCCCATGAATTCATACACCCGCCCCATTTCTTCGCAGCCCACGCGGGCCAGGTAATCGTTGACCGTGACAATATGCACCCCGTTGCCCGAGAGTGCGTTGAGGTAGGCCGGCAGCGTAGCCACCAGGGTTTTCCCCTCGCCGGTTTTCATCTCGGCAATTCTGCCCTCGTGCAGGACAATACCGCCCACCACCTGTACCCGGAAAGGGCGCTTGCCCAGCACCCGGTCGTCGGCCTCCCGCACGGCGGCAAAGGCGTCGGGCAGGATGTCGTCCAGTGTTTCCCCGCGCCCGAGGCGCTCCCTGAGCGCGGGCGTGACCGCCTGCAGCTCGGCGTTGCTCATCGCCTTGTATTTGTCGGCAAGCGCGTCAACGCGGTTGGCAATGGCGTTGACTTTTTTCAGCTGGTGTTGGCTGTAGGTCCCGAAAATTTTGGTCAGCAAAGACATATCTGGTCAATCCTTTCTGCACACCGGCAGGTGCATCACATAAAATAACAGCTTATATTATACTATATTTTTTGCCGGAAGATATGATAATATTGTAAATTTTAATGTGTTTCGGTTTTTTTTCGTCCCGGCGCTTGCCAAAAACCGCAAAATGTGCTATGATATTGCCCGGTAAGAGCTGCCAGAGGACGCCCAAGCAAGCGGACCGGAAGAGGGCAGCCCCGCCCGCACGGGCGGCCGGAAAGGCAGGAACCCGACATGAACCGCATTCACATCGTGCTGCACGAGCCCGAAATTCCGCAGAATACCGGCAACATTGCCCGCACCTGCGCCGCAACGGGCGCGGCGCTGCATCTGATCCGCCCGCTGGGCTTTGCGATTGACGACAGGAAGCTCAAGCGCGCGGGGCTGGACTACTGGCACCAGCTGGACATCTTCTATTACGACGGTATGGATGACTTTTTTGCACAGCATCCGGCGGCCGACTTTTACTGCTTTTCCACCAAGGCGCAGCGCTGCTATACCGAGGTGGCCTACCCCGCCGAGGTCTACCTGATGTTCGGCAAGGAAACGCAGGGGCTGCCCGAGGAATTCCTGCACGCGCACCCCGACCGCTGCGTGCGCATTCCGATGCGTCAGGGGCTGCGCTCGCTCAACCTCTCCAATTCGGCGGCCATCGCGGTGTACGAGGTGCTGCGCCAGCAGGATTTTGCCGGGCTGAAAACCGCCGGAGAGCTGACGCAGTTTGCCTGGTAACGCCGAAGCGCCGGAAAGCAAAAAGCCGGCCGGAGACTGCACGTCTCCGGCCGGGGCGCCCGTTCGCTGCGCGGCCCGCCGCCGTTTTGTCGGGTTCCCGCCGCGACTGCTGCCGGAGGGTGCTCCCGGAAGCCACAGGCTTCCGGCGTAGCACCCTCCGGTTGCTTATTCCTGCACCTCCTGCCAGCCGCGGCAGACATCCACCCAGCCCGTGGCATGGGAAAGCCGCTCCAGCTCCTCCGGCGTCAGCCGGACCGCGCTGTGGTCGCTGCCCGCCGCAGGATATACAATCGGGAAACGCCGCAGCGAAACGTCCAGCCAGACGCGGACGCCTGCGCGGACGGCAAACGGGCATACCCCGCCCGGCGCATGTCCGATGAAACGCTCCACCTCGTCCGCGGGAATCATCCTCGCCTTTGTGCCGAAGGTCTCTCTGTATTTGCGGTTGTCCACACGCGCGTCTCCGGCAACCACCACCAGAATCGCGCCTCCGTCCGCCAGAAAGGACAGGGTTTTGGCAATTTGCCGCGGCTCGCACCCGATGGCACGGGCGGCCTCCTCTACGGTTGCGCTGGAATGCTCCGGCAGCATCAGGCGGTCGCCCAGACCTGCCTGTTCAAAATACGCTCTGACGCTTTCATACGACATGGCGTCGGTTCTCCTTTTCAGGTATATTCGGCGGATATCTCCAGAATCCGCTTCCCTGCCTCGGCTCCGTTGAGCCGGTCCACGGCGTAGGCGTGGCGGAGCAGGTCGGCCGGGATATAATCGTCATATTTGTCAAACACCGGAATTTCGGCGCTGCCCACCAGCGCCCCGGTGTCAATTCCCTCCTGCGCCAGCTCCGCCAGCGTGGAGAGCAGGTCGGCGCCGCTCCCCCCCGATATTTTGAAGCTGATGAAATAGCAGCCCTCGTACTCCACACCCGTGATGCCGAACCGCTTGGCCTGTGACTGAATCAGGCGGCGCACCGTGCGGAAGGAGCGGGTGCCCAGCCAGGGGAACAGGCACCAGGAGTAACCCCCCAGGTGCACCAGCGAGTGCTGCAGTATACCGGTGTTGCGCGCCACATGCCGCGCCACCTCCAGCCGCCGCTGCGCGTTGGGCTTGAGATAGGGGTAGACCGTGTCCTCGGAGAGCACCTGCTTCATGCGCTCGGCAATGCGGGTGTGCACCTCGCCGTAGTCGCCCGGCCAGGAGACCTCCATCTTGCCCTCCACGCCCCGGACGTAAATCAGCTTGCGCTGGATATCCAGCTCCTCCACCTCCCACACCCGCCCGGCCAGCGCGAACCGGTCCCCTACCGGAGGCGGCGTGGTGATGGTGCCGATTTCGTCCGAGCCGCAGCGCACGGTGTAATCCTCGGAATCCTTGAACACCGCGTAAAATTTGAAGCTGCGCAGCAACCGCTCGCCGGCCAGCCCCACAATCAGGGTTTTCTCCTCGGTCATCTCGAGAAAGTCGTTGTTGAGCATCGAGAGCAGCAGCGTCTTGTAGTCCTCGCGCGGCACGTCGCCGAACGGGGGGAGAGACAGCACCCGCTCGGCCAGTCGCCGTGCGGTCAGCTCGCCGGAGGCGGCCAGCACGCTCAGCGTCTGGTGGAACAGCAGGCTGAAGGGCAGACGGCGCCGGGCAGGCGGCTCGATGAAGCGCTCCTCGCGGTAGAGCTGCACAATGGCGACGGCCTTGAGCAGCTCCCAGGGAATCAGGTGGGGAAGCGGCGTGTTGGGCAGCGGGTCCTCCTCGCGGAAGACCATCATCATCTCGGGGGGCTGCCCCCGCCGCCCCGAGCGGCCCAGGCGCTGCAGAAAGCTCATGACCGAGTTGGGAGACTGGCTTTGCAGCACCCGCTCCAGCCGGCCGATATCGATTCCCAGCTCCATGGTCACGGTGGCACAGGTGACGGCCAGCGCGTCCTCCTTCATTTTCAGCTCGGCCTCCTCCCGGATGGACGCCGAGAGATTGCCGTGGTGAATCAGGAAGACGTCCGGGTCGCCCCGGGTGCGTGCAATCTGGCGGAAGGTGGCGCAGAGATATTCGGTCTCCTCCCGCGAGTTGGCAAAGACAAGCGCCCGGCGGTCGTGCACGCAGTCGTACATGAAGGAATACCCGGCGTCAAAGGTTGCAGCAGGGGGCGCTGGCTCGGTCTGCTCCTTCGGCTCCCTTGCCTGCTCCTCACGGGTGTTCTGCACATAAAAATGCTCCATTCCCAGCCGCCAGCGCAGCCGGCCCTCGTCAAAGGCGGGAATGTCGGTCTGCCGGCCCGAGCCGGCGCTCAGCCACGCGGCGGCCTGCGGCGGGTCGCCCACCGTGGCCGAAAGACCGATGCGGCGCGGATGCCGGCCCAGCAGCCGACCCAGGCGTGCAAGCTGACACAGAATCTGATTGCCGCGGTCGCTGCCGGTCAGGGTGTGAATCTCGTCCAGCACCACGTAGCGCAGGTCGCAGAACAGACGCACCAGATCGTTGTTTCGGTTGATGAGCATGGATTCCAGCGACTCGGGCGTAATCTGCAGAATGCCGCGCGGCCGCTCGAGCAGCTTTTTCTTGTGGGACCCGGCCACATCGCCGTGCCAGTGCGTGACCGGAATGCCGCTTTGCTCCAGCAGCTCGCCGATGCGGTAAAACTGGTCGTTGATCAGGCTTTTGAGCGGAGCAATGTACAGCGCGCCGATGCTCTGCGGCGGATTTTCCCAGAGATCGGTGAGAATCGGGAAAAAGACGGCCTCGGTCTTGCCGCTGGCGGTGGAGGAGCACAGCAGCAGATTGTGGTCGTTGCCGAAGAGCGTTTCGGCCGCCGCCACCTGCACCGCGCGCAGCGACTCCCAGCCCCGCGAATAGATAAACTCCCGGATAAACTCCGGGAACCGGTCAAACACCGGCGTTCCCTGCGGCATTCCCCTGCCCTCCCTCTCAGATATCGATTTCGTCCGGCGAATAGTGCCGGCGCGCCTGCTGCGGCTGCCCGTCCTGCGGCGCGGCCGCACCGGGGCCGGTGTCGGGCCCGGCCTCCTCCGCAGCCTCCCCCGCCCCGCCGGCCGGGGTCAGCGTCACCGCGCTGCCCACCACCTGGCCGAAGGTGGCGTCGGGATTCTGCATCAGAATGTTGAGCACGGTCATATAGTCGCGCAGCATCTCGCGCGGGGTGATCATGCTGTCGGCCCCGGCGCGCCGCAGGCAGATCTGCAAAAACTGCGCCATCTGCTCCGGCGTGATTCCGGGGTCGCGGCCGTAGTTCTGCGCGTACAGCCGGGTGACCCGGGCAATCAGCGCGAAGAGCTCGTCGTCCGAGAGCCGGCGCAGGCGGATCACCGGACCGATCAGATTTTTGAAGCCCTCCAGCGCGAACCGGCTGTCGCAGAGCCGGCTGCGCAGCGCCTCATAGCTGAACAGCCCGCGCCGGGTGTCCTCGAGAAACTGCGGCGTGCCCGCCAGAATCAGCGCCAGCCCCGGCGCCCGGCCCTGCAGGGTGTCGTTGAACATGGCCAGGATTTTCTCATAGTTGTTCTCCCGGCTGACCCGGTGGGTGATTTTGTAGAGGTTGACGCATTCGTCGATGAACACCACCAGCCCGCGATATCCCATGGTGCGCGCCGCGGCGGCCCAGAGCTTGAGAAAATCGTACCAGTTTTCATCGTCGATGATGACCGACACCGCAAAGCCCAGCTCCTGCCGGGCCTCGGTTTTGGTGGAAAATTCCCCGCGCAGCCAGCGCAGGCAGGCGCTCTTGCGCAGCTCGTCCCCATCGGTGTACGCCCGGTAGTAGGCGGTAATCACATGGGCAAAATCAAAGCCGCCCACCAGAAATTCCAGCTCCTGCAGCGCCGAGAGCACCCGGCGGTTCAGCTCGGCGGCAAAGGGCTCCCCCTCGGTGGGCAGCCCCTCCGTCGCCACGGCGGCCTGCAGCCCGGTGATCCAGCGGGCAAGAATTCTTGGCAGCGCGCCCCCGTCCGGCGAGGATTTGGAGGCCAGGTTTTTCATCAGCTCGCGGTAGGTGGCCACGCCGCTGCCCCCGCTGCCGTACAGCCGGCGCTCGGGGGAGAGATCGGCGTCGGCCGCCAGAAAGCCGCGCTCCAGCGCGTAGCCCCGGATGAGCTGCATCAGGAAGCTCTTGCCGCTGCCGTAGCGACCGATGAGAAATCGCATCGAGCCGCCCCCCTCGTTGACAAGCTCCAGATCCGAGAGCAGCGCGGAAATCTCGTCGGTACGCCCGATGGCAAGATAGGGCGCGCCCGCGCGCGGCACCACCCCGGCCGAGACCGAGGCGAGCAGCGAGGTCAGAATGCGCCGGGGCACCTGCGGAATGTCGTTCTGTTCGGTTGATTCCATATCAGGCAGTCTCCTTTCATGGACAGTGATTCACGGCGTGGCCGGGAAAAAGCCATCCAGCAGCGGGCGGTACTCGGCAATCACGCAATAGCCGTCTCCGGCGTCCTCGAGCAGGATGTCGCCGGTCGCGTCGGAGACCAGCTCGTTGACCGCGTCGGCCACCGCGTCGGGCAGCCTGCCAAGCCTTGCGGCCTCGGCCCGCTGCGCGGACGAATCCCCCCGCAGCACCGCCGCAAGAAAGGCGCGGTAGGGCGCAAGCGCATCGCGCAGCCCGCCGTCCGCCGCAGATCCGGCAGGCCCCGGGCCGGGCGGCGCAGCCATGGCCGGCAAACCGGAGCCGACAGACGGCACAGACGGCGCAGCGGATACGGACGGCACAGACGGTGCGGACGGCGTAGCCGGCGCAGACGGTGCGGACGGTCCGGTTGGGGCAGCTGGCACAGGCTGCCGGGGTAGCGGCGCTGCGGCGGCAGCCCGGGGCTCCTCCTCCGCAAAGGCCTCCACCAGGCGCTGCGTGGTGCGCCAGGAGCGGCGCTCGATGGCGGCGGCATCGGCAATGTTCAGGGGCTTGTCGGGCAGGTCGTAGAGCCGCTCGTAGGCCGGCTCGGGCTCCGCCTGCTTCTTTGCGGGCCGGGCGGCGGGAAGCAGCGCCGCGACGCATTCGTCAATCTCCTTCCCCAGGGGCGAGGCCGGCAGCGCGTATACCGTCAGCCGGGAACGGACGCCAAGCGCGGCACGCAGCCGGTTTTCGGCGTGCTTGAGCGCATCGGTCACGGTAAAGCGCAGCTCGTGCGAGCGCGAGAAGGAGCAGTAGGAAATTTCCAGCCGCCGCCGGATCGGGCCCGAGCACAGCGCGCCGGAATAGGCCTCCCGCCGGCGCACACAGTCGCCGAGCAGGGCGCCGGCCCCCGGGCCGCCCTCCCTGCCCGCCCAGGCAGCCACACGGCCCAGCACCTCGGTCATGACGCGGTCGAACAGCGCCCGGTTTTCTGGCGTACAGAATTTGCTTTTGCGGTAATCGTAATTGCAGCAGAACTCCATCAGCGCCTGCCCCCAGGCCTGCCGGTCCCGCCCGCTCACATAAAACTCGCGCAGGCTGCAATGCCGCATGATCTCGGCCCGCTCCCCGGCGTCAAGGCAGACCGGCGCGGGCAGGCGGCGCAGCAGGCTGTAATCGCAAATCCACTCGGGCAGGTAGAGATCCAGGCGCGGGAAGCGGCCGCGGTAGCCGCTCCAGATGCCGCACAGCAGCTCCTGCCCCTGCGCCGCGGGAATGCGGTCGGCCAGATTGAGAATTTCGTACACCAGCAGCAGCACATAGCTGTAGTCGGTATCCGGGAACTCCCCGTTCCGAACGCATTCGCGGAGATACAGATACCAGGCAAGCTGCCGCCGGTTCAGCTGCGCATACTGGGGCACATAGGAAAAATAGGGGACCGGCGCGCAGGGGCTGCCGTGCGCCTCCAGCAACTCGCCGGCCGTGCGGACAAAGTCCTCGTAATACCGGTAGGAGCTTGGCGGGGCAAACACGCGGACGCGGTGAATCAGCAGGCTGTCCGGGGTGTATTCAAACTCCGGCTGCGGGGCGTTTGCCTCCTCGTCCTCCGTGTGCGGATAGACATACCGGTGAATCACCGGCTGTCCGCCGGACGCCGACACCGTGTGCACCACCGTGCGGGCCGCCCGAGGCTCCGGGGCCCTCCGCTGCGCGGGCAGATCCCGGGCATCCGGCGGCACCGGAGGCGATGGGACCGGGGGCGGCGATGGCACCGGGGGCGGCGATGGCACCGGGGGCGGCGATGGCACCGGGGGCGGCGATGGCACCGGGGGCGCCGGCCTGGGAATCGGGATTTCCTGCGCGGAGGCTTCCCGCACGGCGGGACGCAACGGCTCCAGAATCAGCTCGGCGGTATCGGTATGGCTGCTGCGCGGGGGCGTCTGCCGCCGGGGCAGCAGCGCGTCGATGTCCCAGAAGCGGTCCAGCTCCTCTTCCCGGCTGTCCCTGCCGCCGCGCGGCGGTTTCTGCGGCTTTTCCATGTCTGCACCTCCTTTCTCTGCCCGGCCTGCGGGCTGCTTCTCTGAATATTTTATTATACCATGTATCGGCACGGTTGTCAATCTGTTTTTGAAAAAAACACGCCGGCCTGCCCCGGCGCGCGTGCCCGAGCAACCCCGGAGCGTTTTTTTCGCAAAACGGCCGGAAAATGCTTGGAAATATCCCGAAAAAATTGATAAAAGCAGTTGACTTTTTGCAAAAAATGTGATACAATAAAAACAGATATCTGATGATGCAATGGAGGTAGGTTATGGCAATCTGGAATCTGTTTCAAAAGAACAAGGGCAAGGACGAAGCCGAGGCCAAAAAGGCGGCCGCGGCGTCCAAGCCTGCCGAGGGCAAACCGGCTGTGAACGCCGGTGCAAAGCCCGCACCCGCCGCAAAGCCGGCACAGCCCAAGGCGGCCTCGGCCAAGGCTCCCGCCGCCAGACCCGCCACACCCGCAAAGGCCGGTGCGGCGAGGCCGCAGCAGCCCAAAGCCGCCGCAAAGCCTGCGGCGCCCAAAGCCGTCAAGCTCTCCAGCGAGCCGGCCCGGCAGGCTGCCCGGGGCAGCTACCCCTTTTATGTGGCGACCGAGGAGGACATCCGCATGGCCTTTGACGCCGCAATTGCCGAGGCAGAGGCCGAAATTGAAAAGAACGGCGCCAAGGCGGTTGGCAAATACGAGTTCAATCTGGAGGTGGACGGCTACCACTTCTACCTGATTGCCAACAACGGCCAGGTGCTGTTCGACAGCCCCAGCTTCACCACGCTCATCGGGGCGCTCAACGGCATCAAAACCTTCAAGAAGACCGTGGCAAACGGCGAATTTGACATCAAGGTGGACAAATACAAGCGCTATCGCTTCATCCTGGCCAACAAATACTACGGCGAGAACTACACCACCCGCGAGCAGTGCCAGAAGTGTGCGGAATCGGTGCGCAACTTTGCCGACAACGCGCACATCATCCGCTATACGCCGGATAAGGACGCCGTGATTGCCTTTGAAACCGCCCGACTGACCAAAAACACGGCCGACAATGTGGACTGGAACGCCATTGCCCGCGCCGAGGCGACGGCACAGAAAAAGGGCAAGTTTGAAATCTGCCAGGAAAAGAACGAGTTCTGCTTCTATCTGCTGGCCAGCAACGGGCAGATTCTCTACTCCAGCCGCTATTACTCCAGCGAGAACGCCTGCCGCAAGGGGATTGACTCCTTCAAGCGCGCCGCCTATGTGGGCAACTTCTTTGTTGACCGCGATAAGTTCGGCAACTACCGCTATGTGCTCAAGAACATCGGCTCCGCGCCCAGCTTCATCGGTGAGTCCTATGACAACAAGCCCCAGTGCGAGAAAATCATCGAGTCGGTGAAGAACTTCATCGTCACCGCCACCATCGAAAAGGAATCCGACGAGGAAACCCCTGCCGAGGAGTGAAATACGATGCTCCGGCGGGCCGCGCCGTCCCCCGGGACGGCGCGGCCCGCCTTGGCTCAGCCCAAGACCATATGCAAAAGGCCGGATCCCGGGATCCGGCCTTTTGCATGCTCAGAGCGTGGCTGCCTGGCCACTCGCCGCATCTCAGCCCTTCCGCTTGGGCGCAAGGTCGTTGATAAGGGTCTTGGTGTTGATTTTAATCAACTCCTGCACGGTTTGCAGCACGGTTTTACGCATTTGCGGATCCAGCCGCATACTCCGCAGAATCCAGCGGTTTTTGAAGGACATCAGATCGGTGAGCGTGGCGGCGTTATCCGCCGAGAGCAGCCGGTACAGCGCGTCGCAGAACTGTTCCCTCTGGACGGGAGAGAGATTTTGCAGCCATTCCCGCAGCGCCCGGTTTGTGCGCTTGCTCTCCTCGGTCACGTCCTTGACCCGCACAAAGGCTTTGCCCTGCACCTCCCAGGTCAGTCCGTCGTGCTGGAACAGCCCGACCTGCCGGCTTTTGACCACGGTATAACTCTCGTCGTGCTCCAGCAGCATCCCCACCACCGAGGACTGCGGCACCAGCGTGCGGATGCGGGTCTGGACCTCGAGATAATCCGGATTCCGGAACCATGCGGTGCGGAAGCCGGGGCCGTCGTTGCACCACACCTGCACCAGCCGGGAGCGCACCTCCGGGCGGCAGTGAATGGCCGCGTATACCGCCAGATTGCCCCCCTTGCTGTGGCCGGCGACATACAGGCGCCCGGGGCAGTGCTCGGCCGCCTCGTTGAGATAAGCGGCCGCATAGGCCTGCGCCGGCACCACGTCCAGAAAGCTCATGTTGAAGTTTTCCTTCCACCCCACCAGCGTATCGTCGGTGCCGCGGTAGGCGACAACGGTCTCTCCCGTGTCCAGACAGAAGGTGGTTGCCGAAAACTGGGTCTGCACCTCGGTATCGATGCGGTTGACATACCCCTTCATCCCGACGCTGCGGAAGCGCCGGCACTCCCGCGCCACGCGCAGCAGCCGGATGATCTCCTTTGGCACCATCACCCCCATGGAAATGCGGCGGGGGTCCGGATTCCGGGCAAAAAAGCTGTTCGCCGCCGCGCGGACCGACACCGGCGTCGAGGAATGCCCCGCGGGCACAATGCCCCCGAATTCAATATAGGAAAGCAGCGAAAAGATGAGGCTGTCAACCTCGTTCAGGGGGTCCTGCGCAAAGGAGAGGTCGCCTCTCCAGGTCAGATAATCGTACAGTGTGCCCATGCGGTCAGGCTCCTTTCGGGGGGAATTGCGCCCGGCGGCACGGCACAGGCCGCGCGGATGCCGGGGGACAGGCGGGCTCAGCCGTGGTACAGGCGCTTGCTCTCGTACATCGGCTCACAGGTCAGGTTGATGCCCAGCTTTTTCAGAGTGTGCTCGTCGCTCTCGGAAAGAATGACCGAGGAATGCATTTCACAGTGCCGCAGGTTGGCCAGCTGCTCCTGCGCGCGGGCGGCAATCGGGTCGCTCACCGCACAGATAGAGAGCGCAATCAGCAGCTCGTTTGGGTGCAGGCGGGGGTTTTTGCTGCCCAGGGTGCGCACCTTGAGGTTGGTAATCGGCTCGAGAATGTCTGGGGAAATCAGGTCGATGCGGTCGTCAATCCCGGCCATGACCTTGAGCGCATTGAGCAGCGCCGCTGACGCGGCCCCCAGCAGCCGCGAGGTTTTCCCCGTGACCATTCTGCCGTCCGGCAGCTCGATGGCCGCGGCCGGCTTTCCGGTATCCTGCGCCTTGCTGTTGGCCGCCGTGGCCACGCTGCGGTAGGAGGTATCCAGCCCTGCGTTCTGCAGAATCAGCTTCAGCTTTTCCACATCGTGCGAATCCCCCACTTCCCCGCTCTTGCGGTGCTCGCACAGCGCGCGGTAGTAGCGCCGGACAATCTCCATGTTCGCGGCCCGGCAGACGGCGTCGTCATCGATGATGCAAAAGCCCGCCATGTTGACCCCCATATCGGTGGGGGAGCGGTAGATCGACCGGCCGTTGATGCGCTCCAGCATGGCGTTGAGCACCGGGAAAATTTCGATATCCCGATTGTAGTTGACGGCCGGCTTGCCATAGGCCTCCAGGTGGAAGTGGTCGATCATGTTGATGTCGTTGAGATCGGCTGTGGCCGCCTCGTAGGCCAGGTTGACCGGATGCTTCAGCGGCAGGTTCCAGATTGGAAAGGTCTCAAACTTGGCGTAGCCCGCGCGGATGCCGAGCTTCTGGTCATGGTAGAGCTGGCTCAGGCAGGTAGCCATCTTGCCGCTGCCCGGCCCCGGCGCCGTGACCACCACCAGCGAGCGGCTGGTCTCGATATAATCGTTTTTGCCGTAGCCCTCGTCGCTGACAATGCGCGCCAGGTCAGAGGGATAGCCCGGTATGGTGTAGTGCCGGTACACCCGCACCCCCAGCGCCTCCAGCCGCAGCCGGAACTTGATGGCGGCGGGCTGGTCCTGCCAGCGGGTGAACACCACGCTGCCCACATACAGCCCGAAGCTGCGGAAGGCGTCGATCAGCCGCAGCACATCCAGGTCGTATGTAATGCCCAGGTCCCCCCGCACCTTGTTCTTCTCGATGTCGTTGGCATTGATGACAATGACGATTTCGGCCTGCTCCTTGAGCTGAATCAGCATCCGGATTTTGCTGTCCGGCGCAAAGCCGGGCAGCACGCGGGCGGCGTGATAATCGTCAAACAGCTTGCCCCCGAACTCCAGGTAGAGCTTGCCCCCGAGCTGGTCAATCCGTTCCCGGATGCGCGCCGACTGGGTGGAAATATACAGATCGTTATCGAATCCCGTTTGATACATGGTGAGAAATCCTTTCCGTAATAGCGTGTCAGAAGCTCAGGGTGCAGACGCCGTCGCGTTCCGAGGCAATGCCCGCCCCGTAAAACTGCTGCATGGCGCGGATGAGGTGGGCGGTATCGGCCGTTCCGGCGGTTTCGTATGCGGAGTGCATGGCCAGCTGCGCCATGCCGATGTCTACGGTGCACAGGGGCACCAGCGTGTTGGAAATGCTGCCGAGCGTGGAGCCGCCGGGCAGGTCGCTGCGGTTGGCAAAGCACTGTACCGGGACCCCTGCCTGCCGGCAGACCCCTTCAAACAGCGCGGCGGAAAACCCGTCGGTGGCGTATCTCTGCGCGGCGTTGGATTTGATGACCACGCCGCCGTTGAGGGCCGGGGCGTTCTGCCCGTCGCTCAGCTCGGGGTGGTTCGGGTGCCTGGCGTGGCCGTTGTCGGCCGACACCATAAAGGAGGACGCCAGCAGACGGCTGCGGTCGGCCCCAAGGCTCCGGCACAGCCGGTCCAGCACGTCCGACAGGAACACCGAGCCAGCCCCCTGCCGGGTGGCGCTGCCGGTCTCCTCGTTGTCGGCCGCGTAGTACAGGTTCAGCGAATCCGGCCGGGGCGTTGCCCCGATAAAGCCGCGCAGGGTACCATAGACACACATCAGGTTGTCGATGCGGGGAGCCGAGAAAAATTCCTCCCCCGCCCCCCAGATGCTGCCCGGCATCCGGTTGTAGACATAAAGGTCTGCCCCCGCAATCTCCTCCGGAGTGCAGGACAGCTCCTGCGCCAGCAACTCGGCAAGCCCCGGGCTGCCCTCGGCCGCCGAGAACAGGGGCAGCATATCCACGGCCGGATTGTATGCATAGCCCGAGTTGACCGAACGGTTCATGTGAATCGCCACGCCGGGAATCAGCAGCAGGTCGCGGTCCAGCACCACCCCACAGGCCTCGTACCGTCCCTGACGCCGCAGCACCACCCGGCCTGCCAGCGAAAGCGGGCGGTCCAGCCAGCTGGAAAGCACGGTGCCGCCGTACACCTCGGTGTTCAGCCGCAGATAGGTGCCGAAGGCCGGGGAGAGGCAGTCGGCCTTCAGCTTGAACATGGGGGAGTCGGTATGGCTGGCGGCCAGCAGCATCTGTGCCGGCGCCTCCCGCGGCGTCCGGAACGCGATGACGGCCGACTGATTGCGCGTGACATAATAGCCCGCCCCGGGCTCCGGCTGCCATGGCTGCGCCTCCTCCAGGCGCGAAAATCCGGCCTCCTCCAGAATGCGGGCAATCTGCCCGGTGGCCTGATAGGCGGTGGGGCTGCTGCGGATAAAGGCAAGCAGCGCTTCGGTGGCTTCGCGGTCGGTCGGTTGAATGTGCATCGGTATTCCCCCTTTTTGCGGACAGTGCGGCAGACGCGGTCCGGGCCGGCGGCGCCGGACACTCATAGAAATATTATACCACAAACCGGCGGAAATGGCAATGGAAAATCCGCAATTCCGGAAGATTTTTTCGTGGAAAACACAGTCGCCGGATATTGGAAAAAGCAGGAAGGAAACAGGCTTCAGGAAGACCGTCCGCCGGGCTGCGGTCACGCAACAGCCTCCCGGCAATCGCCGCACGGGGGTTCCACAGGTGCGGCCGGGCGGCAGCAAAGGTCCTGAAAACCGGGTGTCTTTTTGCTAAACCGGGGTTGAATTTTCCAAAATGCAGAATTTCTATTGAAAAATCGGTCGGCCTCCTTTATAATGGATACCGTAAGCCTGCCTCCCCGCCGGGCGGCAGGCGCAACAGGAACGGAAACTACCGAACGGAGGAATTTACAGTATGACACAGGCAGAACGCTACAGCGCGGCAAAGGAGCGCTACGCGGCCATCGGCGTGGACACCGAGGCCGCTATGACCCGTCTGGCCGGGGTGCCGATTTCGATGCACTGCTGGCAGGGCGACGATGTGCGTGGGTTTGAGAACACCGGCGCGCTGACCGGCGGCATTCAGACCACCGGCAACTACCCCGGCGCGGCCCGCACGCCCGACGAACTGATGCAGGATATGGACAAGGCCTTTTCGCTGATTCCCGGGAAGCACCGCATCAACGTGCACGCCTCCTATGGAATTTATGAGGACGGCAAGCCGGTCGGCCGGGACAACATCCGGCCCGAGCACTTCCGCAAATGGGCGGAATACGCCAAGGCCCGCGGGCTGGGCGTCGACTTCAACCCCACCTTTTTTTCGCACCCGCTGGCCGAAAACGGCACGCTGACCAACCCGGATGAGGAGGTCCGCGCCTTCTGGATCCGGCACGGCATTGCCTGCATCCGCATCTCGGAGTACTTCGCCGAGCAGACCGGCACCCCCTGCCTGATGAACATCTGGATTCCGGATGGGATGAAGGACGTGCCCGCCGACCGGCTGGGGCCCCGGATGCGCTACCTCGATTCGCTGGATCGGATTCTTGGCTGCGGCTATGACAAATCCCGCGTGCTGGTGACCCTGGAATCCAAGGTCTTCGGCATCGGGCTGGAATCCTACACCGCCGGCTCGGCCGAGTTCGCGCTCTCCTACGCCACCACGCGGGGCATCGTCCCGCTGATGGACAACGGCCACTACCACCCCACCGAAATGGTGTCGGACAAAATCTCCGCCCTGCTCTGCTTCCATCCCAAAATTGCCCTGCATGTGACGCGCGGCGTGCGCTGGGATTCCGACCATGTGGTGCGCTGCGATGACGAAACCCAGGAAATGATGAAGGAGGTCGTGCGCAACAACGCCCTGGACCGCGTGATTCTGGCCACCGACTACTTCGACGCCTCCATCAACCGCATTGCAGCCTGGGTCATCGGGATGCGCTCGGTGCAAAAGGCCCTGCTCTGCGCCCTGCTCACCCCCAATGAAGCCCTGACCGAGCTCCAGAACCGCCGCGCGTACACCGAGCTGATGATGCGCCAGGAGGAGCTGAAATTCTATCCCGCCGGAGACGTGTGGGAGGAGTTCTGCCGCCGCAACGGCGTCTGCGGTA
>CALWQR010000009.1 GCA_944383705.1 uncultured Clostridia bacterium
GGACAAAAGCTAATATGTTACGTATGAATGCACCCATACTATTAAAAACCGGGCAACCCATGGCGGCTGTCCGGTTTCCTGATATGCAGGGCCAATCGCTTTGTATGGCAAAAGGCCCTTATTTTTCGCTTACCTCCCCTGAAAAAGGGCTTCCCCGGCCGCTGCCCGCCGGCGGGACGCTGACATTGGCAACTTCCCAAATAGGCGGGCGGCGGCCGGGGAAGGTCTCGCCGGGGGAGGTTTGGAGGGACCGGCCTCTCCTTAAGAGGCGGGTCCCTCCAAGGTCTTCTCCAAGGTCTTCCCCAACAGCGCGACAGATCGGAGACGGTTTTACGCAAAAAGGGGGACGATTTTCAGGTATTGGGGGGAATGTCTTGACAGCGGGGGAATTTGCGTTTACAATATGTTCCATAGCAAAGACAGAAAAAGGAACAGAAAAAGAAAAGGAGAGGATACCGATGTTTCTCAAAGCCAGACCGATATTTCCTGCCGGGCAGAGCGAGGAGCTCAACTGCCAGGCCGTATTCCGTGCCGAGGTGGGCCGGCTGGAGGGGACCGAGCTCCGGCTGACTGCGGCCGTATTTTACCGGGTGTTTATCAACGGGAGCTTTGCCGGCTTTGGCCCGGCGCGGGCGGCGGGCGGCTACGCACGTGTGGACGTGCTTCCCATGGACCGCTTTGCCGGGGCGGAGCGCAACGAAATTGTCATCGAGGTAGCGGGCTACCACTGCCGGGCGCTTTCCACCGTCCTGCAGCCATCCTTTTTGCAGGCCGAGCTGTGCCGGGGGCAGCAGGTGCTTGCCTGCACCGGGCAGGATTTTGAGGCGTGCATTTCCCCCCGCAGGCTGCAAAAGGTTGAGCGATACTCGGCGCAGCGGCACTTCGGAGAGGTCTGGGATCTGTGCCAGCCTGTATTCCGGCCGCAGGACCTTTGCCGGACCGAAATCCTTTCCCCTGCGCCGGCTCTGCTGCCCCGCATGGCGCCCTATCCGGTCTATCGCGACGTCCACACGGCCGGCGCCGCATCCCGCGGGCGCCTGGTGTACGACGAAAAGCTGCCGTACCACACCGATTTCTACTCCTTCCCGATTACAGACCGCTGGGGCGGCTTTGCCCGGGAGGAAATCCCCTATCATCCCTACGAATGGCTCCAGCGTCACCGGCAGGAACGGTGCGGCGAGGCGGAAGCCTTCCCCCTGACCCTGCACGCCGGAGACTATGTGATTGTGGATTTCGGGCAGATTGAAACCGGATTTTTCGGGCTGACCGCCCGGGCGCAGGACAAGGCCGACGCTGTGCTGGGATTCAGCGAGGACGGCTCCCCCGACGTCTTCGCCTTTACCGACATGCACGTACAGAACGTGATTGAATACCTGCTGCCGGCCGGCGAGCGGGTGCAGCCCCTGAGCTTTGAGCCCTATACCGCGCGCTATGCCATCTTCGCCGTGCGCAGCGGCAGCCTGGTGCTGGAATCCTTCGGCATGAAAGCGCTGGAGCACCCCGCCGTGGCGGTACAGGCACCTCCCACCGGCAGCCCGGGGCTGGACACCATCTGCCGCAGTGCCATCCGGACCTTTGCGCACAACGCGCTGGACATTTACATGGACTGCCCCTCCCGCGAGCGCGCCGGGTGGCTGTGCGACTCTTATTTCACCGCGCAGACCGAATTTGCGCTGACCGGCCGGAGCGATACCGAGGACGCCTTCCTGGAAAACTACCGGCTGTACCGCAGCACCGGCGAATACCCCGACGGCGTGCTGCCGATGTGCTACCCCTCCGACGCACAGGACAACCACAAATTCATCCCGCAGTGGACCATGTGGTACATCCTGGAGCTGGAGCAATACCTCACGCTCCGCCGTCCGGACGCCGACCGCGAGGCCTTCCGCCCGAGCGTGGAGGGACTACTGCGCTTTTACCGGCAGTATGAAAACGCAGACGGCCTGCTGGAAAAGCTGCCGTCCTGGAACTTTGTGGAATGGAGCGTAGCCAACGACTGGACGCAGGACGTCAGCTACCCCACCAATCTGCTCTACGCGCAGGTGCTGGAATGCGTCTGGCGGCTGTACGGAGACGAGGACTGCCTGCGCCGCAGCGCCGAGGTGCGCCGGACGGTGACCGAGCAGGCCTTTGACGGGACCGTTTTTTACGACCACGCCGTGCGCGGGGAGGACGGAAGGCTGACCCGCTGCCCCGACTGCTCGGAGGCCTGCCAGTATTACGCCATCCTGTTCGGAGGCATGGATATGAACGAGGCGCGCTGGGCCGCGCTGCGCCGGCTGGTGACCGGGCCGCTGGCGGGCGACCGCCAGGGCCTGCCCCTGCCGATGGCCGAAATCAACGCCTTTATCGGCGCGTACCTGCGGCTGCTTGCGCTGCTGAAGCTGAAGGAATACGACCTGACGCTGCGCGAAACCGAGCGTCTGTTCGGGCAGATGGGCATGGAAACCGGAACGCTGTGGGAGTACCGCCAGCGGCACGGCAGCCGTGACCACGGCTTTGCCTCCTTTGCCTATGTGGCCATCCGGGAGGCGCTGGACGGGCTGCAGCGGCAGAGACAAGCGCAATAACGCAAAAGGATGCTGCCTCAAATGCGGTTTGCATTTGAGGCAGCATCCTTTTTTCATTTCCCGGCGGGCGGATTCCCCGGAAGCAACCGGCCGGGGCGCGCTCCCGGACAGCCGGCCGGACCGCTGCGCAGCACCAAAAGCCGAAAGGAGCGCCGGGAAGGCCGACTCGGCCGAAAAACAGGCGCTGCCATCTGCCCGGAGCCGAGCGAACAAGGCAGCGCCTTTTTTTTCGATGAACGGGGAGCGGCCCCGCCATCAGTCCTCCTGCCGCCGCTCTGCACCGCGGGATTCGGCCTGCGGCAGCTCTTGCGGCGCGGGAGCAGCCTTTGCAGTTCCCTCCTCTGCCGCTCCGGGAGCCTCTCGGGAATCCTCGGCCGCGTCCGGAGAAGCATTGGCTGCATCCGGGGAGGCATCGGCTGCGTCCGGCACCTGCGGCGGTCCGTCCGGGGCGGGGTGCGGCGCGGCGCTTCTGCGGCGCAGCTGCCGCAAACGCTGCCGGATTTCCTGCCGCAGCTCGATTTTCCGGTCTTCCGGCGTATCCGAGGAGGCCAGCTCGGCAAACAGCAGCGATATTTCCAGCTCACTGTGATAAATCATCTGCGCGCGCGCAGGCACCCGCCAGCGCTCACGCTTGCGGCCCGGGAACAGCAGCCCGTCCGGAACCACCAGCACCTCCAGCGCCGTACAGCCGGCAAAGGCGCCGACGCCGATCCATGCCCGGCGGTTCGGCAGCAGCACGGTATCCAGCCAGTAGCAATCGGCAAAGGCCCGCTCCCCAATTGAGCAAAGCGTGGACGGCAGACTGACAGACACCAGCGCGCACTCGGCAAAGGCGGAGTCGCCCAGGCGCTCCAGATTCCGTGGGACATGCACCGATTCCAGCGCAATGCAGCGCTCAAAGGCGCGCTCCCCCATCCAACGGATGCCGTCCGGCAGACGGATTTCCTTGAGCGACAGACAGGCGCGGAAGGTTTCGGCCTCCAGCGCCGTCAGTCCCTCGCTCAGCGTCACCGACCGCAGACCGGTGCAGTATGCAAACGCGCCCTTGCCAATGGCGGTCACACCCGCCGGCAGCGAGAGCTCCTGCAGGGCCGCGCAGTGCAGAAAGCAGCCCTGACCGATGCGCGTGAGCGCCGCCGGCAGCTGCAGCCGGGCAAGGCTTTTGCAGTCGCAGAACGCATAGTCGCCAAAGGCTGTGACGGTGTCCGGCAGCTGCACCTCCTCCAGCGCCTCGCAGCAGGAAAACAGATGGTTGCCAAGATAGCGCACCCGCTGCGGAATGCGGAAGGAACGCAGCGCGCGGCACTCGCTCAGCGCACCGCGCCCGATATAGGTCACGGTCTGCGCCAGCGGCAGCTCCTCCAGCGCGCCGCACTGGGCAAACGCATAGCTCCCCACGGTCTGGATTCCCTCCGGGACGGTCACCCGGCGCAGCGAATGGCAGCGGAAAAAGGTGCTGCGGTGAATGGCGGTCAGGGTCTCTGGCAGGGCGACCTCCTCCAGGGCCTCACAGCCCGCAAAGGCAAAGCCCCCCAGGTGCTGCAGCTCGGCCGAAAGGCAGACCTTTTTCAGCGCGGCGCAGTCCTGGAACGCCCCCACGCCGACCGAATAGACCGAGCGCGGCAGCAGCACGGCAGAAAGCGACCGGCAGCCACGAAAGGCATAATCCCCGATCTCCCGCAGCCCCGAGGGCATGGCGACCCGGCGGAGCCGGACGCAGTCCCGGAAGGCCCCGGCATGAATGGAGGTCACGTTCCTGCCCAGCGCCAGGTCGGTCAGCCGGCGGCAACCGCGAAAGGCGTCGGCGGCGATGGTGGTGACATAATCCGGCACCGCAAGCTCGGTCGCGTCGCCAAAATAGCGCACCAGCTCCCCGTTGCGGATTTCGCAATGCCGCAGACCGGCGCCGCCGGCCGTTTCGGTCCCCCGTGTCATCTGCTGCTTTTCCATCATTCCATCCATACTCCTGTGATTTGGTGCCCGCCCGCGGCCGGCGGCCGCGGGCGGGCTGTACGGGGCGGGTCAGTCGCCGGCCCCCTCGGACGGCTGGCCGCTCTTCTGCGCGGCGGCAACCGCCCGTCCTCCGGCCACGCCAGAGAGAATGGCGCCGATGTCGATGCCGGTGGCCTGCTTCAGGCCCTCCACCACCTGGTTGGCGCTGTTCATCACGTCCTTGATCATACGGGTGGAGTTCCCGTCCCCGTACATCACAATCTTGTCGGTCTGCGCCAGCGGCGCGGCGGCGCCGCGCACCACCTCGGGCAGGGCGCTCAGATACATCTCGAGCACCGAGGCCTCGCCCATCTTCTTCTGGGCCTCGGCCTTGCGCTCGATGGCCTCTGCCTCGGCCAGCCCCTTGGCGCGGATACCCTCGGCCTCCTGCTCCATGGCATAGCGCAGTGCCTCGGCCTCGGCCTTTTTGGCCTCGGCCTCCTGCATCATGCGGTACTTCTGAGCCTCGGCCTCCCGCTGGCTCTTGGCCAGCTCGGCGGCCGCCTGCTGCTCGGCCTGATACTTCATGGCGTCGGCCTGCTTGCGGATTTCGGCGTCCAGCTGCCGCTCGCGCAGGGCAATGTCCTTCTCGGCCAGCTCGGCCTCCTTTTCACGCCGGGCAATGTCGGCGTTGACCTTGGTGACCTCGATGGTCTTTCTCTGGATTTCCTGCTCGATGGAATATGCCGCGTCGGCCTCGGCGCGCTTGCTCTCGGAGCGCACCTTCATGTCGGCCTGCTGCACGGCCAGCTCGGCGTTCTGCTCGGCCACCTTCTTTTCGGCCTCCACGCGCACGGCGTTGGCCTCCTCCTGTGCGTTGGAGGTGGCAATGGCAATGTCTCTTTGCGCGTTCGCCTTGGCAATCTGCGCGTTTTTGCGGATCTGCTCGACGTTGTCGATACCCATGTTCTCAATGGTTCCCGCGGCGTCCTTGAAGTTCTGGATGTTGAAGTTGACCACCTCAATGCCCAGCTTCTCCATATCCGGCACCACGTTCTCGGTGATTTTTTTGGCAACGCCCTGCCGGTCCTGCACCATTTCCTTCAGTCCGACCGAGCCGACAATCTCACGCATGTTGCCCTCGAGCACCTGGGTGACCAGGGTAATCAGCTCGGCCTGCTTGAGGTTGAGCAGCGCCTCGGAGGCGCGCTCGAGCAGCGCGGGGTCAGAGGAAATTTTGATGTTTGCCACACCATCCACGGTCACGTTGATGAATTCGTTGGTCGGCACGGCTTCGCTGGTTTTGACGTCCACCTGCATCACGCGCAGAGAGAGCTTATCCACGCGGGTAAAGAACGGCAGACGCCAGCCGGCGTGCCCGATCAGAATCCGTTTCTTCCGTACGCCCGAGATGATGTAGGCGGTGTCGGGCGGCGCTTTGAGATAACCGATGATGAACAGAATCAGAAGCACTCCCGCAGCGACAAGAGCGGCAATGGTCCAGGGTTGCATAATGTGATATCCTCCTGAAATGAGTTTTCGATACGGCCGTATCGTGTTTATATTATATCACGCAGTCGTGTGATTGTCAATAGGTTTCCGATGATTTTTTTGAATTTTTTTATTCTTCGGTCATTCCCATCTGCTTCATCATTTTTTTGTTGAACTCCAGCGCGGTGTTATAGCCCATGCGCTTCTGGCGGTTGTTCATTGCGGCAATCTCCAGAATGATGGCAAGATTTCGCCCCGGACGGACCGGCACCGTAACCGAAGGAATGTTGATGCCGAGGATGTTGATGCTCTCCTCCTCCATACCGAAGCGCTCGTACATCTTGCCCTCCACCCAGTTTTCGAGCTGAATGACCAGGTCAATGCGCTCGGTCTCCTTGATGGCGCCCATACCGAACAGGCGGCGCACGTCTACAATGCCGATACCGCGCAGCTCCACGTAATGGCGGATCATCTCGGGAGCGGAGCCGACCAGGGTCTTCTCGGACACCCGTTTGATTTCCACCGCGTCGTCGGCAATCAGCCGGTGCCCTCTTTTGACCAGCTCGATGGCGGTCTCGCTTTTCCCCACTCCGCTGTCCCCCAGCAGCAGCAACCCCTCGCCGTACACCTCTACCAGTCCGCCGTGCCGGGTGATACGCGGTGCCAGATGATTGTTGAGCGAGGCAATCAGGCTGGACATGATGGGGCTGGTTTTGACCGGGGTGCGCAGCACCGGCACCTGCTCCCGGCGGGCGCGCTCCACCAGCGCATCGTCCACCGGCAGTCCCGTGGTGTACAGGATGGCCACCGGGTGGGCGTCCACCAGCTTTTGCAGCATCACGCGCTTGGTGCTGGGCTCAATTGATTGCAGATACTGGGTTTCGGCCTTGCCAATCAGCTGGATGCGGTCGGCGTCAAACACCCCGTAAAAGCCTGCCAGCGCAAGGCCGGGGCGGTTGACCTCCGGGGTTTCAATCATGATGTCCTCGTAGTTCTCGGGTCTGACAATGATTTCAAAATGAAATTCCTCCGCAATGGCGGAAAGGGCAATGCGGTATGTTTTTTTCATCTGATTCCGTCCGTCTCCTCTCAATCGGTGTTCGATATGTATATTGTATCATAAAATGCGCCGAAAGAAAATAGTTTTCCGAAAAATCGGTGTGATTTTTCCTCATATTCACAAATCCGCAACAAGTATCCTGTATAATGAATACTGCCATTCTGTTTTTCCGGAGAGATCAGCATGAAACACACCCTGAAAATCACCGCCCTGCTGCTTGCCGCATGGCTGCTTTTACTGACGGCAGGCTGCGCCGGCAACGCCGAGGAGCCCGTGGGAAGCTGCGGGCCGTATGAAATTCTGTACGAGGAGCTGCGCTACCATACCCTGCGCTGCCGAGACGAGAATCCCGGGTACACCGAGGAAGAGCTGCAGGCCGCCGTAAAGCAGGCCCTGGCCGAGCAGTATGCCGTGCTGGAGCTGGCGGCCGAATATCTGCCCGACCGCAGCCCCGAGAGCGAGAGTATGCAGGCGCTGGTGGAGGAAGCGATTGCCGGCGCGAAGGAATCGATGGGCGGCAAATCCGCCTTCAAAGACTATCTTGAGCAGAGCTACCTGACCGAGCACCTGATGCGCCGTCTGCTGGCCATCACCCAGATGGAAATCGAGCTGGAAAACCGGCTGTTTGCCGGAACCGAGCTGGAGGATGAGGAGGCCATGCTGGCCTGGCTGGACGACGGGAACTACGTGCGGGTGCGCAGAATCAGCCTGCCGCTGACCGACGCCGACGGGAATCCGATGCGGGAGCAGGCCGAGGCGCTGCGCCTGGAGCTGATGAACGCCCACGGAGCCGCCCCCGACAGCCTCATCACCCCCGCGCTGACGGCGGCGGGCGTGGAGTGCGCGCCGGCCGAATTCCTGTTCCGCGGGCTGGCGGACGAGCAGCTGACCGACGCGGCGCTGGCTCTGTTTGCGGTCGGGGACGTGAGCGGGGTGCTGGAAACCGCGGAGGGCTACTGCATCCTGGTGCGCGTGGAGGACGACCGCGAAACCCTGGAGGAGTATCAGCTCCCCGACATTCTGGACCGCTACCGCGCCGAGCGCATGGAGGAGCTGATTGCCACAGCCGCCGCGGAGCTCAGCGTCAGCTGGAACGAATACGGCAGCGGGCTGCTGCTGACCGGGCTGGAATGACGCCGGCGCCGGCAGGCAGGCGCCGAACCCGAGGAAAGGAGGACAGGCCGTGAACGAATGGAGGCGAAGAAGCCGCAGATACCGCGCCCGGACGCCGGGCAGACTGCCGGCCTGGGCCATTGTGGCCATCTGCTTTGGGGCCGCCGTGCTGGCGGCGGTTATTGTCGGCAACCTGCTGCACTTCTGGCTGGACGAGGAGACCATGAACCGCCTGACCGAGGGCACCCCGGAGCCCGAGGAAACCCAGCCCGTGCCCGAGCGCGCGGTGCCGTCGGTCAAGGCCTATCCGTTTGTGCTGGGAGACCCGACCGGCTCGCTGACAGCGGGAGAGGACGGGCAGCCGCCCGCGGCGCTGTCGGTCTCTCTCAACACGCCGGACGGCACGCTGCTGTACACCTCGCAGGCCGCGGAGCACTACGGCATCCAGGGTGACGAGGATGTGGAGCTGACCGAAAGCATGACCGAGCTGCTGCAAACCGTATCCTATGTGTGCGGGGTCTTTTATCCCCAGGCCTTCACGGGAGAGGACGGCTCCCTGTACTACCCGACAGCGGCCGAGGAGGCCGTGCTGCTGCGGGAGTTTGCCCGGTCCGGCGGCGCCGAGCTGCTGCTGGTGGGGCTCCCGCTGGACGCCGCGCACCTGACCGACACGCTGGACTACCTGGACCTGGTCAAGGAAGCGCTGGGCAGCACAACGCTGGCGCTGGCGGTTCCCTTTTCGGTCGCCGTTTCGGAGCGAGGCTGGGAGCTGCTGCCCCTGCTGCGCGAGCACGCCGACCTGCTGGCGCTGGATTTGCAGGGCAGCGACCCCGCCGCGGCCGGCAGTATGCTGCTGGACGCAAACTACTATCTCGTACAGCATCAGATGCGGCTGCTGCTCTCCTCGGATCAGGAGGCCTTTATCAGCATCGCCGAGGCGACCCTGACCGATGTGCAGATCCTCACCGCGCCCCCTGCCCCCGACCCCGGGGAGACCGGCGGGGACGTCACGGATACCGGGGAGGCGCCGGACACCGGCGCAGTCGGATGACCGCCCCCCTGTGAGCATACGGGATCACACAGAGGATCACCGGACATACCAGGCATAGTCGTAACTATAAGCGGAATCACAGCGGCATGATGAAAAACAGCCAGGAGCGATCAATCATTCGCCCTTGGCTGTTTTCTGTTGCACATATTGTGTGAGATCCGAAACAAACCGTGCCTGCTGCCGTTTGAGATACCATTTGACAAAGGGCTTCAGAAAACGCTTTTTGGCGGTCACATATTCGGTAAATTCGATCTCCGTTCCCTCCTCGCATGACGCGAAAATTCCAATCCAATGCCCTGTCATCCGGCTGTTTTCCATATCGAATTCCCAACGCCGATACGGCTCCGCGGCAGTGACGGTAAACACAGTGGCATTCCCGCCTTTGGTATATTCGATCAACTGCCGATCGCTCCGGATTTCGGTTTTGCCGACGTCACTGCGCCACACCGGATACTGTGCCGCGTCGGTCACGGCGTTCCAGACCGTGGAAAGATCGCACGGAATCGTCGCCTTGATGTGGGAAACCGTCATTTATCACACCTCCCAATACGGATTTGCAGAAGGAAGCTCCCTGATCGGACAACCGCAGGCGGCTCATAGCCCGAGGTCGGCCGGCGTGAGAAAGCGCGGCGCTGCCGGCGGCAGGCTGCCCTCCCGGTGACACAGCGTAACAACCGCCTCCGGCAGAAGATAGGTCCGGAGCCGGACGCCGGGCAGCGCGGCGCACGTATCCGCCGCGCGGGCAGCCGCCAGCCCCTGCCCCGTCCACTTGACCAGCGCTTCCTTGCCGGTCCAGATGCGCAGAAAACAGGCCTCGGTCGGCTCCTGCGCAAAGGCCTCCCGCTCGGCCGGGGTAAACCAGCGGGCGGCAATCCGGTGCATGACGCTGGGAGAGCGGGTTCCCATGCATTCGGCATCCACTCCGACCCGCGGACCTCCGGCTGCCTGTTCCCATGCGAGGACCACCAGTCCTGCCGTGTGCGAAAGGTTGAAATCCACATCCGGCAGGCCGTCAAAGGCCGGTCTGCCGCCGGCATCCGCGCCCAGGCGCAGCTCCTGCGGCCGCAGGCCCTGTGCCCGCGCCGCGGCCTGCAGCAGGAGAACCCCCGCAATGCTCCGGGCGGCCTGCTCCTCCGGCATCCGCTCCCAAGCCGCACGCTTTCCGCCGACATCCAAACGGAGTACGCGGAGCAGCGTCTGCCGGTCCGGCAGTTCCCCGGCCGGCAGGGCGTACAAAGCCAGCATACCGCAGCCCCCGGTCAGCGCCGGCTCCGGCACTCGCGGCAGAGGCAGTGCACGGTCAGATCGTAGGATTCGATCTCCTGCCCCAGCGTCTCGCGCAGCTGCGCCTCCAGGCCCGGGAAGCGGACGTTTGTCAGCCTTCCGCAGCCGTCGCACAGCAGGTGGTCGTGCTTCTCGGTCGTCCGCTCGAAGCAGTCGGCTCCGCCGTCGGTGTGCACACGGCCGATGACACCGGCCTCGCTCATCGCGTTGAGATTGTTGTATACGGTTGCCATCGCAATGCTTGGCAGCTTGAGCTTGGCAAGAAAGAAAATCTCATCCGCCGTCAGGTGACGGTCGGATTGCCTGAGAATCTGCAAAATCAGCTCTCTTTGTCTGGTCATGGGATACCTCCCGGTATTTTTTAGAACAAATCCGATTCCATTTCCATTATAAAGCCGATTGGCGGATTTGTCAAGCGTTTTTTCGAATTTCGCCCGAAGCTTTCCCGCCGGCGCCCCTGTCGGGCGCCCCGGAAACCCGGCCACGGCGGCCCGGGGCGCGCAGCCGGTGCCCGCTTTTGCCGCCCCGGCACAAAATCCAGCCGCGCCCCCGATGCCCGGACGGCAAGCGGAGGCGCGGCTTTGACTACGGCCGGCGGAAGCCCCGGCGTTCAAAAGCTCCGCCGAAGCCCCGGACTTCCCGGAAATACCGCCCGGCGGTCCTCACAGCCGGGGGAGCAGGTCGCCCAGCACCCGCCAGAACACCGCAACCGAACCGAGGTCCAGCGCCTCGTCGGGCGAATGGATGTTGTGCATGGTGGGACCGACCGAAATCATATCAATCCCCGGCAGGTGCGAGCCGATGACGCCGCACTCCAGCCCGGCGTGAATGACGTTGACCCTTGCGTCGCTCCCCGTCACCCGGCGGTAGGCGGCCAGGTAGGCGTCCCGCAGGGGGGACGCGGCGGCATAGCTCCAGCCGGGATACCGGCTGTGATGCCGGGCGGTGCAGCCGCAGAGTCCGGCCAGCAAGTCGAGTTCGCGGACCGATGCGTCCAGACGCGCCTCCATAGCCGAGCGGGTGGAAAACACAAAGGTCATCTCGCCCTCCCCGCTGCGCACCACCCCCAGGCTCCGGGAGTACTCCACAAGGCCCGGCACATCCCGGCTCATCTCCAGCACCCCGTTGGCGGCGCAGCTCAGCAGCGCCACGGCGCGGCGGGTATCCTCGGCGCTCATCATACAGGCCTGGGGCTCGCAGTCCTCGCAGATCAGCTCAAAGCGGCGGTCGTCCGCCCCCAGCTCCTGCGCAATCCGCGCGGCCTCGCCGGTCAGCAGCTCTGCGGCCGCCGCAGCGTCCGGAACCGCCAGCCAGGCCTCGCATTCCCGAGGGATGGCGTTGTCCTTGGAGCCGCCCTCCAGGCGCGCCAGATGCAGCTCTGCTTCCGGCTCCAGCGCCGCCAGCAGCCGGCCCATGAGCTTGTTGGCGTTGGCCCGGCCGCTGTTGATGTTCTCACCCGAGTGTCCGCCCATCAATCCCTTGAGCTGCACATGCAGGCACTCCCCCGCAAACGGCTCGGGGCGGTATTGCAGCGTCAGGTCGCTGCGCAGACCGCCGGCACAGCCTGCGGTCACCACGCCCAGCTCCTCGCTGTCCATATTGATCAGGCGGCGCGCCGAGATCCGGCTGTAATCGAACGCATGTGCACCGTCCAGCCCCACCTCCTCGGCGGTGGTGAACAGGCACTCGCAGGCCGGGCGGCGGGGAATGCCCCCGTCCAGCAGCGCCAGCATCATGGCCACGGCAATGCCGTCGTCGGCCCCCAGCGTGGTGCCCCTGGCGCGCAGAAAGCCCCCCTGCACATACAGCGAGAGCGGATCTCGGAGAAAATCGTGCTCCACGTCCCGGTTCTTCTCACACACCATATCGGTGTGTCCCTGCAGCAGCAGCGGCGGGCGGTTCTCCATTCCCGGGGTGGCCGGAGCCTGAATCAGCACATTGTCGGTCGCGTCGCGATGGCACTCCAGCCCCCGCTCCCGGGCAAAGGCGACCAGGAAATCCGCGATTCCCGCCTCGTTGTAAGAGCCACGCGGGACGGCGCTGATCCGCTCGAACCAGCGCAGGACATCTGCCGGCTCCAGGCCGGCCGTTACATATTCCATACGATTGCTTCCTTTCTCTGTTTTCCGGATTCCCGGAAGGAATCCGCCATAGCCCGTCAGAGCCGGACCTTGCGCTCACGCGAGAGGTTGATGGCCCCCTCCTGCAGCATATCCAGGTGATCCAGCGATTTCCCGGTGCCGATGGCCACGCAGGAGACCGCATCCTCGGCCACACGGGTGGAAATGCCGGTGACGCGGGTGACCAGCTGGTCAAAGCCGTACAGCAGGCTGCCGCCCCCGGTCATGACAATGCCGTTTTTGAGAATGTCCCCCAGCAGCTCGGGCGGCGTGCGCTCAATCACCGAGCAGATGGCGTCCAGAATGGCGGTAACCGGCTCGGCCAGCGCCTCGATCATCTCCTTGGAGCTGATGCTGACCAGCTTGGGCAGCCCCTTGTTGAGGCAGCGGCCCTTGACCTCAACGGTCTGCGCCTTGGGGTGGTCGTACACCGCGCCGATGTGCTTTTTGATGGCCTCAGCCGTCCGTTCTCCAATCAGCACGTTGTACTTGCGGCGGACATAACGCATGATGGCCTCGTCGAACTTATCCCCGGCGATTTTGATGGATTCGGAGACCACCACTCCCCCCAGCGACAGCACCGCCACATCGGTAGTCCCGCCGCCGATGTCCACCACCATGTTGCCCTCGGGGGCGTATATGTTCAGCCCGGCGCCGATGGCGGCGGCCTTGGGCTCCTCAATCAGATAGGTCTTCTGCGCGCCGGCCGCGTGGGCGGCGTCCAGCACCGCGCGCTCCTCTACCTCGGTGATGCCGGATGGGATGCAGATCATCACGCGCGGGGGGAAGAAGAGATTGCCGCATGCCTTGCGGATGAAGTACTGTATCATTTTCAGGGTCACGTCGTACTGGCTGATGACCCCGTCCCGCAGCGGGCGGACCGCGGAGATGTTGCCCGGTGTGCGCCCCAGCATCTGCTGCGCCTCCTTGCCCACCTTCAGGATGCGGTCGGTATTGGTGTCAATGGCCACCACCGATGGCTCCTGCAAAACAATTCCCTTGCCCTGCATGTAGACCAGCACCGTGGCGGTGCCCAGATCGATGCCGATGTTGCGGCTGAACTGCAGCCCGCGCAGACGCGCCCGCAGGCGGCGGAACCAGGGCAGCTTCTTTTTGGCCGCGGGCTGCCCCGGCCGGCGCGGCCGCTCCCCCGCCCGCTGCTGCGGCGGGTAACCCTTTTGCGGTTGGCCTTCGGTTTTTTTCTGCGGCACTTCCCCGCCCCCTTTCCGGCTGGCGCTCCAGCCAAATGCTCTCTTATCATTATACATGATTTGCCGCGGAAAATCAATGACTTTTCAAAAAAAAATCGCCGGAAGGCGGGAAAGCGCCCGGGAGCCGGCGCTCCCGTTCCGGGCAGCGCCGGAGAGGTGCCCGGAACGGCCGCCACCGCCGCCTGCGCGCCCCGCCGGACCGCAGACGTGCGGCAAAGGCTTCCGCTGCCGGCAGACCGGCCCCGGGGAAGGCTCCGGCATTCGGGCGGGCAAACCGGGAACAGCCGCAAAAAGCCCGGGGCCGGCGCCGCACGGACAGGCCGGCCCCGGGGACTCTGCCGGAGCGCTTATCCCCCGGCCCAGGCCGAAAGACCGCGGGCAATGCAGGCGGCATAGCCGGCCGCTTCCCGCGGTTCCAGAAACTCCTTTTGCCGGTGGGGCAGGCGCAGCACCAGGATGACGCCGGGGCAGGCCGTCCGCCGCAGCAGCAGCACGCCCGAGGCCGGACGCACCCCCATGCTGCGCAGCTCGCTGCCCGACTCCAGCTGCCGCAGGACCGATTCCGCCAGCCGCCAGGCCGCCGACTGCCGCCGGAAGACCAGCGCGCCGGCGCTCCCGCAGCCGGGGTCGGCGGAGGAGCGGATGCAGAGCCGCAGAACGCAGTCCGCCCGCCACCGTCCCGCCACCGAGGCACAGACGGCCGGCCGCCCCACGCCGTCCTCCCGCGCGCGCAGCTCGGGCACATCGCCCGAGAACAGCACCTCGTAGCCCGCGCGCTCCAGCGCCCGGCAAAGCGCCTCTCCAATCCTCCACCCCGGGGCCAGCGCCGCTCTGCCCGCCCGGCCGGAGCAGGAAATTCCGCCGCTCAGTCCCGCATCTACCAGTATCTTTCTGACCATACCCTTGGCTCCCTTCTGCATCGGTAACAGCCGGCGGCCGCGCCGCCGTCTGCTACCATCATATGCGCCGGGGGGCATGGAAGATTAGCCGAGACAGAAAATTCCGAAAATCACCGTCCCCGCCGCCGGGGGCAGCCAGCGCGCCAGCCGCGGGAAAAAGCGCCCCAGCAGCCGCCGCGCAGCCGCCAGACAAACCGCGGCCCGCAGCAGGCAGGCGGCATAATCCAGCAGGTAGGAAAATCCCTCCAACCGGAAAAAATACTGCCCCACCGACAGGATGCGCACCGCGAACGAATAGGGATAGCGCAGCTCAGCCGCGTAGGACGCGCCGAAGGTCAGCAGCGTTTGCAGCACGCACAGCAGCAGAATCCCGCAGCCGACTGCCGTGCCTCCGGCCAGCGCCCGCTCCCCCCGGCGGGGCGCCGCCAGGGCAAAATACCCCGACAGCACCGCCAGAGGCAGAAAGGATTCCCAGAGCAGCACGGGCAGCGAGCCGGCCAGCTCGGCTGCGCTGCCGGGCAGACGCACACCGAAATATTCGGGGCGGAAGTGCGGAATGCCGAAGCAGAACAGCGCCAGCACGCAGGCCAGCACGCAGACAAAGCAGACCAGCGAGAAGGCGTCCAGCCCCTGACCGGACACGCGGGAGAGCCAGACCACGCAGCCCAGAAAGCCCAGAGCCAGCAAAAGGCGGCCCGAATCGGGAAGAATCAGACCCGAGGCAAAGTTCAGATAGTCCCCGCAGCTGCGCCAGACGCAGAACAGCGCGTATGCGCCCAGCGGCAGCGCCAGTGCGGCTGCCAGGCACAGCCTGCCCCGCCGCCCCGAAAGCCTGCGGCGCAGCAGCCGGCAGAACAGCGGATAGAGGCAGAGGGCGGGGATCAGCGCCCCCACCGCCGACAGCAGGAACAGCCCCAGCATATCCGGCCCGACGCTGCGCCAGGGGTAGCGGATGAGCGTGTTGCCCACGGTAAACAGCGCGGCCAGCGCGGTTTTGTGCAGGCCGCTCCCGGTTTGATGCCGTCTCATCGGTTCCCGCTCTCCTTTGCCCGAATTTCACAGGACACACGCAGCTCGGCCCCGGCAAACAGCCGGGCAAAGTCGGGCGCCAGCTCCTGCCAGAGCGCCGCGTCCTGCCGTGCCAGCCGGTCGCCAAGCAGAAAGACGTCCTCCCCGGCCTGCTCCCGCAGCGACAGGAACAGGCCGCGCACCCCTTCCTCAATGCGGGCGCACAGCGCGTCCGCCTCCCCTGCCGGGAGCCGGTCGGCCGCCTCCATGCGCAGGGCCAGCGAAAGCCACAGGTCTTCCCCGCTCCGCCCCGCGCCGATCTCGCTCTTCACACCGCGCAGCCGGACGCCCAGCAGCCCGCCCGGGCTGCCGTTTTCCCCGTCGTAGCGGTCGGTGAGCATGGCGTACCAGACGCTCTGCTCGGGCGAGAGCTCCAGCGCGGGCTTTCCCTCCCGCAGCAGCCGCAGCCCGCCGAACACCGCCGCCTCCGGCGCGTCCTCACCGGCCGCCCGGAACAGGGGCAGCACCACCGGCCGTCCCGGCGACGCATCGGCGCGCAGCTCGTAAATCCGGCAGCGGACGTCCAGCCCCAGGCTGCCGCTGACCTGCCGGAAGATGCCCGGGACATCATACCCCGCGGCGGGAGTGGAGAGGCTGCCGCCCCGCAAAAGCGCGCCGGCGTCGGGCGCGGCGATGACCTGTGCGGCCAGCGGCAGCGTGACGCCCGACTCGGCAAAGCCGAAGATGGCCTCCATCTGCTCCCGGCTCAGGCCGTCCCCCAGCACCAGCAGCGCGCAATGGCTGAAGAGCAGCCGGCGGCCAAGGCCCGCAGCAATCTGCCGCAGGGCCTCCTCCACCGTGCCGCCCTCCCCCGTAAACAGCGCGGGGGCAGGCGATTCGTCGGCGCTCTCCCGGGTCAGGGGAACCTCCAGGGACAGCCGGACGCCGCCGTTGCTGTCGGGGTCAAAGCCCACGGCCGACACCAGATAAATCTGCTCGGGCTCGCTCCGGCCGCCGGCGCGGCAGCCGGCAAGCAGAAGCGGGAGCGCCAACAGCAGCGAAAGAACAGCCGTCCGCCTCACGCTCTCACCTGCCCTTCCCGCCGCCGCCCTGCCGGCGCCGGTTGCGGTTGAAGACCGGGCGGGTCTTCATCATCCACCAGGGCAGGCGCACCACCGTATCCTTCAGCCCCTGCACGGTGGGCTCCTCCAGCGAGCCGACGCAGGAAATGCCGAAGGAGGAGAGCCCGACAATGCGGGCGAAAATCAGCGTCAGCCCCAAAAAGCAGCCGGGCAGCCCCAGCACCGCCGCCAGCAGCACCATCCCCAGGCGCAGGTAAAAGACCGCCCCGCGCAGCCGGGGAATCATCAGCCCGGCAATGCCGCTGACCGCCACCGCAATCAGCATCGGGGCGCTGACCAGCCGCGCCTCCACGGCCGCCTGGCCGACCACAAGCCCCCCGACAATGCTCAGGGTGTGGCCGAGATTCGGCGGCATCCGCGCGCCGGTTTCCTTCAGAATTTCCAGCAGCAGGAGCAGCAGCAGGCACTCCACCAGCGAGGAAAAGGGCACCCCGGCCCGGGACTGCGCGGCCGAAAGCAGCAGGAAGGTGGGCAGCAGACGCTGGTGAAAGGTGAGCAGCGCAAGATAGAAGGCCGGGAGCGCAACCGTTACCAGAAAGCAGAAATACCGCAGCGCGCGCCCGACCGAGGAGACCCAGAAGCTGAGATAGTAGTCTTCGTCCGACTGGAAATTCTCGGAGAACAGATAGGGGACGGTGAGCACCACGGGGGTGCCGTCCACCATCACCGCCACCCGGCCCTCCAGCAGCTTGGCAGCCACCACGTCCGGGCGTTCGGTGCTGCCGCAGGTTTTGAAGACCGAATGCCGCCGGTCCCGGATCAGCTCGTTGAGATAGTTGGAATCCAGCACCCCGTCGATGTCAACAGCGGCCAGGCGTTCCTTGACCTGCCGCACCAGCTGCGGGGCGGCCAGCGAGTGCAGGTAGCAGACAAACACCATGGTGTCGGTGCGCCGCCCCAGGCGCAGCATTTCGATGCAGAGGTCCGGCGTGAGCAGCTTGCGGCGGAGCTGGGCCAGATTGAGCATGGCCGCCTCGTCAAACCCCTCGCGCGGGCCCTGCTGCACGGTCTCGTTTCCGGGTTCGCTGATACCGCGGGTGCGCCAGCCCTTGCTGTTGATGACCAGCCCGCAGGCCGCCCCCTCCATCAGTAGCACGCTGTCGCCGTAAAGAATGCCCCGCAGCAGGTCGCTCAGCTTTTCCTTGCGGGCAACGTCGTTGGCGTACAGCACCTGGTGCTCCATCCAGTCCGCCACGTCTCCCTCGGCCGGGGCGGCAAGAATCAGCGGGCGGACAATCGACTGATTGACCAGCTCCGAGCTGACCATGCCGTCCAGATACAGCAGGCAGCAGCGCACACCCGCGCCGCTCCGGACCTCCCGCTGCCGGAAGGTGGCGTCCAGCGAAAAAATCTCCCGGAACAGCGCCAGCGATTCCTCAAGGCTGCCGCTGACCGTCCGGGCATCCCGATCCGTGATGACGGCAGGCATTGCGCATTCCCCCTTTCCGCATCCGGTCTTTGTTTCGGTCAGAAGATAGAATGCCCGTTTGCGGACGGTTTTATCCGGGAAAATCATGGGCGGCACGCCGGCCGCAAAGGCTGAATTCCGGCAAAAAACGCCGTCCGGAACACACGGTGCGCGGCAAGCATCGGATTTGCAAAACGCATTGCACGGCGGCGCGGCCGGCGCGCAGTCCCGCCCAGCCGACAGGCAGCGCGAAAGCGGAGCCGGGCAGCCAACGCACGGTCGGCTGCCCGGCTACGGACCTTTGTCCGGCGGGGGCCGGCAGGGGCGTCCGGTCAGGCATTCCCCAGGCACAGCGAAAGGCGCATCAGAGTCAGGCGGCAGCGCACAAAGGGAGCATACCGGCAGAGCGCGGGCTCCAGCTCCGGGGAAAGCCCCAGGTCGCGCAGCTCCGCGCACCCGCCGCACTGCCGCAGCAGGGTGCGGATCTCCCCGCCGGTCGGCAGCGCGCGGATCAGGGCGCGGATTTCCTCCCACACCTGCTCCAGCCGCTTGCTTGTGACGGCGGCCAGCGGCTCGCTGCGGTTTTCCTCCCGGATGGCGGGGGCCAGCGGGCCGAATACGCGCGCCAGCCCGGCGTCCTCCGCCAGGCGGCCGGCAGAAAACCCGAGCGCTCCGGCGTCAAGGGCGGCCAGACGGTGATACCGGTCGCAGACCATTGCCGTGGCAACCCCCACCTTTTCCCCGTGCAGAGCGGTATCCGGCGGATTGAGCACCCCCATTTCCATCAGGTGGGAGATGTGGTGCTCGCAGCCCGAGGCCGGGCGGGAGCTCTCCGCCATCTGCATGGCCAGGCCGGAGAGCGTCAGGGCATACATCAGGCGCTCCACCGCCTCGGGCCGGCCCTCGGCAACCGCCGCAGGGTCGGCGGTCACCTCCCGCAGGGCGTCCTCCTCCAGCCGGGCAATCTCCGGGCAGTAATGCTCGCCGGTGAGCAGGTGCGCCACCCGCCAATCCAGCAGCGCCGTGTATTTTCCGAGCAGATCGCCGACGCCGGCGGCAGTGAGCCTGCCCGGCGCGGCGGCGATGACCCGGCTATCAGCCACCATTGCCACCGGACCGACCGCGGGGAAGGTCTTTTTCACGCCCTTCCATGTCATGGCAGCGACCGTAGAAACAAACCCATCCACACTGGCGGCAGTGGGCACCGAAACAAAGGGCACCCCCTTTTGGCACGCGATGAAACGGGTGATGTCGTGCACGGTCCCGGAGCCCACCGCCAGCAGCAGGTCGCACCCGGCGGGGATTCCCCCGGTCGCCAGGGCAACCCCGCGCTCGTCGGCGTGCAGTCCCCCGGGCTCCAGGCAGACCGTGCGCAGCCTGCTGCCGGCGCCGGCCATGACGCGCTCCACCGCCTCCCCCGCCGCGCGGTATGTGTTGCGGTCGCATATCATCACGGGCACGGCGACCGGCCCCAGGCCAGCGAGGACATCCGGCAGCTCTCCGAGCGCCCCGGGGTGCATCCTGAGAGCGCGGAGCGCAACCCGGTGCGTCCGGCCGCAGGCGCAGTGTGCCTCCCCCTGCGCGACAAGCGCCGCAAAGCGCCGCTCGGCCGCCGACGGCTCCCGGGCGGAAACCGGGGCGGAAGCCGGGGCGCAGACGGGCCGGGCCGCCGGACGGCTCTCCTTCTCCCTTTGACCGTAATAGGCGTGTGCGCCGTGCTTGCGCAGGAAATGTCTGTCCAGCAGCGGCTGGCCGATGGGCCGCAGCGGCTCGCCCAGCTGCGCGGTGTGCAGCGCCAGCTCGGCCACCCGCTCGGCAACCAGCGCGTTCTCCACCGCCTGCGCGGGGTCATCTCCCCAGCAGAACACCCCATGGAACGCCACCAGCACTGCGGGAATCTCGCGATAGTCCCGGCCGTCCGCCGCAAAGGTCTCGGCTATCACCTCCCCGGTGGCGCGCTCGTATTCCCCTGCAATTTCCTCCCCGCAAAGCGCCCGGGTACAGGGGATGGCGCCCCGGAAATGATCGGCGTGCGTGGTCCCCAGCGCCGGAATCTGCCGCCCGGCCTGCGCAAACGCCGTGGCGCAGCACGAATGGGTGTGCACCACGCCTCCGATTTCCGGAAAGCTCCGGTACAGCACCAGGTGCGTGGGCGTGTCGGAGGACGGGGAGAGCTCCCCCTCGGCCACCGAGCCGTCGGCCAGACGCACCACCACCATATCCTGCGGCCGCATCCGCTCATAGGATACCCCCGAGGGCTTGATGACCACCAGTCCCCGCGCACGGTCGATTCCCGAAACATTCCCCCAGGTCAGCGTCACCAGCCCGTACTCCCGCAGCGCAAGATTGGCCGCGCAGACCTTTGCCTTCAGCTCCTCCAGCATCTTTTTTCCCCCAATCTGTTGACAAACCGTTTTTTTGTTGTATAATTAGTATACAGACCTGCGCGAAAAAAAGCAAGCGGCGGCGCGAAAATCGGAAAATGAGAATTTTTGCGCGCAAAATGCGCACATTCAGGAGGAATTATGAAAACAAACGAGCGTGAGGAGCGCATTCTCGCCATTCTCAAGCAGCAGCAGTTTGCCAGCGTCCGGCAGCTGGCCGCAACGCTTTACATCAGCCCCTCCAGCATCCGCCGTGACCTGACCCGGCTGGAGCGCGCCGGGCTGGTGGAGCGCAGCTACGGCGGCGTGATTCTGCGGGGGAGCCTGCACACGGCCGCCCCCTTTCTGATTCGCAGCGAGCAGAACCGGCAATGCAAAAAGGAGATTGCCGCCCGGGCCGCCGCGTTGCTGCACGACCACATGACCGTGCTGATTGACGACTCCACCACGGCCTATTTCCTGCTGGAGCATCTGACGGCGCACACCGGCATATCGGTTATCACCAACAACCTGGTCACCGCACTGCATGCGATTGAGCTATCGCTGAGCACCTATATGATCGGCGGTACCTCCACCAACCGTTCCACCGTCATGTGCGGCAGCTATGCGCTGGGGATGCTGGATCAAATCTACGCCGACATCTGCTTCTTCTCCTCCTTTGCCCTCTCGGACGACGGGGAGATTTCGGACTGCACCGAAGAGGCCAATACCGTCCGCAAAAAAATGCTCAGCCGGGCGGGGACACGGGTGTTCCTTTGCGACAGCAGCAAATTTCACACCCATGCCGCGCACCGGCTGTGCAGCCTGCGGGAGGTGGAGTATGTGTTTTCGGATCAGCCGGTCCCGGGCTGGGAGCCCGACGATGAACCCCCGTCCCCCCGGCAGGCCCGGCGGTAACGGCTGGGGGTTACGCCGTTGGCCTCCCGGAAGCGGGCAATGAAATAGGCCGCGGTGGAAAAGCCGACGTTCTGGGCGATATCGGTGACGCTGTCATCGGTGGTGAGCAGCAGCCGCTCTCCCTCCCGCAGCCGCACGCCGGTCACATACGCCGAAAACGTGGTGCCCATCCCCTGCCGGAAGCTGCGCGAAAGATGGGCCGGGCTGATTCCGCAGGCGGCGGCGGTGCTCTCCTCGGTCAGGTCGCTGTAATGCGCGTGAATATAGGAAAGCACGCGCTGCATCAGATCACGGCTGGCCGAAAGCGGCTCCACCAGCGAAAGATTGCGCTCCCGCCAGCGCCGCAGGATGTACAGGAAAATACGGGTCACATCGGCCCGCAGGCTCAGCTCGTAGCCGAATTCCTGCCGGTCCCATTCCTCCATCAGGTGCCGGAACAGCACAGGTACCTCGGTCTGCGCCAGCTCCTCCGAGCCGAACAGGAACTGCCGGTGCGGCAGATGCTGCATCAGCATCAGCACATACCCGTACTCCGAGTAGGTCTGCTCGCCCGCCAGCAGAATCTGCGGCAGGAATTTGACCACATAATAGGAGCATGGCTCCCCGCAGGCCAGCACATCGTGCGGCGCGCTGCTGTAAATGACGGCCATGGAGCCCGGCTCAAGCGGAAAGCTCCCCCGCCCCACCGCCACACGGGCCCGGCCGGAAATGCCGAACAGCAGCTCGGTATATTCGTGATAGTGCAGGCGCAGCTCCCGCGCCGTGCCGCGCTGCCGCATCAGAATGCACTGCACCGGCATGGCAACCCCGTTGCGCCGGGCGCGCTGCTCGTAAAAGGCCATCTGGTGTTCCTCTCCCTTCCGTGTATATCAAAAATTTGATATTTTCAGGCAAAAAAATTATAGCATATTTCGGTGGGATATGCTATAATATTTTTAAAGATTTTCAATCTGTTTACATCTTTGCACCGTAAAAGGAGGAGAAACAATGATTCGGGTTCTTGTATGGAATGAATATCAGCATGAGCGCACCGAACCGAAAATTGCCGAGGTTTACCCGCAGGGGATTCATAACGCGGTGGCCGATTTTCTGCGCTGCGACGACATTGTTGTCAAAACCGCAACACTGGAGGATGAAAACTGCGGCATTACCAAGGAGGTACTGGCCGAAACCGACGTGCTGGTATGGTGGGGCCACATGGCGCACCACAAGGTGCCGGACGAGGTGGCCTATCTGGTGCGGGACGCCGTGCTGGAGGGCATGGGCGCAGTCTTCCTGCACTCGGCGCATCACTCCAAGCCCTTCCGCTATCTGCTTGGCACCTCCTGCAACCTGACCTGGAGAGAGTCCGGCGATTCCGAAATCCTGTGGGTGGTGGAGCCCTCGCACCCCATCACGCAGGGCATTGACCGCTGGTTCCGCCTGGATCACGAGGAGACCTACGGTGAGCCGTTCGTCATTCCCACGCCGGACAAGCTGCTCTTCATCGGCAACTACTCGGGCGGCGAGGTGTTCCGCTCGGGCTGCCTGTATGAGAGAGGAAACGGCAAAATCTTTTATTTCCAGCCGGGGCATGAGGCCTTCCCCACCTTCCGGGTACCCGAGGTGCAGACCGTTATCCGCAACGCCGTGCGCTTTGTGGCGCCGGTCAACCGGCAGGTGGTCACCTGTCCCCACGTGCGCAGAATCACCGATGACGAGCCCTATGTCATCGTCAAAAAGAAATAAAGCCGCGCACTGTCCTCTCGGTCCATTCTGACCCACACATCAGCAAAAGCAAAAAGGAGCTCATCTATATGGAAATCATGAAAATCGGCATCATCGGCTGCGGCGGCATCGCCAACGGCAAGCATATGCCCGCCCTGAAAAAGGTGCCGGACTGCGAAATGGTCGCGTTCTGCGACATCATCCCCGAGCGCGCCCAGAAGGCGGCCAGAGACTTCGGCACCCCCGACGCCAAGGTTTATACCGACTACAGAAAACTGCTGGCCGACCCCTCGATCGCTGTGGTGCACGTCTGCACCCCCAACCGCTCGCACAGCTTTATTACGGTGGACGCGCTGGAGGCCGGCAAGCACGTGATGTGCGAAAAGCCGATGGCCATCAACTCGGCCGAGGCCAAAAAAATGCTGGACGCCGCCAAGCGCACCGGCAAAAAGCTTTCCATCGGCTACCAGAACCGCTTCCGTAACGATTCTCTCTACCTCAAAAAAGAGGCCGAGGCCGGCACCTTCGGTGAAATCTACTACGCCAAGGCCACAGCCATCCGCCGCCGCGCGGTGCCCACGTGGGGCGTGTTCCTGAACGAATACGAGCAGGGCGGCGGCCCGCTGATTGACATCGGCACCCACGCGCTGGACCTGACGCTCTGGATGATGAACAACTACAAGCCCAAGTACTGCGTTGGTACCGCCTACCACAAGCTCAACGGCGACACCGACCAGGGCAACAAGTGGGGCAACTGGGACCCCGCCAAGTTCACGGTGGAGGATTCGGCCTTCGGCTTTATCGTAATGGAAAACGGCGCAACCATTGTGCTGGAATCCTCCTGGGCGCTCAACACGCTGGACGTGCGTGAGGCCACTACCACGCTCTGCGGTACCAAGGCCGGCGGGGATATGGTAGACGGCGTGCGCATCAACGGCGTGCGTCATGGACGGCCCTATACCCTGACGCCGGACTTCCACGGCGGCAGCGTCGCCTTTAATGACGCGAAGAAGGACGAAAGCGCCGCCGAACGCGAGGAGCGGATGTGGATTGACTCCATCCGCAACAATACCAACCCCATAACATTGCCCGAACAGGCCTATTGCGTCACCCGCATCCTCGAAGGCATCTACACCTCCGCCAAAACCGGCGAAATCTATCGGTTCTGAGCTGAGGAAGGGTGTACGCCAAGGGAGAAGACCTTGGAGGGGTTGGCCTCCCCCGGAGAGGCACCCCCTCCAAGCCTCCCCCGCCCAGACCTCCCCGGCGCAGGCCCCCAATTTTGCATACGGTATTGCAAAACACGGTATGCCCGGGGGCCTGCGCCGGGGAATTTCTTTTGGGAGCGGATGGACAATTGGCAATGTGCAATTAGCAATTAGCAGTTAATAATGAGCAATGAGCAGTGGGCAATGGTCGTTGACCTGTAAAAGCAAGGGCAACTGCTGATATGTTACATGTGAATACACCCATATCATCAAAAACCGGACAACCCATAGTGGCTGTCCGGTTTTCTGATATGCAGGGCAAATTGCTTTGTACGGCGATATGCTCTTATTTTTTGCTTACCTTCTCCTGAAAAAGGGCTTCCCCGGCTGTCGCCCACCGGTGTGGCGCTGTCATGCACACGCGTCTGAAAAGCACAGAACGTCTGAAAATATCTTCCGGCGTTCTGCTGCTGAATCGCGTTTGTCCGCTAACTTCAAAAAACATCCAACCCCAAGAAAAATTCCCCGGCACGGGCCCCCCGGATATACCGTATTTGCAATACAGGATACAAAAGTCGGGGGCCTGTTCCGGGGAGGTCTGGGCGGGGGAGGCCCCCGAGGGACCGGCCTCTCCGAAAGGCTTCACCGGGTGGGGCGGACCGGGTAAATCCGAAGCAGATTTTTCGTCAGGCGAGTAAACCGTTGATGGCAATAGTTACCCCTATTGCCGAGACGGCTTGCGATGCATGACGGAAAAGATGCAAGAAGTTGCCCGGTCTGTACCGCCCGGGGGAGCCTTCCTAGGCGGGTCCCTCCAAGGTCTTCTCCATCGGTGGGAATCTTAAGAAGCGGGTCCCTCCAAGGTCTTTCCCTTCGGAAGATAGACGAGTACCGGGGGGATGCCAGGGCGTGCGGGAAGGCGGGATGGGAGGATGCATTCGGCCAGGCGGCAAAGCTCCGGAAAGGCAGGCGGAGAGACAGGCATCCAGACCAGGTCCGGCAGAGGAGCCACACGGGCGGTCATGGTCAGCAGGTCGCATACCATGTCCGTCGGGCAGGCCGTCCGCAGCACGGGGCGGGACGGCAGCGCGGCGGCGCGGCGGCAGAGGAAGAGAAAGAGCTGGGAAAGCCAGAGATTCCCGTCGGGCGCCTCCCCCGTCAGCAGCCGGCCGACGCGGTAGAGGTCCGGCCGGCGGGGGCGAAACCCGGCGGGCAGCTCCAGCAGCACGGTCTGTGACGGGACCGGCGTGCGTGCCAGCAAATCCCCGGCCAGCTCCGCCCACTCCGGCCAGCTCCGGCCGTTGGGAGGCGGGCAGACGTCGTTCAGCCGGAGGGCAACGGACGGCGCCGGCACGGCCAGCAGGCCGCGCGGCAAAGCCGCCGCGCCCGGGCCGGGCGCGGGCGGCGGGCAGACCGCGGCGGCCTCCCACAGCCGCGAGGCCTGCCGGCGGGTACAGGGATGCGCGGCAAGCGCCCGGGCGGTCAGCTGCCAGAGCTCCCGGCAGTGCGCCGGCGCGGGCGGCGGGACGCGGTCGCCGAACAGGGCGCGCAGCTGCGCCCGGCTGTGCGCGGCCTGCGGGGCGTCCGGCAGGCGTTCCAGACAGGCGCAGAACTCCCGGAGGAGCCCGTAATCCGAGCGCTCCCCCGCATAGCCGCATACCGTCAGCAGCGCCTGCTTGCCGGCATCCCACCAGAGCTCGGTGAGATTGGTGCAGACAACGTCGGGCGACATTTCGCGCATGGCTTTCCCCTCCCCTCCTCTCGCCGGGGCGCCCCGGCACAAATCCATCCTCCCGCGGCACGGCCGCCGGGCAAACAGGCAGTACAGCAAAGCGGGCCGTCTCAAATGCGGCATCCGGACATTTGCATCCGGACATTTGAGGCGGCCCAACCCTTCAGTCATCCTTTCCGACCGGCTTTGCGAACAGAGTAACGACAAAAATCAACACAATCGAAAACAAATCCACGGCCAGGCACTCCAGCCAGAAGCTGCCAAGCAGAAGGCCGGAGCTTTGCAGGATGGCGGGATTGTCCAGATACACCAGCAGGCAGACCGCCGGATAGCACAGCAGGCAAATGCCGGCGACCCGGGCCAGCCGGGCAAGGTACAAAAAGCGTTTTTTCATTCGTCCACCTCCGGCGGCCAGCAGCAGAGCAATGCGAAGCCGGGCGGCCGGGGGAGCCGGCTTTGCGCCGGCTCTCCCCTGCCCCGGGTCTTATTTGCGCAGCTCCACCTTGCGGATTTTGCCGCTGATAGTTTTGGGCAGCTCCTTCATGAACTCGATCGAATGAATCCACTTGTATTCGGCCAGACGGGCATTGCAGAAGTTGCGGATTTCGGTTTTGAGCTCCTTGCTCTCGGTATAATCGGGCGACAGCACCACATAGGCCTTGATCGCCTGCCCGCGGAGAGGATCGGCCACGCCGACCACGCTGCATTCCATAACGGCCGGGTGCTCCATCAGCACGTTTTCCACCTCGAAGGGCCCGACCCGGAAGCCGCCGGTTTTGATGATGTCGTCAAAGCGGCCGTGGAACCAGTAATGGCCGTTTTCATCCCGCCAGGCCGCGTCTCCGGTGTGGTAGACGCCGTCCCGCCAGACATAGCGGAACTGCTCCTCATCGCCCAGATACCCGGTGAAAATGCCCTCCTGCCGGCCGGACTCGGGAGGCAGGATGACCACCTCGCCGATCTCGCCGACCGGCACCGGCGCGCCGTCCCTGCCCCGCAGCTCGATGCGGTAGAACGGAGAAATGCGGCCCATGGAGCCCTCGATCGGCTCATCGCCCCGGAAATTGGCCATCAGCAGGGTGGTTTCGGTCTGCCCGTAGCCCTCGGCCAGCGAAAGCCCGGTGCGCTCGCGGAAAATGCGGAAGACCTCGGGGCTGAGCAGCTCGCCCGCCGTGGAGGCGTGGCGCAGGCCAGGCATGGGGGGTACGCCCTTGCGCACCAGATAGCGGTAAACCGTGGGCGGCGCGCAGAAGGAGGTGACCCCGTAGCGGTTGATGACCGAGGTGAGCTGGCGCGGATCGAAGTTGTCAAAATCGAACACCATCACCGCGCTGCCCACCAGCCACTGGCCGTAGAGCTTGCCCCAGGAGGCCTTGGCCCAGCCGGTCTCGGCCACCGTAAAGTGCAGCCCACCGTCCTCGGCCTGCTGCCAGTATTTTGCCGTAACAATGTGCGCCAAGGGGTAGGAGAAATCGTGGATGACCCCCTTGGGATAGCCGGTGGTACCCGAGGTGAAGTAAATCAGCATCGGGTCGGTGACTGCGGTCCGGCGGCGGGCAAAGACATCGGAGGCCTCCTCCAGCCGGCGGGTGAAGTTCTCAAAGCCGTCGCAGTCCTGCTGTACCGTCCACAGCTGAATGCCGGGATCGACCCGGCCGGCGGCCTCCCGCACCTTTTGCGGCACCCCGTCCTGCGCGGTGCACACCACCCCGCGCACGCCGGCGCGGCTCATGCGGTAGACCAGATCGTCCACGGTCAGCATGTGCGTGGCCGGAATCAGCACCGCGCCCAGCTTGTGCATGGCAACGGCCACAATCCAGTACTCGTAATGCCGCTTGAGCAGCACCATAACACGGTCCCCCCGGCCGATGCCGTGCGAGGCGAACAGATTGGCCGCGCGGTTGCTCAGCCTCCGGATGTCGTCAAAGCTGAACACACGCTCCTGATTTTCGGTATTGCACCAGACCAGCGCGCGCTTCCCGGGCGTCTCGGCGGCAATGGCATCCACCACATCGTAGCCGAAATTGAAGGTTTCGGGATAGCGCAGGCGCAGGCCGGTCAGGCGGCCCTCGCCGTCAAAGGTCTCGGTGCAGAATTGCTGATAAATGCTCATACCTGCCCCTTCTCCTCCCGTTTTGCACGGCCGGCAGCACGCGCCCGCGCGGGCTTGGCAGCCGGTGCGGCCGACGGGCAGCCGATGCGGCGGAAGCGCGCGTAGCGCTGCTCCGGCAGGTCGGGCACGGCCGCCAGGCACTCCAGCTCGGAGGCCAGCTTTGCGCTCAGCCGGCCGTAAAAGGCCGGGGCGCCCAGGTCGTCCTCGGGGATGATTTCCTCAATCACGCCAAGCGAGAGCGCGTCGGCGGCCGTCAGCCGCAGGCTCTCGGCGGCCACTTCGGCCTGTGCGGCGTCCTTCCAGAGAATGCTGGCGCAGCCCTCGGGCGAGATGACCGAATAGACCGCGTTCTCCAGCATCCAGACCCGGTCCGAGACCGCCAGCGCCAGCGCGCCGCCGCTGCCCCCCTCGCCGATGAGCACCGAGATGACCGGCACCCGCAGCCCCATCATTTCGGTCAGGTTGTGGGCGATGGCCTCGCCCTGCCCTCGCTCCTCGGCTCCGACGCCGCAAAAGGCGCCGGAGGTATCGACAAAGCAGAGCACCGGGCGGCCGAATTTTTCGGCCTGCCGCATCAGGCGCAGGGCCTTGCGGTAGCCCTCGGGATTGGGTGCGCCGAAGTTGCGCATGGTGCGCTCCTGCACGGTGTGCCCCTTTTCGATGGCTATGACGGTGACCGGCCGCCCCTGCAGCAGGGCAATGCCCCCCACCACCGCCGGGTCGTCGGCAAAATGCCGGTCCCCGTGCATTTCGTAAAAGCCGGTGAACAGGTTGCGGATATAGTCCAGCCCGGTCGGCCTTTTTTCGCTGCGCGCAATTCTGACGCGATCATATGCCGTAGTACTCATGCGTTCCCTCCGCTGTGGTATTGAAGCAGATCCGAGATGGTCCGCCGCAGGTCTCCGCGCGGCACAATGGCGTCGGCAAAGCCGTGCTCCAGAATGAACTCGGATTTCTGAAAATCCTTGGGCAGCGCCCGCCCGGTGGTCTGCTCGACCACCCGCGCACCGGCAAAGCCGACCGTGGCGCCGGGCTCGGCGAGAATCACATCCCCCTCCATGGCAAAGCTGGCGGTCACGCCGCCGGTGGTCGGGTCGGTCAGCACCGTCAGGTAAAACAGCCCCGCGTCGCTGTGCCGCCGGACCGCGCCGCTGGTTTTTGCCATCTGCATCAGCGACAGCAGCCCCTCCTGCATCCGTGCGCCGCCGGACACCGTAAAGCCCACCACCGGCAGGCGGTGCTCCAGCGCGTATTCAAACAGCAGGGTGATTTTTTCGCCCACGGCGGTGCCCATGCTCCCCATCATGAAGAGCGAGTCCATCGCGAACAGGCAGCAGGGATGTCCGCCGACGCTGGCGGCGCCGCAGAGCACGGCCTCCCGCTCGCCGCTGGCCGCGCGGGCCTTTTCCAGCTTTTTGCCGTAGCCCGGGAAGGAGAGCGGATCGCTCCCCACCGTATCGGAAAAGAGCTCCTGGAAGCTGCCCTCGTCGGCGGTCAGGGCAATGCGGGCCCGCGCCCCCAGGCGGAAATGATAGCCGCAGACGGTGCAGACCTCGCCGTTTGCGCGGACCGCCTCGGCCGGAAAGCTGCCGTGGCAGTTCGGGCAGGTGCGCTCCTCGCCGGCGTCCTGCGGCAGCGGGGCGGATTTGCGTCCCCCCTCCTCCAGCTGATTTTCGGGTTTGTACAGAAAATGCAGACCTGCCATTCTATCACCTGCCTCCCACAAAGGTCAAATCGTAATTGCCGGCCGTAAACCGGTCGTCGCCGATGAGCCGGAGCTGCTCCTCGATGTTGGTCGGTATCCCCTCAATCACCAGCTCGCACAGCGCCGCGCGCATTTTGCGCAGCGCCTCCTCGCGCGTCTTGGCGCTGACAATCAGCTTGCCCAGCAGCGCGTCGTAGTAGGGCGTCACCTTTGTGCCGGGCACCAGATAGGTGTCAAAGCGCACAAAGGGCCCGCCCGGCACGTGCAGGGTCTTCAGGGTACCGGGGGAGAGCGCCACAATGCGGCACTCCAGCGCGGTGCCCGAGAGACTGACGTCCTGCTGCCGGATGTTCAGCGGAATGCCGGCCGCAATGCGGATCTGCCACTTGACCAGATCGATGCCGGTGAGCATCTCGGTCACGGTGTGCTCCACCTGCAGCCGGATATTCATCTCCATAAACCAGAAGGCGCCGTCCCCGTCCATCAGGAACTCCAGCGTTCCCACGCCCGAGTAGCCGATGGCTCTGACGGCGGACGTCACCTGCTCCATCAGCTGCCGGCGGCTCTCCTCCCGCACGTTCGGAGAGGGAGATTCCTCAATCAGCTTCTGGTGGCAGCGCTGCAGCGAGCAGTCGCGCTCACCCAGGCACACCACGTTGCCGGCCTCGTCGGCCAGCACCTGCACCTCCACATGGCGGGCAGGATATACATATTTTTCCATATAAACCGAGCCGTCGTCAAAAGCGGCCTGCCCCTCGGCCACCGCCTGGGCGTAGGCGCTCTCGAGCTCGGCCTCGCTGCGCACCAGCCGGATGCCCCGGCCGCCGCCCCCGGCGCAGGCCTTGAGCATGACGGGGTAGCCGATCTGCGCGGCGCGCTCCCGGGCCTCCTGCACGCCGTCCAACGCCTCGGTGCCCGGAATGACCGAAAGCCCCGCGTCGGCCATCATGCGCTTGATTACGGCCTTGTCGCCGATCTGCTCCATGGTCTGGGCGCTGGGGCCGATGAAGGCCACGCCGTTCTTCTGGCAGAGCGCCGCGAAATGCGGGTTTTCGGAGAGAAAGCCGTAGCCCGGATGAATGGCCTGCGCACCCGAGATCAGCGCGACGCTGAGAATGCGGTCCTGCCGCAGATAGCTCTCGCCCGCCTCGGCCGGGCCGATGCAGTAGCTCTCATCGGCCAGCGCCACATGCAGAGCGTGGCGGTCGGCCTCGGAAAACACCGCGACCGACGCAATGCCCATCTCCTTGCAGGCGCGGATGATGCGCACGGCAATCTCCCCGCGGTTGGCAACCAAAATCTTGGAAAACATAATTATTCACCCACAACCGCGAAGGAAAACTCGGCCGTAACGCAGACCTTGCCGTCCACGCTGCCGGTGCCCTCGGCGAAATAGAACGGGGGCATGGCGCGCTTGATGCGGCAGCGGGTGCGGAAGGTGTCGCCCGGGCGGACCGGATTCTTGAAGCGGACCTTATCCAGCCCGGTATACATGGGCACCTTTCCCTCGCTCATCACATCGGCCAGCAGAATGCAGGCCGACTGGGCCAGCATCTCGCAGAGAATAACGCCCGGCACAATCGGGTTGCCGGGAAAATGCCCCTGCAGGAAAAACTCGTCTCCCCGCACGGTATAGCTTCCAACGGCCTCGTCCCCCTCCCGGTTCACCTCTTCAACCAGCAGCATGTGATCCCTGTGGGGGAGGATACGCTTGATTTCTTCCTGATTCATGATACCCTCTTGATCTTGAACAGATCGCTTCCGTACTCGACGATCTGTCCGTTCGTTGCACAGATTTCTGCAATCACGCCGTCTTCCTCGGCCGTGATTTCGTTCATCAGCTTCATGGCCTCAATGATGCACAGGGTATCCCCCTTCTTCACCCTCGAGCCGACGCTGACAAAGTTCTCGGCATTCTCGGCCGGAGATGCGTAAAACACCCCCACCATCGGGGAGCGCACCACCAGCAGGTCCTCCGCCGGGGCGGCCGTTGCGGCAGGCGCAGCCGTCCCGGCAAGGTCCGGGACGGCCACGGCGGCTCCCCCGCGCGCACCGGCGGGCGCCGGGTTGCGCTCCAGGCGGAGCACCGTGTTGTTCTCGGTAATTTCAATTGCCGTCAGCCCGAGCTCGCCCATCAGAACCGCGTATTTCCGGATATTCTCCTCGTTCATATCTGACAACCGTATTGCCGCGCAAGCTGCCGGCAACATGTTTCCTTTCTTCCGAATTGGGCCGCCTTACGCCTCCACCCGGCGGAAGGCAAGGCAGGCATTGTGCCCGCCGAAGCCAAGCGAATTGGACAGCGCGAGATCGACATCCCGGCGCACCGCCTCGTTCGGCACATAGTCAAGGTCGCAGGCCGGGTCTGGCTCCCGCAGATTGATGGTGGGCGGGACAATCCCCTGGGTCAGCACGCCCAGACATGCCAGCGCCTCGATGGCTCCGGCCGCGCCCAGCATATGTCCGGTCATGGATTTGGTGGAGCTGACCAGCGCCCGGCGGGCCTCCTGCTCTCCCATCGCCTGCTTGATGGCGGCGGTCTCCAGCGAATCGTTCAGCGGCGTGCCGGTGCCGTGCGCGTTGATATACACGCTCTCGCCCGGCTGCCAGCCGGCCTCGCGCAGGGCGTCTGCCATGGCGCGGGCGCCGCCTGCCGAATCCGGCCGGGGGGCGGTGATGTGGTAGGCGTCACAGGTCGAGCCATAGCCGCAGACCTCGGCGTAGATATGCGCGCCGCGTGCCCTGGCGTGCTCGTATTCCTCCAGCACCAGCGCCGCTCCGCCCTCGCCGATGACAAAGCCGCCCCGGCGGCTGTCAAACGGCAGCGAGGCCGCGTTGGGATCTTCGGAGGTGGAGAGCGCCTGCATGTTGACAAAGCCCGCAATGCCCGAGGCCGTGATGGCCGCCTCGGCGCCGCCGGTGATCATGGCGTCGGCATAGCCGTGACGGATGGCGCGCAGAGCCTCGCCGATGGCGTTGGAGCCCGAGGCGCAGGCCGTAACGGCCGGCAGCGCCGCGCCCTGACAATTGAAGCGGATGGCAATCATGCCCGCCGCCATGTTGGAGATGAGCATGGGCACAAACAGGGGGGAAACCCGCCTCGGGCCCTTTTCCAGCAGCTTGCTGTGCTCAATCTCAAAGGTGTGAATGCCCCCGATGCCACTGCCGAAATACACCCCGATCCGCTCGGGCGGCAGCGTCCCGACAATACCGCTCTCCTCCACCGCCTGCGAGGCGGCGGCCACGGCAAAGTGCGCGTAGCGGTCGCTGCGCAGGACGTCGGATTTTTCCATATACTGCCGGGGGTCGAAGTTTTTGACCTCGGCGCCCAGCTTGGCCTTGAAATCGGTGGTGTCGAACAGGGTGATCGGCCCGATGCCGTTCACGCCCGAGATCAGGCTGTTCCAGCATTCGTCCCGGTTGTTACCCACCGGGCTGATAACACCCGTGCCGGTGACGACAACTCTGCGATTTTCCATAGTTAGCAAACTCCATTCTGCGTTCTGCCGTCAAGCGGCAATTTTCGGCCCGGACGGCCGGATTTACATGGCAATGCCGCCGTCCACCCGGAGCACCACTCCGGTGATATACTCGGCGCAGGCCAGGAAGACCACCGCCTCGGCAACGTCCTCCGGCTTGCCGGTGCGTCCCAGCGGGATCATGGTTTTGAGCTTGTCGGCGTTGGCGTCGCCCAGCGCGCGGGTCATGTCGGTGTCAATGAAGCCCGGCGCCACGGCGTTGCAGCGGATGCCCCGCGGGGCCAGCTCCTTGGCAACCGACTTGGTCAGGCCGACCAGGCCGGCCTTGGAGGCGGCGTAATTGATCTGCCCGGCGTTGCCCATCAGCCCCGAGACCGAGGAGATGTTGACAATGCTCCCCTCGCGGTTGCGCATGAAGATGCCGGCGCAGTGGCGGATCATGTTGAACGCCCCCTTGAGGTTGACGTTCAGCACCGCGTCATACTCGGCCTCGCTCATCATGGCAATGAGATTGTCGCGGGTGATGCCCGCGTTGTTGATGAGAATGTGAATGGTGCCGAAATCGGCCTTGACCTGCGCCACCACTCCCTTTACGGCGTTGAAATCCGATACGTCGCAGACATAGGCCTGCACCCGGGCAGCGCCGCGGCTGCGGCACTCGGCACAGGCGGCCTCTGCCTCGGCAGGGTCGCCGACGTACAGGATGGCAATGTCGGCGCCCAGCGACGCCAGTCTGGCGGCAATCGCCGCCCCGATGCCCCGGGAGCCCCCGGTGACAATCGCAACTTTTCCCTTCAGGTTCAGCATGTTTTTACCTCATCCAATATCGTTTCGGACTGCTCCAGCCCGCACGCGGCCAGCGCGCGCACCGACGGATCGATGCGCGAAATCAGCCCGCACAGGGTTTTGCCCGGTCCGATTTCCACAAAGGTATCGGTCCCCTCGGCAATCATGTTGCGCACCAGCCTCTCCCAGAGCACGGGAGAGCGGATCTGCTTTGCCAGCAGGCCGGCAAAATCCTCCCCATAGGGCTGTGCGGTCACGTCGGAATACAGCGGAATGCGGGGCGCGGCAAAGGCCGTCTCCCCCAGCACCTGGGCAAAGCGCTCCGAGGCGCCGTCCATGAACGGGGAGTGGAAGCCCCCCTTGACCCTGAGCGGAATGGCGCGGCCGCCTGCCTCCTTGACCGCGGCGCAGAAGGCCGCCATCGAGGACTCCTCCCCGGCCACCGAAACCTGCCCGGGGCTGTTGAAGTTGACCGGATACACCCGGTCAAAGCCGGCGGCAATGCGGCTGACCTCCTCGGGCGGCAGCTTGACAACCGCCGCCATCGAGGCGGGATATGCCTCGGCCGCCTCCTGCATCAGCTCCCCGCGGCGGCAGACCAGCGAAAAACCGGTGTCGGGTTCCACCGCGCCGGCATAGGTCAGCGCCGCGACCTCGCCCAGCGAAAAGCCGGCCGTCAGATCGGCGCGGACGCCCTGTTCCTCCAGCACCGCCGCCAGCGCCAGCTCATAAGCAAACAGGCAGGGCTGGGTGTTTTTCGTTTCCTTCAGCTCCTCCTCGCTCCCCGCAAAGCATTGCGCGGAGGTACCGGGGCGGAGACGGTCGCAGGCGGCAAAAACCCGCGCGGCCGCGGGGTAACGCTCGGAAAGGCTCCTGCCCATGCCGGCGTACTGGTCGCCCTGACCCGAAAATACAAACGCTATTTTGCCCATCCGGCAGCTCCCTTCAGCACCTCGTCGGCGCCGTCCGCCACCTCGCGGACAATGTCGGCCGCCGGCTGCACTTTGTTGACCATCGCCACAATCTGCCCGGCCAGGAAGCAGCCCTTCTCGGAGTCGCCCTCCTTGACCGCGTAGCGCAGCGCGCCGGTACCCAGCGCCTCCAGCTCGTCATCCGGCATTCCGCCGTACTCGGCCTTGGAATAGTTGCGGGCAAACGCCGTGCGCAGGCTGCGCACCGGATGCCCCAGGCGCTTGCCTGTCACCATCGTGGCCAGGTCCCCGGCCTTGAGTACCTTCTCGCGGTATGCGGGATGAATGGTGCATTCCTCGGCACTGAGGAAGCGCGTGCCCATCTGCACCCCGCAGGCGCCCAGCATAAATGCCGCGGCCATGCCCCTGCCGTCGGCAATGCCGCCGGCGGCGATGACAGGGATGCTCACCGCATCGGCCACCAGCGGAACCAGCACCATGGTGGTCAGCTCCCCGACATGCCCGCCGCTCTCGCCGCCCTCGGCAATCACGGCCGACGCGCCAATGCGCTGCATCAGCTTGGCAAGCGCCACCGAGGCCACCACCGGAATGACCCGGCTGCCGGCGGCCTTCCACATCTCCATATATTTGGAAGGATTGCCCGCTCCGGTGGTCACCACGGCCACCCGCTCCTGGGCAATCACCTCCGCCACCTCATCCGCATACGGGCTGAGCAGCATGACGTTGACCCCGAACGGCCGGGAGGTCAGGGATTTTGCAATGCGGATCTGCTCGCGCACATAGTCGGCAGGCGCATTGCCCGAGGCAATGATGCCGAGTCCCCCTCCCTCCGAAACCGCAGCGGCCAGCCGGCCGTCCGAAATCCAGGCCATCCCCCCCTGAAACACCGGGTAGCGGATGCCAAGCATTTCACACAACACAGAGTTCGGCACGGTTTATTCCTTTCCTTCCTTGCCGTCCTGGCTCTCAATCACGTCAATCAGATCCTGCACGGTGTTCACCTTCTGCTTCAGCTCCACCTCTTTGCCAATGCGGTCCTCCAGCTCCATCAGCAGCTCCACCGTGTCCAGCGAATCCACTCCCAGCTCGCTGAAGGTGCTCTCGGGCTTGATCTCGGAAACATCCCGGTCGGTGCGCTCGGCAATCAGTTCGGCAATGGTATCAAACAGCATTTTCTTGTCCTCCGATAATAAAGGTTTGTTTTGATGGCTGTGGCAGCCTCAATGTGCAATATTTTACCACATTCCGGTTCCACAGGCGTTCCATGGGTGTTCCCTCTGCGTTCCAAAATATGAATCGTATATAAATTTTCCACATCACTTTTATGAATTTTCCAATCTTGGGTAAGGAATTCCGCCAAAGAAGAAGACCTTAGAGAGCCCCGCCTGAGAAGATTCCCACCGATGGAAAAGACCTTGGAGGGACCCGCCTCTTAAGGAGAGGCCGGTCCCTCCAAGCCTTCCCCGGCGAGACCTTCCCCAGCGCAAGGCCCCCGGTTTTGCATACTGTGTTGCAAACACGGTACGCCCGGGGGCCTTGCGCTGGGGAATTCCTTTTGGAGGGCGGATGGGGTTTTGAGGTTGGCGGATGGGCGCGAGTGGATGGCGGAATCCGGAATACCGGCTTTTTTGTGCGTCTGGCGGGATGCTTTGAAAAGAACAATTCGCAATGTGCAAAGCGCAGGAAACAGCGGGCAGCGGACAGCAGGTCGTGCGCAGTGGCCAGTGGTCAGGGGTCAGAAAAAAGCAAGAGCAACAGCTGATGTGATACATATAAATTCATCCATAATATCCACACCATCGAAAAACCGGGCACCCCATGGCGGCTGTCCGGTTTCCGGATATGCAGGGCAAATCGCTTTGTATGGCGGTATGCTCTTATTTTTTTCTCACCTCTCCCTGAAAAAGGGCTTCCCCGGCTGCCGCCCGCCGGCGGAACGCTGTCATTCGCATTTACGCCAAAGAGGCGGGCGGTGGCTGGGGAAGGTCTCGCAGGGGGAGGCTTGGAGGGGTGTGCCTCTCCTGAAGAGGCCAACCCCTCCAAGGTCTTCTCCATCGGTGGGAATCTTCTCAGGCGGGTCTCTCCAAGGTCTTCTCCATCGGTGGGAATCTTCTCAGGCGGGTCTCTCCAAGGTCTTCCCCCAGCTAAGACTACAAATTTTTCAGATTCCGTTGACATTTGGGGTGGGAAATGGTATAATAGAGGCAAAACAGGTTGCTTTGCCGTCCGGCGAAGCGCGACAGGAGAAAACGGATGATTGTAATTCAGCTTGCCGGTCTTCGTGTCCGGCTGGAAAACCGTTACCCGTTCATCGAAAAGCAGTGCAGGGAGTTTCTGTGCCCGGGAGATGCGGCGGATTTTGCGGTATCGGTCACCCCGGAGGAAATCCGGGAAGAGCAGAAATTCGGGGCATTTTCAGACGGATACTGCGAGAGCATTTGTCTGTACCGTCACATCTGCGAAAGGATGCCGGAATACAACGTCTTTCTGATGCACGCATCGGTGGTAGAGGTAGACGGCTGGGCCTATGCCTTTACGGCCAAAAGCGGGGTGGGCAAATCCACACACACGGCGCTCTGGCTCAAAAACGTGCCCGGGGCGCGGGTGCTCAACGGGGATAAGCCCCTGTTCCGCGTAGAGCCGGATGGCAGCATTACCGCCTTTGGCACGCCCTGGAACGGCAAGGAGAACTGGGGCGCGAACATCTCGGCCCCGCTGGCGGCGGTCTGCTTCATTGAACGGGGGGAGACCAACTCCATCCGCCGCGCGCCCGAGGAGGACGCCATCGGCCGGCTGATGCACCAGCTGTATCTGCGGGGCAGCCGCGAATCGGTCAACCGCCAGCTGGAGCTGATGGATGCGCTGGTCCGCGCGGTGCCATATTACATTCTGTCCTGCACCATCTCGGATGAGGCCGCGCTGCTCTGCTGGAGCACCATGCGCCGGGACGTGCCGGCCGCTGCGGGCGGGCAATCAATCAACACACATCATTAAGGAGATGAAACAATGAGAATCAATCCGGATTTTACCATTCAGAAGGTGGGCGGCTCCTGGGTAGCGGTTGCCGTCGGAGAAACCAGCAAAACCTTTCACGGCATGGTGCGCCTGAACGAAACCGGCGCCTTTTTGTGGAAGATGCTGGCCGAGAAGGACTGCACCGAGGAAGAGCTGGTGGAGGCCATGCTGGAGGAATACGAAATTGACCGCGAAACCGTGACGGCCGACATCCGCCGCATTGTGGAAACCATGGCAGAAAACGGCCTGTTTGTACCCGGCAGCTACACCCCGGCGGCAGAGGACGCCGGAGAGCCGGAAGCCGAAGACGCTCCGGAGGCAGAGGACGCGCCGGAAGAGGCGGAATGAACCAGACCGAAAACATTGAGGCGCAGCTGCGCGAGCAGGGCTTTTATGTGAGCACAACGGTTGGCTGTAGCATGTTCCCCATGCTGCGCAACCGGCGGGACCGCGTGGTGGTGCTGCCGGTGGGACCGGAGCGCCTGCGCAAATACGACCTGCCGCTGTACCGCCGCCCGGACGGCAAGTACATTCTGCACCGCATCATCGGGGTGCGGCCGGGAGAATACATCATCCGGGGCGACAACACCTATGCCAAGGAGCATGTGCCGGACAGCTGGATTCTTGGCTATGTGTCCGAGTTTTACCGCGGACGGCGGCATGTGCGGACCTCGGACCGCGGCTATCGCGCCTACGCGGCGGTGTGGAATGCCCTGTACCCCCTGCGCCGGGTGTTTGTGTTTGCCAAACGCGCGGCCGGCGCGGTCTGGCGCCGTCTGCGGGGCCGCAGGCACAGAAAGGACGGCGACTGAGGCGCGCCTCCCTGCCCTGCGCTCCCATGCCCGAACCGAACAGAAATTGCAAAGGATGGAACGCGACAACCGATGCGACCGCAAAGCATGAACCCTTCAGGAAGGAGGCCGCTCCAATGAAAGGCAAAGAACCGTCTTCCGGGCTTCGGAATCTCCTGCTGCAGTGGATTCCCGCGGTGCTCCTTCTGATTCTGTGTATCGTCAATATCTTTGCCAACAACTCTCTGGTAGCAAGCCTGCTCGCAATAGCCGAGTTGTTGACGCTGATTGTCGAAAGCCGCCGGGCCGGCGAAGTGCTGCGGGATCTGCGGCGGAAATTCATCCAGACGCTGCGCACAGAAAAGGAGCCTGCCCCCGTGCGTCTGCGGAAGATTTTGTCATTGAGCATGCGCATGATGCTCCCTCTTTACGCCATCTGGCTGCTGGCCGGGCTGCTCAGCGCAACGGGTGGATACGAGGCGTGGCTCATCACTGCCTTCCCGGTCCTGGTCCTGTCACTGATCCCGATGCACCTGATCAGCGAGACCTGGAAGGAACTGATGCTGCGCCGCCGCGTCTTCTGGGGTGTGCAGTGCGGCTGCTATATCCTCACCACCATCCCCGGCACATTGCTTGCTTTCTTGTGAAAAAGACCTTGGAGGGGCCCGCCTCTTAAGGAGAGGCCGGTCCCTCCAAGCCTCCCCCGGCGAGACCTTCCCCAACACAGGCCCCCATCAATGCATACGGTATTGCAAATACGATATGCCGGGGGCCTGCGCCGGGGAATTTCTTTTGGGGGCGAATGGGGTTTTGAGGTTGGCGGATGGGCGCGGTCGGCCGTCAGGATGCAAAGGAAGCTTTTTGATGTCGATTAGACAATTCGCAATGTGCAGCGCGCAGGAAACAGCGAACAGCAGGTCGTGCGTAGTGGTCAGGGGTCAGAAAAAAGCAAGAGCAACAGCTGATGTGATACATATAAATTCATCCATAATATCCACACCATCGAAAAACCGGGCACCCCATGGCGGCTGTCCGGTTTCCGGATATGCAGGGCAAATCGCTTTGTATGGCGGTATGCTCTTATTTTTTTCTCAC
>CALWQR010000010.1 GCA_944383705.1 uncultured Clostridia bacterium
TGGTCGGAGTGACTGGACTCGAACCAGCGGCCTCTTGGTCCCGAACCAAGCGCACTACCAAGCTGTGCCACACCCCGAATTTACGATCCCGTATATTATAGCATATCCGCCCGGGTTTGTCAATAGCTTTTCAAAAAAATTTGCCTTGGCGAATGGTTTGTTTTTTTGCTTTCCTGCCCGTTTTTTTCGCATTTTCTCTTGACAAATCATAAAATGTGTGTTATACTGTTTTTAAGTTAGCTGTTGCTAACAACTGATGGAGGAGACAGGAGGGAAGCGCGATGCTGAAAACGGTTCTGGAGATTGAGGGCATGGCCTGCGGAATGTGCGAGGCGCATGTGAACGACGTCATCCGGGCGAAATTCCCGGTTCAACGGGTATCATCCTCTCACAAAACAGGGCGGACCGAAATCCTGTCGGAGCAGGATCTGCCGCAGGAGGCGCTGGCGGCAGCGCTGGCGGAAACCGGTTACCGTCTGGTGGGGATTCATACAGAGCCCTGTGCGGAAAAGCTGGCAAAAGGCTTTCGCCTGTTCCGGCGCGGGCGGTAATCCGCCGCGCAAGGAGGCGAAAGGGAGGCTCCCGATGGCACGGGGCCGGTGGCCGGATTGCCGGGGAGACCGGCAGGGGAAACGCTTTCGTCTGTCCGGACGGGTGTCTGTCCTCCGGTGCAACCGCTGTGTCGCACGTATGCCCCTCGATGTGGCCGCTGTGCCGGGGGTCTGTCCTCTGGTACGACCACTGTGCCGGGCGTCTGCCTCCGGTGTGATCGCCGGTGCTCTGGTGTCGGGGGCTGCGCCCCGTTGCGGCTGTGCCGGTGAGCGATCCGCAGGGCTCAGTACCGCTCCGGCCTGGTTTTGCGGGCGGCGTTTTGCCCGGCTTTCTGTTTCCATAGATGTTAGCTTCGGCTAACATTAAAAACCAAACGCTCCGGTTCTCCGGAAACCGGATATCCCAAAAGGACAAAAAGGAGATGAACAATGAGTGTCGTGATTGTAGGCGGAAATGAATGTATGCAGCGCCGGTATGCCGAGGTGTGCCGGGACTACAACTGCAAGGCAAAGGTCTTTTTGCAGATGAACGGGGGCCTGCGGGATTTTGGCACCCCGGATCTGCTGGTGCTGTTCACCGGCACGGTTTCCCACAAAATGATCCGGTGCGCCCTGAGCAAAACCGATCCGCGCCGAACCCGGATCGCACGCTCGCACAGCGCCTCGGTCGCGGCGCTCCGGTCGATTATGGAGGCGCATGTCGGATAAGCTCAGGCCGGCAGGACGGCGCAGACCGGGCCCTTTCCCGCGGCAAGCCTTTGGCCACTGATCCGCCCGCGAAGGGCCCCTGTGCGCGGAAGGCGCCGCGGCAGAGCCTGCCCGGTGCGCTCAGAAGATTGCCCGGTCTACGTCATCCAGCGAACCGAAGACGAAATCCGGCCGGTCGGCAGGAGCCGCCGCCTCCACATCGGCCGGCGTGGTCTCGCCTGACAGCACCAGCACCGCGGTTACGCCGTGCCGCCGTCCGAGGGCAATGTCGGTGTACAGCCGGTCCCCGAAGATGCACATCCCGCTCCGGTCCACACCCGTGGCCTCGCAAATCATATCCAGTGTTTCGCGGTAGGGCTTGCCAAAATAGACCGGTGTTTTTCCGGTAGAGGCGGTGACAAAGGCCGCTATCGCCCCGCTGTCCGGAATAAAGCCGTTCTCGGTCGGGCAGTTGAGGTCGGGGTGGGTTGAGAGATATTCCGCCCCGCCCCGGATCAGCCGGCAGGCGTTTTCCAGCTTCCGGTAGGTCAGGGAGGTGTCAAAGCTGGTGATGACGACGTCGGCCTCGGGCTCCTCGCCGCCGAGCAGGGGAATGCCGGCCGCGCGGAAGCTGTTCACCAGATCCTCGGTCCCCACCAGATATACCCGCCGGCCCGGCCGGTGCCGCCTGAGGAATTCGATGGTTACGTCTCCCGACGTCATAATCTCCTCGGGCGTCGGAGCAAAGCCGAGGCGGCCGAGTTTTTGCAGGTAGAACGACGGGGAATGCGAGGCGTTGTTTGTGAAAAACAGCACCCGCTTGCCCGCCGCGCGCAGGTGGCGGATGAATCGGATGGCATAGGGAAAGACCCGGTCGCCCAGGTAAATGGTGCCGTCCATATCAAAAATATAGAGCTGCTTGGCGGCAAGCAGCGCGCTGTCCGGATTGGCAAACTGCATATCTGCGGATTCTGCGGCATGGCCGCAGCCTTTCTGTTGTCGGTGGATGCCATTATCATACCATAAATTTGCGGTTTGTCAAGCCCCGGGCAAAAAAACGGAAGCCATCTGCGCAATTTGGCAGCTCATGGCTGACGATTTTGCAGAAATGCTCAGCCATTTCCGGTCCGTGCGCCCGGGCTCGGGCGCCGGATTCCGCGCTTGTGCCCGGCTTTTTGCCGCGCCGCTATTGACTTTGCCGCCGTTTTATGGTAAACTAATAGCAGAACGGCGTCTGCCGGATTTTCGGTCTTCCGCCGCTGCGCGGGAGGGGATGTGAGGCTTGAGATGGTTTTGAATCTGGTTGTGCTGGCGCTGTCCGCCGCCGGCTCTGTTGCAATCTGGCTGGGGGCCGGCATCAGCCCCTGGTGGCTGCTGCTGTTGCTGCCCGGGCTGTATGTCGGGCTGCTGCTCGCCTTTTTCGGCACGCTGTGGCTGGTCTCCCTGTTCTTTCCGAAGCAGGGGCCGCGGCGCTCGGGCGCATTTTGCCGGCTGGTTATCCGGCTGAGCCTTTCCTGGCTGCTGTTGCTGCTGCGCGTGCGGATTTCTCTTTGCGGCGACGGGCTGCTGCCCGACTGCCCCTGCGTTCTGGTCAGCAATCATCGGTCGGATTTCGATCCGCTGGCCATGCTGGCGGTGCAGAAGCGGCGGGGAATGGTTTATATCTCCAAGGAGGAAAATTTCCGCATTCCCCTGGCAGGCAACTACATCCGGCAGGCCGGGTTCCTGGCCCTGGACCGGGACAACGGAATGAAGGCTATGCGCACCCTGAAGCAGGCTGCCGGACGGCTGAAGGACGAGGGGCTGGACGTCGGCATTTATCCCGAGGGCACCCGCAGCAAAACCGGAGAGCTGCTGGAGTTCAAGGCCGGGGCCTTTTATCTGGCCAAAAAGGCCGACGCGCCGGTGGCCGTCATGACCACGCAGGGGACCGAGCACATCCGCCGCAACTTCCCGTTCCGCCGCACCGAGGTGCGTCTGCACATCTGCCGGGTGATCGATCGGGAGACCGTGCGCGCGAGCTCGCTGGAGGAGCTTTCGGCCATGTCCCGCGACATCATCGCGGCCGATCTCGCAGCGCCCGAGGGCGGGCGGCGATAGGCCTCGGACAAAGGAGCGACCGATGCGATACCCAAGATGCAATCTTCACACCCATACCGCTTTTTGCGACGGGAAAAACACGCCGGAGGAGATGGTGCAGGCTGCCCTTGCCGCCCGCATGGATCAGCTGGGCTTTTCGGGGCATTCCTACACGCCGTTTGACGGCTCCTGCTGCATGTCGCCCGACCGGACCGAGGCCTACCGCGCCGAGCTTGCCCGCCTGCGCGAGGTCTACCGGGGGCGGCTGCGCATTCTGTGCGGCATCGAGCAGGATTTCTATTCCCCCCAGCCCGCGCTGCACTACGACTATATCATCGGCTCGGTGCATTACCTCTGGCGCGACGGCGTATACTGCCCGGTGGACGAGAGCCGCGAGCGCCTGCAGCGCGCGGTGCGGGAGCAATTTGCCGGCAATATCTATCGCTTTCTTGCCTGCTATTATGAAACGCTGGCGCAGGTGAAATACAAAACCGGGTGCGACATTGTGGGGCATTTTGACCTGGTGGAAAAATTCAACGAGGGGGAATGCCTGTTCTCGGGCGCGGATTACCGCTACCGCCGGCCGATGCTGGACGCGCTGGACCAGCTGCTGGAGCAGGACGTCATCTTTGAAATCAACACCGGGGCCATGTCCCGCGGCTACCGCAGCACGCCCTATCCGTCGGCATATATTCTGCGCCGGATTGCCGAAAAACGGGGGCGGGTGATGCTGAATTCGGACGCGCACAGCAAGGACGCGCTGATGTGGAGGTTTGACGAGGCGGCGCAGTATGCGCACTCCTGCGGGGTGGGAGGCCTGACGGTGCCCGATGACGCGCACGGCTGGCGGGTCGTTCCCCTGGGCCGGGAGGCCTGAGCGGGGCGATGCGGCAGGCGGCTGCCCCCGTGCGGTGGCCGCAAAGTCAAAAAAACGCGCGGCCGGGCAATTTCTTGCGCAAAACCGCTTGACAAATGCAGGAAAATATGATATACTGACAAAGAATCAAGATAGAGGCGCACTTGGAATCAGTAGGAATCCGCGGCACAGCCCCCGCAGGGCGATGCGGTCCCGAAAGGTCCCGGTGCCGAAGACGGCCGAGGCGAAAGGCCGGTCTGGCAGAACCGGAGAATATCCGTTTTGCTGTCGCAGAAATGCGGAGAGCTATCCGACTTTTTCCTGACCCGGCTTCCGGTAGGCGGAAGGGGGCAGAAGCAGGCAGAGTTCTCTCCGTGAGCGGCTCTGCCTTTTTGGCGGTGTCTGCCACGCTCCCTCTTGATACAAAGAGAAAGGAAGGCTTGTCATGACAACCAAAACAACGATTTTTGAAGGCGTCGGTACCGCCCTCATCACACCCATGACCCAGGACGGCGTGGATTATCCCGCGCTGGGTCGGCTGCTGGAGTGGCAGATTGCGCAGGGAATCAATGCCATTGTGTCCTGCGGCACCACCGGCGAGGGCTCCACGCTCAGCGACGAGGAGCACCGCGCGGTGATTGCCTATACCGTGCGGCAGGTCGGCGGCCGGGTACCGGTGATTGCCGGGACCGGCTCGAACGACATCGCCTACGCGATAGACCTGACCCGCTATGCCTGCGAGGCGGGGGCCGACGCGATGCTGGTGGTTTCCCCCTATTACAACAAGGCCACGCAGAACGGCCTGATCCGCTCCTTTACGGCCATTGCGGACGCCAGCACCAAGCCGCTGATTCTGTACAACATCCCCTCCCGCACCGGCTGCAACATTCTGCCGGCCACCGCCGCCGTGCTGGCCGAGCACCCGCGGATTGTCGGAATGAAGGAGGCCAGCGGCAACATCTCGCAGATCGCCGAGCTGGCCGCCGCCGTCCGGGGGCGGATGGATATTTATTCCGGCAATGACGACCAGATCGTTCCCATTCTGTCCCTGGGGGGCAAGGGCGTGATCTCGGTGCTCTCCAACCCCATGCCGGCGCAGACCGTGGAAATCTGCCGGCGCTTTTTCGCCGGAGACGTGGCGGGCAGCGCCGCCCTGCAGCTGGAGCTGCTGCCCTACATTCAGGCGCTGTTCTGTGAGGTCAACCCGATTCCGGTCAAGGCCGCCATGGCCGCCATGGGCTTTTGCGAAAATGTCCTGCGCCTGCCGCTGACCCCGATGGAACCGGCGCACGAGGCCGGGATGCTGCGGCTGATGCGGGAGCTCGGCCTGCTGCCGGACGGAAAGGAAGGGAAGGCATGAAGATTCTGATTTGCGGCGTCGGCGGGCGCATGGGGCGCGAGGTGGCGCTGCTGGCGCTGGACGGCTTCCGGGGCGCGGAAGCGGTTGCCGGCTTTGACGTGATTCCGGTGGATACCCGCGAATTCCCCAGCTATACCGACTGGAACGCCGTGCGCGAGACGCCGGACTGCATTGTTGATTTTTCCAATCATGCCGGCACCGCCGCCCTGCTGGATTTTGCCGAGGCACGCCGGATTCCGGTTGTCATCGCCACCACCGGGCATACCGGGGACGAGCTGGCCCGCATTGCCCGGGCGGCGGAGCGCATTCCGGTTTTCCACTCGGCCAATATGTCGGTGGGCATTGCGCTGCTGGCAGAGCTGGCTCAGCAGGCCGTGCGCGCTTTTCCCGATGCCGACGTGGAAATTGTGGAGGTGCACCACAACCGCAAGCTGGATGCCCCCAGCGGCACGGCCCTGATGCTGGCCGACGCCATCCGCAAAATCCGAACCAAGGCCCGGCTGGTGCTGGGCCGCAGCGGGCAGGGAAAGCGCAGCCCCGAGGACATCGGCATTCACGCCGTGCGGGTGGGGAACATTGTGGGGAACCATGAAATCATCATCGGCACCGATACCCAGACCATCACCCTGCGGCACGAGGCGCACAGCCGCACCCTGTTTGCCGAGGGGGCGCTCTGCGCGGCCGAATACCTGATCCGGCAGCCGGCAGGGCTTTACCGGATGCAGGATATGCTGAAGAAAGCCTGACAAGGAGGCGCGCGATGAAAATTCATTTTACCAAAATGCACGGCCTGGGCAACGACTATATCTATATCAACTGCATGGCGGGGGAGCCGAAATATCCCGAGCTGCTGGCGCTGGCCATGTCCCCCCGGCGCTTTTCGGTAGGGGGAGACGGGCTGGTGCTCATCTGCCGCTCGGCCGTGGCCGACGCGAAAATGCGTATGTTCAACGCCGACGGCAGCGAGGGGAGAATGTGCGGCAACGCCATCCGCTGTGTGGGCAAATATCTGTATGAAAACCGCATTGTCTCCCGGGAGGACATGACCATCGAAACCCTCTCGGGCATCAAGCGGCTGCACCTGGAGCTGTTTGCCGGAAAGGTGCAGACGGTGGGAGTGGACATGGGCCGCGCCACGCTGGAGCCCTCCGCCGTCCCGGTGCTGTTTGAGGGGGAGCGGATGGTCAGCGAGCCGGTGGAGGTGGACGGGCAGACCTACCGCATGACGGCGGTATCGGTCGGCAATCCACACGCGGTGGTGTTTGTCGATGACGTGGACTCGCTGAATCTGGAGCATCTGGGCCCGATCTTCGAGCATCTGCCGATATTCCCGGACCGCGTCAACACCGAATTCGTGCGCCGGATCGATCCCACCACGCTGCAGATGCGGGTGTGGGAGCGGGGAAGCGGGGAGACCTTTGCCTGCGGCACCGGCTCCTGCGCGGTGGTCACGGCGGCGGTGGTCAACGGCTATTGCCGCCCCGGCAGGCCGGTGACGGTCCGGCTGCGCGGCGGGGACCTGGAGGTGGTGTGCGACGGCAACCTCAATCTGTACATGTCCGGGCGCGCCGAAACGGTTTATGAAGGAGTGTATGAATATGAAGATCCGGATCAATGAGCATTTCGGGAGCATCAAGGAGAGCTACCTGTTCTCCGACATTGCCAGGCGGGTCGGCGCCTACAGCGCGGCGCACCCGGAGCAGAAAATCATCCGTCTGGGCATCGGGGACGTGACCCTGCCGCTGACGCCCTCGGTCATCGCGGCCATGCACCGTGCGGTGGACGAAATGGCCGCTGCCGACAGCTTCCGCGGCTATGCGCCCGAGGCGGGCTACGATTTCCTGCGGCAGGCCATTGCCGGCTATTACCGGCGCATGGGTGTTTCGCTGCGCCCGGAGGAAATTTTCGTCAGCGACGGGGCCAAGAGCGACATCGGCAATTTTGTGGACATTCTCGGGGACAACGAAATCCTCATTCCCGATCCGGTCTATCCGGTGTATGTGGACAGCAACCTGATGAGCGGCCGCCGCGTCACCTATCTGGAGGCGGACGCCCGCAATGGCTTCCTGCCCATGCCGACGGGGCTGCCGGAACGGGCATACGTCATCTATCTCTGCTCGCCCAACAACCCCACCGGCGCGGTTTATTCGGCCGCACAGCTCGGGGAATGGATTGCCTTTGCACAGCGGACCGGCTCGCTGATTCTGTTTGATTCGGCCTATGAATCCTACATTTCGGGGGACTATCCCCATTCGGTATACGCCGTGCCGGGCGCGCGGGAGTGTGTGGTGGAGTTTTGCAGCCTCTCCAAAACCGCCGGCTTTACCGGCACCCGCTGCGGCTGGACCGTGCTGCCGCAGGAGCTGGAGGCCGGCGGCATGAAGCTTGGCAGCCTGTGGCTGCGGCGGCAGTCCACCAAGTTCAACGGGGTGCCGTATGTCGTCCAGCGGGCGGCCGAGGCGGCTGTGTCGCCCCAGGGACACGCCGAGGCGATGGAGCATGTCGGCTATTACATGGAAAACGCCCGCATTCTGGCCGATTTCCTGCAGGAAAAGAACATTTGGTTCACGGGCGGTAAAAATTCCCCCTACCTCTGGCTGCGCTGCCCGGGCGAGATGGGCTCCTGGGAATTCTTCGATTATCTGCTGGAGCACGCGCAGATCGTGGGAACCCCCGGCGAGGGCTTCGGCAAATGCGGCGAGGGATACTTCCGCCTGACCGCCTTCGGCCGGCGGGAGGCCACCGTGGAGGCCGTCGCGCGGCTGCGCAATCTGCTGTAAGGAGTTTTGGTTTCTGATGATTTGCAACAATCTTTCGGTCAATGCCGAGGGACACCTCTGCCTGGCGGGCGTGGATACCGTCCGCCTGGCACAGACCTACGGCACGCCGCTTTATGTGATGGACGAGGACCGCATCCGGGAGCGCTGCCGCACCTACCGCAGCGCCATGCGGGATGCCTTCGGACCGGACGCCCTGCCGCTGTATGCCGGCAAGGCCGCTGCCTTCCGGCAGATTTACCGCGTGATGCGGGAGGAGGGCATGGGCATTGACGTGGTGTCCCCGGGCGAGATCTATGCGGCGGCGTCGGTCGGCTTTCCGATGGGGCGCGCCTATTTTCACGGCAACAACAAAACCGATGCCGACATCGCCTATGCCCTGGACCGGCGGGTCGGCTGCTTTGTGGTGGACAACCGGGAGGAGCTGGAGACCCTGAACCGCATGGCGGGGGAGCGGGGCATCCGCCAGAAAATTCTGCTGCGGCTGACCCCGGGCATCGATCCCCATACCTACGACGCGGTTGCCACCGGCAAGGTGGATTCCAAATTCGGCGCGGCCATCGAAACCGGACAGGCCGGGGAGCTGACGGCTCTGGCGCTCTCGCTCCCGCACGTCTCGCTTGCGGGCTTCCATTGCCATGTCGGCTCACAGGTGTTTGATTCGGACGTGTATCTGCGCGCCTGCGCCATCATGCTGAATTTTGCCGCGGAAATGAAGGCCGCGCACGGGTACGTGACCGGAGAGCTGGACTTGGGCGGCGGATACGGAGTCCGCTATCTCGAATCCGACCCGGAGATCGACATTGCCGCCAACATCCGGCAGGTCGGGCAGGCGCTGCGCGCGCAGTGCGCGTCGCTGGGGCTGCCGGTGCCTGCCGTGCGCATGGAGCCAGGCCGCAGCATTGTGGCCGATGCCGGGCTGACGCTGTATACCGTCGGCACCTTCAAGCAGATTCCGGGCTATAAGAATTACGTTTCGGTGGACGGCGGCATGACCGACAACCCGCGCTTTGCGCTTTACCGGTCCCCCTATACCGTCTGTATTGCCAACCGGATGAGGGAGCCTGCCGCGCTGCGCGCCTCGGTGGTTGGCCGCTGCTGCGAGAGCGGGGACATCCTGCAGGAGGATGTGCCGGTGCCGGGTACCGTTGCACGCGGGGATATTGCCGCCGTGCTGACAACCGGGGCCTATAACTACGCCATGTCCTCGACCTATAACCGCATTCCGCGCCCGGCCATGGTCCTGCTGCGCGGGGGCGAGCCGACTCTTGCCGTCCGCCGCGAAACCTACGCCGACCTTTGCCGGAACGAGCTGTAACGGCCGCGACAGCGAAAAAAGCTTCGGAGGGGAACGCTCTTTTTCAGGAGCCCATCCCCTCCGCATTGCCACCGGCGTCTGCGCACCACATCCGGCGTCTGCGCACCGCCCCCGGCACTTTCGCATTGCCACTGGCATCCGCACCGCCTCCGGCACTTTCCGATCGCCTCTGGCACTTTCCGATCGCCTCTGGCACTTTCCGATCGCCTCTGGCCCCTCCGCACTGCCTCCGGCGTCGATGCGCCGCCCTGCCCGGAAGGGAAATCCGCCCGGATTTCGGGCAGCCAAGAGCCGTCCGCAAAAAAAAATCCGGGAAACCGGCAGAAAAAATCAAAAAACCTATTGCATTTTTCCGGCGGATGTGGTATAATATATATGTTGTGGACAGAAACTCCGCCTTTTCCGCAGTTCCGGAGGCATAGCTCAGTTGGTTAGAGCGCATGCTTGACATGCATGAGGTCATTGGTTCAACTCCAATTGTCTCCACCATATCAAAAACACCCCTGAAAATTGGCTTGTTGGAACCAGTTTTCAGGGGTGTTTTCATTGGCTTTCACACAGCCGGTTTTGCCAATGGGGGCCTTTTCCCGCAGGTCCCCCACGGTAGCCCGCTGGGCCTCAGCCCAACAGGTTGATCAGCAGCATGACAAGGTAGGTCACGGTGCCGCCTGCAACCAGGATGCTGAGCACCAGCGCGAGGATGCGGACCGAGGGATGATACGATCCGGCTGCCTGTTTTTTCTCTTTCTCTTTCATGAGCCATGCTCCTTTCTGTGCGCCGGCGCTTCAGCGGCCCGTTGACGGGGGCAGCGCCACGCCGGCGGCGGGAATTTTGGCCTTCCGCAGGCCCTTGACAACATCGGGCAGCGATGCAAGGTCGGTGGTGGCGGACGCCAGCGTCTGCCCTGCCTTGAGCGAGATGAGCTGCACGCCGCCCGAGGTCCGGGTGGCCATCAGCGGGATCAGGCTGGAGCGGATGACGATGCCGCGCCCCTCGCTGTTGACCAGCAGGATGTCCATCGGCGCCTTTTCGTAAAAGGCGGCAACCACCGGAGATTTGTCCGAAAAGGCCGAGGTGATGCGCCGGCGGTTGCCGGTTACCTCGTAATTGGACACCGACACGCGCACGCCCTTGCCGTTGGCAAACAGGAAAATCACGTTTTCCTTTTTCGGATACCGGTTCTGGATGTTCATCAGAATCGGCTTTTCATCGGGGTCCATTTTCAGCTCTGTCGGCAGGTACTTGCCCAGGCTTGAGGCCTTGACCGGATCAAAATCGCTGGCCTTGGCCCGATAAAGCTGCGCCTGGTTGGTAAAGAAAATCAGGTTGTCCCGGTTTTCTCCGTCGGTCAGATTGAGAATTTCGTCCCCGTCCTTGCAGGTCTGGGTGTCGTTGCCCTGCAGGGACCGGAAGGTGATTTTTTTGAAATATCCCTCCCGTGTCAGCACAAACCGCGCGTTGTAGTTTTCGGGCTCCTCCTCCAACGGCAGCGCGCTGTCCGACCATTCGGTCACAATCTGCGTGCGGCGGGGCTGTCCGTATTTCTTTTTGATTTCGGTCAGCTGACGGATGATGACGGCCTTTTGCTTGAGCTCGTCGGCCAGCGTTTCCTCCATGTCGGCAATCTCCTTCTGCAGGCCCTCGATGTCCGAGATGCGGTTGAGGATATACTCGCGGTTGAGGTTGCGCAGCTTGATGTCGGCGATGAAGTTGGCCTGAATTTCGTCAATGTCAAAGCCCTTCATCAGGTTGGGCACCACATCCTCCTCCTTTTCGGTTTTGCGGATGATGCGGATGGCCTTGTCGATGTCGAGCAGAATTTTGCCGAGCGCCAGCAGCAGGTGCAGCTTGTCCTTCTTTTTTTGCAGGTCAAAGGCCAGCTCCCGGCGCAGACAGCCAAGGCGGAACTGAATCCATTCGCCCAAAATTTCCGGGATTCCCATCGTGCGCGGGGTGGAATTGATGAGCACGTTGAAGTTGCACTTGAAGCTGTCCTCCAGCGGAGTGAGCTTGAAGAGACGCGCCATCAGCCGGTCGGGGTCAACGCCCTTGCGGACGTCCAGCGTCAGCTTGAAGCCGCTCAGATCGATTTCATCGCGGAAGTCGGTAATCTCCTTGATTTTCCCGTCCTTGTAAAGCGCGGTCAGCTTGGCCAGAATCAGCTCAATCGTGGTGGAGTAGGGAATCTGGATGATGTCGATGCAGCCCGCGTCCTTGTCGTACACATAACGGGCGCGCAGACGGACCGAACCCTGCCCGGTTTCAAAAATCTGCTTCATCTGCTCCTTTTCGTAAAGAATCACTCCGCCGCCGGGGAAATCCGGCGCCTTGATGATTTCCATCAGTTTTTCCACCGGCAGCTTCGGCTTGCGCAGCAGGGCAATGGTCCCGTCGCAGATCTCGGCCAGATTGAAGGAGCAGATATTGGAGGCCATGCCAACCGCAATGCCCATGTTGGGCATGACCAGGATGTTGGGGAAGGTGGTGGGCAGCAGCACCGGCTCCTTCATGGTGGCGTCATAGTTGTCCACCAGGTCCACCGCGTTCTTGTCGATGCCAGAGAACAGCTCGTTGCAGATCGGGTCGAGCCTGCACTCGGTGTATCGGGAAGCGGCGTATTTCATCTCGGAGGAATACTGCTTTCCGAAGGAGCCCTTGGAATCCACCAGAGGATGCAGCAGCGTGGCGTTGCCCCGGGTCAGGCGCACCATGGTTTCGTAGATGGAGGCGTCGCCGTGCGGATTGAGCCGCATGGTCTGCCCTACGATATTGGCGCTTTTGGTCCTCGCTCCGGTCAGCAGCCCCATTTTGTACATGGTGTAGAGCAGCTTGCGGTGCGCGGGTTTCAGCCCGTCGATTTCCGGGATCGCGCGCGAGACAATCACGCTCATCACATAGGGCATATAGTTTTTCTCAATGGTTTCGGTGATGGGCTGATTCACAATCGGCGCGTATTGAATGACCCGTTCCTGTTTTTTCTTTTTCGCCATGCTGTGCGGCATCCTTTCTGAATGTAATGTTCCGTGCTCCGGGGGAGAGCCTGCCGCTGCCCGCAATCCGGCGCAGGCAGAGCGTGCCGCTTATCCGGGGCCGTGCTGTGCAGTCCGGCCGGCTCGGCGGTCAGGGAATTTTCCGGACGGTGTGCGCCGCCGCCCGGATCATGCGGTTGTACAGCGCAAGCCCGAGCCCCTCCATCGGGGGCAGGTGGGCGTAAATGATATCGGCGCCCGCGCGGTCGGCCTCGCGCAGCGCGTGAAACAGCCGGTTTGCCTGAGCGGCCAGGTCCTGCCTGCCGCCGACCGGAATCACCCGTTCGGGCAGCAGCGCCGCGCGCTCCTCATCGTAGCAGAGAATCGCACAGCGCCGGTGCTCCTGCTCCTGCCGGAGAAAGGCGAGCACCGCCTCGGGCGCGCCGTCCAGCAGCACAACGGGCGTTGCCGGCGCATAATGCCGGTATTTCATGCCGGGCGAGATCGGGCGCTCGTCCGCGGCCAGCTGATGCGTCACCGCGTCGGCCACGGTCACACGGTCGCAGACCATGCAGAGCGCGTCGTATGTAATGCCGCCCGGGCGGAGCAGGGTCAGGCTGTCGCCGTCAATTTTGACGATTGTGGATTCCAGGCCGATTTCGCACGCCCCCCCGTCGAGAATCATTTCCACGCGGCCGCAGAGATCCTGCGCCACATCCTCCGCGCAGGTCGGAGAGGGCTTACCCGAAAGATTGGCCGAGGGCGCGGCAATTGGCACACCGGCCAGCGCAATCAGCCGGTGCGCCACCGGATGCGAGGGGCAGCGCACGGCCACGGTCTCCAGTCCGCCGGTCACCGAGGTGGGAATGATCTCCCTCCGGGGCAGAATCACGGTCAGCGGCCCCGGCATAAAGGCCTTTGCCAGCCGATGGTACATCGGATTGGTCACGGCATAGCGCCCGGCGTCCCCGGGCTCCGCGATGTGGATAATCAGGGGATTGTCCGAGGGGCGCCCCTTGGCGGCGTAAATCTTCCGCGCGGCGCCGTCGTCGGTGGCGTCCCCGCCCAGCCCATACACGGTCTCGGTCGGGAAGGCGACCAGCCCCCCGGCCCGCAGGACGTCCGCGGCGCGGCGCAGGTCGCCCTCCTGCCGCTCGGGGTCGATCACCCTGATGATTTCTGTCTGCAACTGTATCTCCCCTTCCGTGTTCGGGCGGGGAGGCTTACTGCGCCTCTCCCGTCTGCCTGAGCTTTTCGGCGGTCTGCGCCGTGGCCAGCGCGTCGATCATCTGCCCGATGTCGCCGTCCAGGAACCGGTCCAGTGAGTAAAGGCTCAGCCCGATGCGGTGATCGGTCACCCGCCCCTGCGGATAATTGTAGGTGCGGATGCGCTCGCTGCGGTCGCCGGTGCCCACCTGCTGGCGGCGGTCGGCGGCAATCTGCTCATCCCGCGCCCGCAGGGTGCGGTTGTAGAGAATCGTGCGCAGCATCCGCATGGCCTTGTCCTTGTTTTTGAACTGGCTGCGCTCCTCCTGACATTCCACCACAATGCCGGTGGGCCTGTGGGTCAGGCGGACGGCCGATTCGGTTTTGTTGATGTGCTGCCCGCCGGCCCCGCTGGATTTGCAGGATTCAAATACCACGTCGGCCGGGTTGATGTCCACCTCCACCTCGTCGGCCTCGGGCAGCACCGCAACCGTGGCGGTGGAGGTCTGAATCCGTCCCTGCGATTCGGTCTGGGGCACCCGCTGCACCCGGTGCACGCCGCTTTCATAGCGGAAGCGGGAATAAGCCCCCTCGCCCTCCACGCGAAAGACCACCTCGCGGAAGCCGCCCAGCTCGGTGGGGGTCTCGCTCATCAGCGCGCAGCGGAAGCCCGACGCAGCGGCGTACATGTTGTACATCCGGTAGAGCACCGCCGCAAACAGCGCGGCCTCCTCGCCGCCGGCTCCGGCCCGGATTTCCACCAGCACGTTTTTCCCGTCGTTCGGGTCGCGCGGCAGGAGCAGCAGGGTCAGGCGTTCCGAGAGCTGCCCGAGCTTTTCCCGCGCCTCCTTCAGCTCCTGCCCCGCCAGCTCGTGCAGCTCGGCGTCCGGATTGTCTCCCAGCACGCGCAGCGCCTCGGCGGCATCATGCTCGGCGGCAAGGTAGCTCCGGTAGGCTTCCATCAGCGGCGTGAGCGCCTTGTATTCCTTCATAATCTGCGCGCAGCGCGCCGGGTCGGAGGCAACCGCGGGGGAGGCCAGCGAGGCCTCCAGATTGCGGTAGGTTTCCTCGGCCTGCCGGAGCTGTCCCCTCATCTGATCGGTCATGGACACTCAGAAGCGGTAAAACGCGCGGAAGGCACGGTAGGCCTCGTAGAGATCGACCTTGGCGATCACCTCATACGGGGCGTGCATCGAGAGCACGCTGACGCCCATATCGATGGTGTCGATGTTGTGGTTGGCCATATACTTGGCGATGGTGCCGCCCCCGCCGATGTCCACCTTGCCCAGCTCGCAGGTCTGCCAGACCACGCCGGCCTCGTTCATGCAGCGGCGCACCCAGCCCACCAGCTCGGCGCTGGCGTCCGAGGTGCCGCTTTTGCCGCGGGAGCCGGTGTACTTGCACAGGGCAATGCCGCAGCCCAGCATGGCGGCGTTGCGTTTTTCAAATACGTCGTCAAAATTCGGGTCATAGGTGGCCGCCACATCGCTGGAAATGCACTTGGAGTTGGCCCGCACGGCGGCCTCGTTGCCGCCCAGCGCGCGGGAGATTTCCGAAACCAGGTCCATAAACAGGTTGCTCTGCATTCCGGTCACGCCGTCGCTGCCGGTCTCCTCCTTGTCCACCAGAATGCACATAGTGGTATGCACCGGCTCGTCTCCGTCGATCATCGCGGTCAGGGAGGGGTAGGCGCACACGCGGTCGTCGTGTCCGTAGGCGCAGATCATCGAGCGGTCAAAGCCGACGTCCCGCGCCCTGCCGGCGGGAACCACGCAGAGCTCGGCCGATTGCAGATCCTCCTCGGTGATGCCATAGGTCTCGTGCAGATGGTTCAGCACGGCCAGCTTTACGGCATCCTTTTCCTCGCCCTCGCAGGGGCGGCTGCCCACCAGCACGTTCAGCTTTTCTCCCTGGAAAGCGGCGGATACGGTTTTTGCGTTTTCACCCGCCGCCAGGTGCGGGAGCAGGTCGGTGATATACAGCACGGGGTCGTCCTCTTTTTCTCCGACCGTGATGCTGACGGTCTCGCCGTTCTGTTTGACCACCACGCCGTGCAGCGCCAGGGGCATGGCCAGCCACTGGTATTTGCGGATGCCGCCGTAGTAGTGGGTTTTGAGGAAGCACAGGTCGCGCTCCTCGTACAGCGGGACCTGCTTCAGATCCAGACGCGGGGAATCGATGTGCGCGCCGGTGATGCGGATGCCGTTGTTGATGGGTTCGGTGCCGATCCGGAAGAGAAAGACGTTCTTGCCGCGGTTGTTGTAATAGAATTTGTCTCCGGCCTTCATCGGGTCGCCGAAGGCATAGGGACGGTAGCCGGCCGCCTCGGCCAGGCGGATGCTCTCGGCCACCGCCTCGCGTTCGGTTTTGGCGGCGTCCAGAAAGCGGACGTAGCCCTTTGCATATTCGTAGGCGGCAGCTACGGTCTCCCGGCCGGCCTTTTCATAAACACTCTGCTTTTCATAGCAGAAGGGATTCTTTTTTTCGGACATGGGAAGTCTCCTTTGTGTTAGGGTTGATAATAGAGTTCCGCGTACATTTCGGCGGATTGGAGCGTTTCGGAAACGAAGGCGGCGACGGCGCGGTCCGGAATGTCGGTCAGGCGCCCTTGGTCGTTGAGGCACTCGGGGTCGGCCAGCCAGGCGTCGGTCGCATCGGTCCCGGCGCGCCAGGCGGCATAAACCGAATCCCACATCCCGTACCTCTGGTAGAGCCACGAGAGATAGGCCGTCCCCATGCGCAGATTGGTCGCCGGGTCATACAGCATCCCGGCCTCGGGCGTCGGCTCTCCCAGCACCTCCCGGCAGATAAAATCCAGCCGGTCAGGGGTCAACTGCATCAGCCCCACGGCCTCGCCGTTGACCGCGCTGCTGACAAAATCGCTCTCGCTGCGCACGGTTGCCCAGATGACCGCCTCCGGCACGCCGAACTCGGCGGCATACCCGGCAATCAGGCCGGCATATGCTTCGGGCTGGGGATGGCTCTTGCGTTCCAGCGCGCCGGCAATTGCGTCATAGGCAAAGCCGAAGCCGACCGACAGCAGCACAATCAGGAAGAAAATCAGCAGACGCCGCAGGTTGAATTTCATCCCGACGCCACCCCCGTTTCGCGCAGGATTCTGCGCACCTGCGGCAGCAGGCTCTCGGCATTGCCGTTGTTTTCGATGACATAGTCCGAGTGCGCGCGGAAAAACGAATCCGGCCGCTGCGCGCGGATGCGCCGCATGGCGTCCTCCCGCGAGATGCCGTCCCGCAGCAGGATGCGGTGCACCCGCAGCTCGGCGTTGGCCAGGACCGATACGATCACGCTGCAATCCCGGTCGGCGCCGCTTTCAAACAGCTGGGGGGCGTCCAGCACGGCGGCGGTGACCCCCTCGTCGCGCAGTGTGCGCAGCCGGCGGCGCACCTCCCGCAGCACATGCCGGTGCGAGACGGAGTTGAGCCGCTCCAGCGCCTCTGGGTGGTCAAACACCAGCCGGCCCAGCGCCGGACGGTCGAGCGTGCCGTCGCCCCGCAGAATCTGCCGGCCGAACTGCGCGGTCAGATCGTTCAGACATTCGGAGGGCGGAATCAGCAGCGCATGGTAAATCTCGTCGGCATCCAGCACCGGGAGCCCGAAGGAGGCAAACAGCCGGCTGACTGTGCTTTTGCCGGCCCCGCTGGGGCCGGTCAGCCCGATGACCAGCATCTACCCGACCTCCGTCGCGGCGCCGTTCCGCGCCGCCGAGCGATAGGCTGCGTCCATCACGCGCTGTACTGCGGCGCCGTCGGCCAGCGACGGGGCAAAGGCGCGGCCGTCGGCCGCCGCCGACAGGAAGGCGTGCATCCCGCACAGGTGCCCGCGCAGCCAGCCGACCGGCGCCTTGGGGGAAGGGAAAACCATGCCGGGGTAGCGCCCCACGCATTCGATGCGGGTAAAGCCCCGTTCCCCGCCGATGGGCTGCCCGGGGGCTGCGGCGTCGTAGAAATACAGCCAGTCGGGCTCCATCAGCGAAAAGCGGAGCGCCCCCGTCTCCCCGTAAATCTCAAACGACAGCGCGTCGTTGGCCCCCTGCGTCAGCTTGCTCAGTTCCATGCTGCCGTGCGCGCCGTCCACGGTGACCGCGTGCAGATAAAAGGCCTCGTCGGCGTTGGTCTGCCAGAGGTTCCCGGCAGAGTCGAGGTGGGTGGGGTAGGCGATCTGCCCCTGCCCGCACACGCTGCGAATCGGCCCGCACAGCCAGCTCATCAGGTCAATCACATGCGAGCCGAGGTCAAACAGCACCCCGCCGCCGCAAATCTCCCGGTCCTGCTTCCAGCCCACCCGGCGCTCGGGGTCAATGCAGCTGTTGTGCAGATAGGCGGCGTGAAAGTGCAGAATCCGGCCAAGCCGCCCCTGCGCAATCAGCTGCCTGGCCCGCATGACCGGAGCCAGCCAGCGGTTGTTGAATACGATGCCGGTGGTGCGCGCGGCCCCTGCGGCCAGCGAGGCCACCTCGTCGGCTTCCGCAGGGCTGACGCAGAGCGGCTTTTCGCACAGCACATGCTTGCCGGCGGCAAGCGCTTTTTTCAGCGTTCCGTAATGGCAATTGTTCGGCGTGCAGATGTCAATGACGTCAATATCCGGCCGGCCGATCAGCTCGTCCTCGTCACAGACCGCCAGCGGGATGCCGAACGCATCCGCCACCTGCTCTGATTTTTTCCGCGAGGTGGTGCAGACACCGGCTATCTCGGCGCGAAACGGCAGCGCACCGTAATAAAACGGGAGGTTGCGCACCGCCCAGGCGTGTGTGCGCCCCATGGCGCCAAAGCCCAACAGGCCAATGCGTAGGGTTTGTGTTGTCTGCTGCATTCTGTCCGCTCCTCTGCCGTCCCGTGGCAAAGGCTCCTTTCCGGTAAAATGGATACAACACTTTATTATATCTCATTTTTGCTTTTTTTGCAAGGGGTTTTGCTCTTTTTTTGCCGGCAAACCGCAAAAAAGCGGCGGCCGGCCTGCCCGGGAGCCGCGGGCGCTCAGGGAATCTTCTGTTCCATGGTCACCTTCAGGGGGCTCAGCCCGCATTTTTCGTAAAAGCGCATGGCGCCGGTGTTCAGACTCCAGACGTTCAGGGTCACGCGGTCACAGCCTCTCTCCCTGGCCATATTCAGCGCGGCATGATAAAGCCTGCTGCCGATGTGTCGGCCGCGGCAGGACTCGTCCACGCAAAGGTCGTCAATGTACAGGGTTTTCATCGGCAGCAGGGAGCTGCCGGCCGGCGTCTCCTCATAAATGCAAAAGGCGTAGCCCCTGACCTGTCCGTCCTGCACCGCCACCAGCACCGGGCGCCTGTCATCCGCAAAAATCCGCAGCAGCTCACTGTCGCTGTATTTTCTGCCGCCCCGCACGAAAATATCCGGCCGCCCCTGGGCGTGTACCTCCTGTACCTCGTAAAGCAGGCGGACCACTGCCTCCAGATCGGCGGGGATGGCCCGCCGGACTGCGATATCCATATCCGAATTCCTCCGTTTTCCGATTTCTGTACTAATTATAGTACAATTCGGCCGGAATGTCAAGCGCTTCCTTTCACAAAAGCCCGGGAAAGCGAGCGGCCGGGAGGAAAATCCATGTGGAACCATTGCTTCATCGGTCCACAACAGGTGAAAAATGCCGTGCGGGAAGACTTTCCGGCGCATCCAAGCCGCTTTTTTTGAAAAAAAGATTGACAATTTTTCTATTCTGTGATAAAATGACTGTGTACAGCCATTTGCGCGCGGGCAAAGCACGCGCCGGTGCTGCAAAATTTCAATGCGAGTTGTAAGGAGAAAATGGTATGGTTGGGTTTATGAGCATCCTGATCCCGGTGCTTGCCATGCTGATTGCCTTTGCCTGGGGCATTCTGCTGGGGCTGAGACGGGTGAGGATACGCTTCATTACGGTTGCCGCCTGTCTGGTGGTATCCCTGATTGTCACATTTATCGCCAAGGACCAGACGTATTCCGCAATACGCCCGCTGCTGGAGCAGCTGGTGAGCGGCGCCGGCAGTACCGGAACCGAGCTCCTGAGCTTTTTGCAGGGCACCGCGCCGCTGCAGGCCGCGCTGGCCGCATGCGGCGGAGCCGTTGTGGCGCCGGCAGTCTTCTTTGCCGTATTCATCGCGTTGACGGTGGTCAGCGGCATCATTACCTATCTGGTGTTCCTGATTACCGGAATCGTCCACCTGGCCACCGGAACCGGCAAGCCCCGGCGCTCCCCGTTGCGGATTCTGCCCTATGCCGTTCTGCAGGTGCTGATTACCGTATTCGTCGTGATGGCGCCGGTGGCAAGTTATGTGGAGTGCCTGCCCCCCGTGGTGGACGCGGTGGCGAGCCTGGGGGCCATTCCCGACAGCTCGGAGTATGCCGACGATGTGGATGTGGCCGAGGCGCGCGAAATGATCGAAACCGTGGAAAGCGCCCCCCTGACGGTTGTCTACCGGACGCTGGGCGGCAAAGCCTTTTGCGGTGCGCTGACCGGCTTCCGCATCAACGGAGAGAAGACCACGCTGCGCGCCGAGGTGGACGCCATCGGGCATTTCATCGCCCATGTCGGAGAACTGACCGAGGAGGAACTGGCCGACTTTGGCAGCGGGCAGACCGATGCGCTGCGGGACATGGCGGACTGCTTTGAGGATTCCCGCCTGCTCCCGGCCGTGGCCGGAGAACTGGTGTACGGCGCCACCGACGTCTGGCTGGACGCGGACGGCAGCGGCAGCTTCCTTGGCCTGAAACTCCCGGATCTCGCGCAGAACGGCACCGCCGTGTTCTCGGATCTCTTCCGGCACACACTGGAAATTTTCCATACCGATGCGCGCAATACACAGGCCCTGTGCGCCGATCTGGATACCTTTGCCGGAATGCTGGACATCATGATTGCGGATGGTGTGCTGGCCGACCTGGATTCGGGCACCGAGACCCTGACCCGCCGGCTGACCACCGGCACCACCGTGGCCGGCCTGATTGCCGAGATGGAGAAAAACCCAAGCTTTGTCCCCCTGATCAACGATATCACAACCATCGGTATGCGCGCCATGGGCTCGACTCTGAAAAATATGGATGTGGACGGCCAGGCATACAGGAATTATACCGGCACGGTCGCAGACGCAGTCAACAATATCCGTTCCCAGACCGCATCGCCCGAGGAGCAAAAGACCATGCTGACCGCTACCATCCGCCAGTCGTATGTCGAAAACGCCGGCGAAGAGCTGCCGCTGGATGACAGCGTGCTGGATCTGTACGCTGATATCCTGCTCGACTCCTTCGCGGATACCGAAACCGTCACTGCTGACGACGTCGCCGCCCTCTTTGAGGCCTATACCGAGGAATAAATGCCGCTGGAGAAGTCCTTGGAGGAACCCGCCTGAGAAGATTGAGAAGGCCTTGGAGGGACTCGTCTGAGAAGATTCCCACCGGAGGAAAAGACCTTGGAGGGGCCCTCCAAGGTCTTCTTCTATGGCGAAGCGCTTTTACACGTCGATGTCTTTCATGTATTCTTTGCCGTGCTCGGTAATAAAGCGTTTGCGGGCGGGGAGGTTGTCCCCAAGGAGGGTATCAAAGATAACCTCGGTCCGGGCGGCGTCTGCGGGGGTGACCGAGATGAGCCGGCGGGTCTCGGGATTCATGGTGGTCTTCCACATCATATCGGGCTCGTTTTCGCCCAGTCCCTTGGAGCGCTGCAGGGTATATTTTTTGCTGCCCAGTTTTTTGAGGATGGCGGCCTTTTCAAACTCGTCAAACGCAAACAATATCTCGTCCTTGGTGGTAATTTCAAACAGCGGGGATTCGGCGATGAAGACCTTATGCTCTTTGAGCAGAGTGGGGAGCAGACGGTAGAACAGGGTCAGCAGCAGGGTGCGGATCTGGAACCCGTCCTCGTCGGCGTCGGTACAGATGATGATTTTGGACCAGCGCAGCTTGGCAAGGTCGAAGGAATTGAGCTCGCTCTGCTTTCTGCCCTTGATTTCCACCCCGCAGCCGATGACGCGCAGCAGGTCGGTAATGATGTCGTTTTTGAAGATTTTGCCGTAGTCGCTCTTCAGGCAGTTCAGGGTTTTGCCGCGGACCGGAATGATGGCCTGAAATTCCGAATCCCGCCCCAGCTTACAGGAGGTCAGGGCTGAATCGCCCTCCACAATATACAGCTCGGCGCGGGAGGGGTCTTTGGTGCGGCAGTTGACAAACTTTTCCACACGGTTGGCGGCGTCCAGCTCACCCGCCAGCTTCTTTTTGATATCCACCCGCGCCCGTTCGGCCGACTCGCGGCTGCGCTTGTTCACCAGCACCTGCCGGGCAATCACCTCGGCCTCCTTGGGATGCTCGATGAAATAAATTTCCAGTTGCTTGCGCAGGAACTCGTTGAGCGCGTCGGCGATGAAGGTGTTGTTGATGGATTTTTTGGTCTGATTTTCGTAGGAGGTCATGGTCGAAAAGCTGTTGATGACCAGCGCCAGGCTGTCCGCAATGTCTCCAAAGGTGATTTTGCTCTCGCTTTTGGTATACAGATTCTGCGCCTTGAGGTACTTGTCCAGCGCATAGGTAAAGGCCAGGCGCACGGCGCGGTCGGGGGAGCCACCGTGCTCCAGAAAGCTGGAGTTGTGATAATACTCCAGGAAGCTGACGTTGTTGGAAAAGCAGAAGCTGACGTCGGCCTTGAACCGGTATTCCTCCTTGTCGGCCCGGTCGCGCCCCTGCGTTTCCAGGTGCCAGGAGACCGGCGGGGTAAGGGGCGTCTCGCCGACAAGCTCGGAGAGATAATCCGAAATCCCGTTCTCATAGCAGAAGGTCTGCTCGGTAAAGCTGCCGTCGTCCTGCTCCAGGAAGAGTACAAACCGGATGCCGGCGTTGACCACCGACTGCCGCCGCAGAACGTCCTCAAAAAAGGTGTGCGGAATGTTGATGTCGGTAAAGACGTCCAGGTCGGGCTTCCAGCGTACCACGGTCCCGGTGCGTCCGGCTTCCTGCTTTTTCATCGGGCGCTCCTGCAGCTCGCCCTGTACCTCGCCGCGGCGGAAGGAGATGCTGCGGTCGGTGGCGCCGTCATAGGAGTGCACCGTCATATATTCCGAGCTGTACTGTGTGGCGCAGGCGCCAAGTCCGTTGAGGCCGAGCGAATACTCGTAGGCCGATTTGCCGGAGTTGTTCTCGTATTTGCCGCCGGCGTAGAGCTCGCAGTAAATCAGGTCCCAGTTCCAACGGCCCTCGGCCTCGTTCCAGCCCAGGGGAACCCCGCGCCCGAAATCCTCTACCTCGATGCTGCGGTCCAGAAACGCCCGCACGCGGATCTCGCTCCCGTGCCCTTCGCGTGCCTCGTCCACTGCATTGGAGAGAATTTCAAAGAAGGAATGCTCGCACCCTTCCAACCCGTCCGAGCCGAAAATCACGGCCGGGCGCTTGCGCACACGGTCCGCCCCCTTGAGCGCCTTGATGCTTTGGTTGTCGTATTGCTGTGTTTTTTTTGCTGGCATGATGCCGGATCACCCTTTCTTTGCCCTTGCTGCCTTCCATTATACCAGAAAAAACTCGATTTGAAAAGGGGGAAACGAGATTTTTTTGCCCGGAACCGGTTTTTTTATCGGTTTTCTATTGCAACTTGAGCAAAAATAGAATATAATAAAGGGGAGCAACTTTACGGAAAGGATGCGACTGCCATTGTGACCATATCCGAATGGATTGCCCGGCTGCGCGCACGCCCCTGCGCGGTGGTTGGGCTGGGGGTCTCCAATCTGCCCCTGATTGATTTTCTGCTGGCGCACGGAGTCCGGGTCTGTGCCCGCGACCGCAAGAGCAGGGAAGCGCTGGGAGAGACGGCCACGCGGCTGGAAGCCGCCGGCGTAGCCCTGCGGCTGGGGGAGGATTACCTTGGGGAGCTGAACGAGCCGGTTATTTTCCGTTCCCCCGGACTGCGTCCGGACACGCCCGAGCTGGCCCGTGCCCGGGCCGGCGGGGCCGTGGTGCTCTCGGAAATGGAGCTTTTCCTGGAGCTGACGCCGGCCACTGTCATCGGCGTGACCGGCAGCGACGGAAAGACCACTACCTCCACCCTGACCGCACACATTCTGGAGGCCGGATACGCCGCGGCCGGAGGCGGCCGGGTGTGGCTGGGAGGCAACATCGGGGAACCTCTGCTGCCGCATACGGAAAGCATGCGGCCGGGAGATGTGGCCGTGGTGGAGCTTTCCAGCTTCCAGCTCATGGATCTGCGGCGGTCTCCCGCGCGGGCCGCCGTAACCAACCTCTCGCCCAACCATCTGGACTGGCACCGGGATATGGAGGAGTACGCGCAGGCCAAGGCCAACATCTTCCGCCACCCGGGCAACCGGATGCTGGTGACCAATGCCGAAAATCCCGCAGCGCTGGAGCTGGCGGCGGGCTGTGCCGCGCCGGTGACGCTGTTCTCCTCGCTGCGGCCCGGAGAGGCGCTCCCCCCGCATACCGGGGACAGCGTATTCCTGCGGGACGGCTGGATTGCGGTCTCGCAGGGCGGGGAGGAGCAGCGGGTGCTGGCGGTCTCCGATATCCTGCTTCCCGGGCGGCACAACCTGGAAAATTACATGACGGCCATCGCCCTGACCCGTGGTCTGGTCTCCCCCGAGGCGGTCCGGCAGGTGGCCCGCAGCTTCCGCGGGGTGCCGCACCGGCTGGAGCGCGTCCGCACGGTGCGCGGGGTGACCTATTACAACAGCTCCATCGATTCCAGTCCGTCGCGCACGGCGGCGGCCCTCTCGGCGCTGCCGGGCAGGCCGGTTGTCATCTGCGGGGGCTACGACAAGCACCTCCCGTTCGCACCCCTGGCAAAGGCGCTTAAGGCGCGCGCCAAGGCCGTGGTGCTCACCGGCGCCACACGGGAACGCATCCGGGAGGCGCTGGAGGCCGAGCCAGGGGAGCTGCCGGTATGGACAGAGCCCGCGTTTGCGGACGCCGTGGAGCGTGCGCGGAAGCTGGCTCTCCCGGGCGACGCCGTGCTGCTCTCCCCGGCCTGTGCCAGCTTTGACGCCTTCCGCAATTTTGAGGAGCGCGGCGAGTGCTTCCGCCGCATTGTCCAGTCCTTCCCGGACTGAACCGAAATCACCTATGGAAAAGAAAGGAAACAGAACATGAACAATCCGATTTATCAGACCCCCATCCGACACCGCTCCAGCGCGGCGGAGTTCCGCCTGCGTGCCCGCACCGCCCTGGCCGGACGTTGGGAATTGGCCATCGGCGTATTCGTACTGCTGATTGTGATTTCCTCCGCCCCCTCCCTGGTGGGGAGCATTGTTGCAATGGCTGCCATCATTTCGTCGGGACTGGCGGATATGAACCCTGGGCAGCTGGATATCGGTCAGATGGCCGGGCTTTTGTCGGTGGGATGGCTGGCTCTGATGCTGTTCAGCCTGGCGTACGTGATTTTTGTAGCCGGCCCGCTGCAGGCAGGCTATGCCTCTTTTCAGCTCGGGCTGCTGGATAAAAAGCAGGAGACCGGTGTGAGGGATCTGTTCTTCTGCTTCCGTCCCTCCAACCGGCGGTACTGGAGGACGGTGGGGGTCATGACGCTGTATTCCTTGGTTCTGTATGCCGCTGCAATGGTGACCGTTCTGATACCCGGACTGCTGGCAGTGGTGCTGGATGTCGGCGGTATGCTGGACCGCTCCCCGGCGCTGCTGTTTGCGCTGGCTTCTTTCACGGTGGTGTGGTTCCTTGCCGGCATGGCGGTTCTTGCTGTTCTTTTCTACCAGTACAGCCTTTGCCCCTACATTGTCGTTGAGTACCCGCAGCTGGGTGCGGCGGATGTGCTGCGCAACTCCCGGCTGCTGATGCGGGGGAACAAATGGCGCCTGTTCTGCACCCAGCTGAGCTTTATCGGCTGGGGGCTGCTGGCCTCCTGCTGCACCTGCGGGCTGGGATACCTGGTGCTGTATCCGTACTTCAACGAGACGCTTGCCGCCTTTTACGACGAGGTCTCGCAGCGCGCGGCCGCCCGGGAGGTGGAGTTCCCCAGCGTCAACCCCGAGGACTACCTTGGAAAATGACCCGCAATTTTTCCCTCTGAAAGAAAGGACATTGTTTGATGCAGTTTTCGGATACGATTCTGGCGCTGTGCGCCCAGGCTGAGGCCGCGCTGGCGCCCCGCTTTGCCGCCATCGACCGCACCGCCTTTGAGAATACGCAGAAGGTGATGGACGCCTTCCGCCGGCACCGGGTGTCGGACGCGCTGTTTCAGAGCACCAGCGGCTATGGAAACGGGGACCGCGGACGGGACGTGCTGGACGAGGTCTGGGCCGACGTCATGGGCGCCGAGGCGGCCTTTGTCCGCCACAGCATTGTCAGCGGTACGCACGCCCTGACCATCGGCCTGTTCGGCCTGCTGCGCCCGGGGGATATTCTTTACTCGGTGGCCGGCAAGCCGTACGACACACTGGAGGAGGTCATCGGTCTGGGCGACGGACACGGCAACGGCTCGCTCCGGGATTTCGGCGTGGACTATCTGCAAACCGAGCTCGAGGCCGACGGCGGCTTCCGCACCGGGGAGATTCTGCGCTGCCTGCGGGACGAGCCCCGCATCCGCGTGGTGTTCATTCAGCGCTCCAAGGGATACCTCAACCGCAAAACCCTGTGCGTGGAGCAGATCGGGGAGATCATCCGCGCGGTCAAGGGCATCCGTCCGGACGTCTGGACGGTAGTGGACAACTGCTACGGCGAGTTTGTGGAGACGAGGGAACCGACGCAGGTCGGTGCGGACCTGGTCATCGGCTCGCTGATCAAAAACCCGGGCGGAGGCATGGCAGAGAGCGGCGGATACCTGGCCGGGACAAGCCGGGCGGTTGAGCTGGCGGGATACCGGCTGACCTCGGTCGGCATCGGGACCGAGCAGGGTGCAAGCCTCGGGCAGAACAAGCCGATGTACAAGGGGCTGTTCTATGCGCCGCACACCGTGGCACAGGCCCTGAAAACCGCACATCTGGCGGCTTATATCTTCGAACAGCTCGGGTTTGAGGTCGAGCCACGCTGGGACGAGCAGCGGTATGACATCATCCAGTCGGTCATCACGCGCAGCGAGGAGAAGCTGTGCGCCTTCTGCCGCGGCATTCAGCAGGGCTCCCCGGTGGACGCCTTTGTCACGCCCGAGCCCTGGGCCATGCCGGGCTACAGCGACCGTGTGATTATGGCTGCCGGCGGCTTTACGCAGGGCAGCTCGATCGAGCTCTCGGCCGACGGTCCGCTGCGCGAGCCCTATACCGCCTATTTTCAGGGCGGACTGACCTATGAGAGCGGCAAAATCGGTATCCTGTGCGCTGCGCAGAATCTGCTGCAGGGGCAGACCGCGCCGGTCTGAGGTCCGGCCGCGTCCCGGATCTGCCGGTGACCCTGCCTGCCGGCGGAATTTTCATCCGCGCCGCACAAAATTTACAGAATATTGAAGATATGAGCCGAAAGATCTGCTATCATATCTTAATGCCTTGCGATACAGAGCAGGGAAGAACAGAAAGGATGAATTTTGCAGATGAAGCATATTGCCCGCCTTGCGGCCTGCCTGCTGGCGCTTGCCGCCGCGCTGGGCCTGGCCTCCTGCGCCGCCAAGGGTGAGGAGACCCCCAACGGTATGATGATTGCCTCCTGCGCCGGGGCGGATTACCGGCTGTATGTGCCCAACACCTGGGTGCTCAACACCTCCTACGGAGTATCGGGCGCCTATCGGGACCTGGCCCGGCAATCTACGGTCAGCGTCAACAGCTACCCCATCACCGAGGAGCTGCGCGCCGAAATGGACGCCGCCCTGGCCGGGGAAGACTCCTCCGGCGACACGAGCCCCCGCATCGGCTGGTTTGCCGAGCGCTACTGTCAGGAGCCGGTGCGGACGCGGGCGCTGGACAACCGGCTGACCTTTGACGAGGAGGGCTGCATTCCCACAACGCTGGACGGCGTCAACGCCCGGCAATACTGCTACAGCGGCCTGGTGGACGGGGAGACGCTGTACTTCCTGCAGATTGTTGCCGAGCGTGAGAATGCCGAGGGGAAAAGCACGTTTTACGTATTCACCTTTACCGCCAATGCCGAGATGTACGAGATGTACATGCCGGATGTGGAGCTGATGCTGGATCAGTTCATCTTTGCCGAGCCCTATGTCCCGTACGACTACGCCAAGCAGCTGGACGACGGCGCAGACGCCCCCACAGGCATGAAGGCGGCCTTCGGCGACGACGTGGCCTACTGCCTGTATGTCCCCGAGAGTTGGGAAATCCGGATGGACGATCAGATTTACGGTGCGCGCGTGGCGGCCGATGGAACCAGCGTCAGCGTGGTGCCCTACATGCCCACCGACGTCGAGCAGATCAGCGTGCAGGAATATTTCGACCTCAGCCGGGAATTGATGGAGGACATGGCGGGGGAGGGCGGCTTTGAACTGCTGTCCGACACCGGAAAGGTGGAGCTTGGCGGCCGGCAGGCTACGGTATACGAATTCCGGCTGCGTCTGGGCGGCACCACATATCGCTACCGGCAGTACATTGCCGCCTACAAAAGCATGATTTACTGCCTGACCTATACCGCGCTGGACAGCGCCTATGACGCGCATCTGGCCGAGCTGGACGCCATTGTGGGGGCGTTTGCCTTCCGCTGAGGCAAAGCCGCGTCCACGGGCAGATATCCCCGCGAAAAGCGAAGAGAAAGGAGCGGCCGGTCCCCCCTGTGCCATACCGTGCGGGGCCGGCCCGCGGTTTGTTTATGAAGGAAATTTATCTGGATCACAGCGCCACCACCCCCCTGAGCGAGGGGGTGAAGCAGACCATGCGGGAGGTGATGGAGATCTACGGCAACCCCTCCTCCCTGCACACTCTGGGCAACGCGGCCCACGAGGTGCTGGAGAACGCCAGGCGGCAGGTCTGCCGCACGCTGGGAGTTCGCCGCCCGGCGGCGGGGGAGCTGATTTTTACCTCCTGCGGGAGCGAATCCGACAACCTGGCGGTGCTGGGCAGCGCATTTGCCAAGCCGCGGCGGCAGGGAATGCGCGTCGTCACAACCGATTCCGAGCACCCCGGCGTGGAGCGCGCCATGCAGGCGCTGGAGGCGCGCGGCTTTGAGGTGGTGCGCATCCGCACCCGTGGCGGGGAGCTGGATTGGGAGCAGTACGCCGGGGCGTTGCGGGGGCGTGTGTTCCTAGTCTCCATGATGATGGTCAACAACGAGACCGGCGCGCAATACGACCTGGCGCGCGCGTTTGCCATGGCCAAGGAGCGCGACTCCGACATTGTCACGCATACCGATGCCGTACAGGGCTACCTCAAATGCCGCTTCACACCGGCGGCGCTGGGAGCGGATCTGGTCACCCTGAGCGCACACAAGATACACGGTCCCAAGGGGGTAGGGGCGCTGTATGTTTCCCCCGACGCGCTGCGCCGGCGGGATATTGTCCCCTGCCTGCTGGGCGGAGGGCAGGAGGCCGGCTTCCGTTCGGGGACCGAGAACCTGATCGGCATTGCCGGCTTCGGTCGGGCGGCCGAGGAAGGCTTTGCCGCGCTTGACGACAACATCGCGGCCATGCGGGCACTGCGGGAGCGCACCGTTGCCGCGCTGGGCGGCCTGCCGGTAACGCTCAACCTGCCTGCCGGCCGCTGCGCGCCGCATATTCTCAACCTCACGCTCCCCGGTATCCGCAGCGAAACCATGCTGCACGAGCTCTCCCGCAACGGCATCTGCGTCTCCAACGGCTCTGCCTGCTCCTCGCACCATCCGCAGCCCAGCGCCGCGCTGATTGCCTTTGGCCTGACCCCCGCGCAGGCCGGCTGCTCGATCCGGGTCAGCTTTTCGGCAGCCAACACTCCGCAGCAGATTGACGTCTTTGCCGATTGTCTGCGAGGAGCCCTTGGCCGCCTGGTGCGCGCCTGAGCCCGGCTCCGGGCTGGTGGCCGGAGCCGGGCGGGTGAGAAGAAAAAGCCCTGTGCTCCGGTGTGTCCGGGATCAAAAAAGCACCGCACAGGCGGTGCTTACAGACTGCAGACCAAAGCAAGGATTTTCGTCAGTTTGCTGAAAGTTTTGATCAACGTGCTACGCACGTTTTGCCTTCTTCAAAGAGTTTGAGGCGGCAAGCCGCCGGAAATTTTTGCTTTGCAAAAAGTTTCCCGGGGTCAAGGGTAAATAGCCCTTTGGTCGCAAGGCACCGGAGGTGCCGGAAATTTTGCTTCGCAAAAGTTTCCGCCCGCAGAGGGCGAAATTCCGATATGGCGCTTTCTTTTTGCCAAGCTTTTTCTTTGCGCCTGCATGCTCAAAGAAAAAGCAGACGAACGCTTTTGTGCAATTGTTATTTGATACGCCTTTTGTCTACAACCCGAAAGCACCGCACAGGCGGTGCATAACGGTCATGGCGCCGCGGGCGTCCCGGTGTATCCGGGGCCGCCCGCCGGGCCCATGCTCAGTCAAAATAATGCTGGCGGTACAGCAGCTCGGCAATCAGCACTGCGCCGCCCGCGGCGCCCCGCAGGGTGTTGTGCGAGAGACCGACAAATTTGTAGTCGAACAGCGTATCCTCGCGCAGCCGGCCGACAGAGACGCCCATGCCCCCCTCCAGGTCGCGGTCCAGGCGGGTCTGGGGACGGTCGTCCTCTTCAAAATAGGTGATGAACTGCTTCGGCGCATGGGGCAGGCCCAGGCTCTGGGGAAGCCCCGAGAATTCCCGCCAGTCCTGCAGAATCTGTTCGCGGCTCGGCTTTTTCCGGAACCGGACAAACACGGCCGCGGTGTGACCGTCGGTCACCGGAACCCGGATGCACTGGGTTGTGATGAGCGGGGACTCGGCCTTGACAATGCGGCCGTCCTTCACCTCGCCCCAGATGCGCAGCGGCTCCTGCTCGCTCTTCTCCTCCTCGCCACCAATGTAGGGAATTACGTTATCCAGCATCTCCGGCCATTCGCGAAAGGTTTTGCCCGCGCCCGAGATGGCCTGATAGGTGGTGGCAACCACCTGCTCGATGCCGTATTTGCGCAGCGGAGTCAGCGGCGGAACATAGGACTGAATCGAGCAGTTGGGCTTGACCGCAATGAACCCGCGGCGGGTACCCAGCCGCCGGCGCTGTGCGGCGATGATCTCCAGGTGCCCGGGGTTGATCTCGGGGATGACCATCGGCACGTCCGGCGTCCAGCGGTGGGCCGAGTTGTTGGAGACCACCGGAATTTCGGCCTTTGCGTAGCGCTCCTCCAGTTCCCGGATCTCCTCCTTCTTCATATTGACCGCGCAGAAGACCATGGAGCAGCGCTCGCGTACCGCGTCGATATCTGCGGCGTCCAGCACCTCCATGCGGCGGAAGGCATCCGGAATCGGGGTCTGCAGCTTCCAGCGGCTGCCCACTGCCTCCTCATAGGGGACGCCGGCCGAGCGCGCCGAGGCCGCCAGAGCCGTTACCTCAAAATAGGGGTGGCCGTCCAGCAGCGTCAGAAAGCGCTGCCCCACCATTCCGGTCGCGCCGATGACGCCGACCTTCAGTTTCCTGTTTTCCATCTGTCATACCTGCCTTTCCCGTGCGAAGCGGATTGAATTTCTTACGCTCTATTATATCGCACCCGGGCGCAAAATGCAAGAGTTTCTTCCTGCAATTTCAAAAAATTGACGGGTTGTTTGTCACACCCCCGGCGAAAATGACCGGATTTGTGCATAACGACTTACAAAATCCGGTGCAAAAGGCCGGGTCTTGCCGTCGGGGCCTCCCATTGGCGCCGGCGGCTGCTTCAGAAAGGAGGGCGCATACGCGCCGCAAACACATGAAACAATTCCAACTGGTTGCCACCTGCCTGTTCGGGCTGGAAAAGTCGCTGGGGGAGGAGCTGGACGCTCTGGGTCTGCGCCGTCTCTTCACCATGGACGGCCGGGTGCTGTTTGAGGGGACGCCGGCCGACATTGCCCGGGCCAATCTGTCGCTGCGCTGCGCCGAGCGGGTGCTGGTGCGGCTGGGAGCCTTCCCGGCCCGCAGCTTTGAGGAACTGTTCGAGGGCGCCCGCGCGCTGCCCTGGGAGGAGTGGATCGGGCGCAACGATGCTTTCCCGGTCAAGGGGCACGCCATCCGCAGCCAGCTGCACTCGGTGCCGGACTGCCAGAGCATCCTCAAAAAAGCCATTGTCAGCCGCCTTTCGGACTCTTACCATATGCGTTGGTTCCCCGAGACCGGCGTCCGTTATCCGGTGGAGTTTTTCCTGTTCCGGGATGAGGCCTCGCTGATGATAGATACCAGCGGCGTCGCGCTGCACAAGCGGGGCTACCGCCCGGAGGCCGGCGCCGCGCCCCTGCGCGAGACGCTGGCCGCGGCTATGGCGATGATTGCCCGTCCCCGGCAGGATGTGCTGTTCTGGGACCCGATGTGCGGCAGCGGAACCATTGCCATTGAGGCGGCGATGATTCTGGCCAACCGCGCGCCCGGGCTGGGACGGCGGTTTGCCGGTGAGGAATTCCCGCAGCTTCCGCCGGCGCTCTGGCAGCAGGCAAGGGAACAGGCCCAGGCCGCCGTCCGGCGGGATGCGGCATTTGAGGTCTGGGCCTCGGACATCGACCCGGCCGTGCTGGACCTGGCCTACGAAAACGCCCTGCGCGCCGGCGTGGAAGAGCACATGCGGCTGTTTGAGGCCGATGTGCTGCATATCGAAAAGCCCGACCGCCGGGGCACCATCGTATGCAATCCCCCCTACGGGGAGCGGCTGATGACGCCGGAGGAGGTTGAACGGCTCTACCGCGGAATGGGCCGTCATTTTGCGGAGTTTGACCCGTGGCAGATCTACATCCTTGCCGCCCACCCGGAATTTGAGCGGCTCTACGGCCGGCGGGCCGACAAGGTGCGCCGCCTTTCCAACGGGATGATCCCCTGCGGGTATTACCAGTATTTCCGCCCCGCTGTCGCCCGGCGTCCCGCGCACTGAGAGACAAACTGCGCATGTTGGCATTTTACCGGTTTTATTGTCAGAATTGACAAATTCGGAATTAGGGATTGACGAACTGCATATCCTGTGTTAAAATATAGGCAACAGCCGTGGCCTGACTGTTGCAGCTGGCGCGGACTGTGCCTATTTTATTACATCGGAGGAATTTTTTATGAAAAAGCTGCGTTTTCGTGTCCCGGTAATGCTGTTGCTGCTGACGGCTTGCCTGCTGTTTGCGTCCTGCGGCGCCGGAGGAGCCGGCAAGCCCCTGGATATGTATTCGGAAGATGTCGTTTTTGACGATACGCCAACCATGAAAACCGCCGGAAAAGCCAGCATTGAGGGGAACTTTGTGTGTGCCGCAGGTGACCTGGCAGTGGTGATGGATGGCTCTGCCCCGACCACGCGCTACCGGATATACAATTTCGTCACCGATACGGTGGTGCTGGAGTGGACCGACAGTGAAACCGAGTACCTGACCGAGGACCTGATCGGCCTGCTTGTGGTGGACGGCGAAACCGTTTTCTGGCTGATCAAAGAGGCGGATACCGATGGAACCGTCACCAACACCACGGTGTTTTATGACGACCAGGGCAGGGAAATCTGTAATTTCCCCAAGGTGACCTCTCCCGACACGCTGGCGGATATGCTGGTGGTGGAAAACCGCTATTACCGGATGGAAGAGGACGGCGCCTTCGCGCTCAAGTTTGAGCACAGTCTGCTGGCCGCCGCGCTGCCGATCTTTTCCAGATGGTCGGCGGACTACTATTACAGCATCGGTGAGGACGCGTTCAAGATTTATGACCAATACGGGAAAATCACCGGGGCATATACCTTCCCGGAGCGGACCGATCACGGCTTTCCTGTGGTTCTGAGCAGCGGGAACGTCCTGATTCAGTATCTGGAGCTTCTGCCCGATGACGCGGCGTCTTATGACCTGTTTGACGAGGGGAGCAAATACAACCTGGTTTCGCTGATTTATGACGTCAAAAAAGCCTCCACCAAGGAGGTCACGATGGATTTTATCGTCGTCAGCAACAATGCGCGTGGGTTGGAAAGCGTTGCCATGAAGGCAGAGGACTATGACATGCTGCACAAAAGCATTGACAACCTGGCCAGCATCATTCCGATTGAAGACAAAGCATACACAGAATTTGCAACGGCTTCTATCAGTGACAACGGCAGCCTCAAGGAGATTCTCAACAATACCATTCCCGACCAGGGGTTGTCCGCTGCGGTGCCGGTGATGGCCGACCGGTATCTGGTTGCCGACCGTTCCGTGAACAGCTATCTGGTCAACGGCAAGGGTGAACTCATCGGAGATGTGACCAATGCGGATACCGAAAACTCCAACAATGTCTTTGTTCTGGGCAGCGGCCGGGTATATGACAGCGATTTGAAATTCGTGTTCGATTACACCGCCGAGGAGTATGAACTGTTCGCTTCGCTGGACAATCTGCTGCTGTTCAGCAAGGAAGCCCGCCAGGAAAACGGCCGGACAGTGACCGAGTATTACCGGATGACCGCCGGCATGACCCAGCCCGAAAAGCTGCAATATGATGTGGTGACGGTTGGCGACGGCTACTATGTGCTGCGCGAAAACGACACAAGCTTTATTTACTACAATGATTGCGGCGAGGAGCTTTTCAGAAGCGAAACGCAACTGACCTATCGCGGCACCTCGGTGGATGCCTCCGTCATGCTCTTTGAAACCGATAAAATCTTCTACTGCTTCCGCGCAGCCGCTGAGACTGAGGCATAACGCGAGAGAAGAAGACCTTGGGCAGAGAAGAAGACCTTGGAAGAACCCGCCTGATAAGAGTCTCACTGTTGGAGAAGACCTTGGAGAGACCCGCCTCTTAAGGAGAGGCCGGTCCCTCCAAGCCTCCCCCGGCGAGACCTTCCCCGGCGCAAGGCCCCCATCAATGCATACGGTATTGCAAATACGGTATGCCTGGGGGCCTGCGCCGGGGAATTTCTTTTGGGGGCGGATGGACAATTGGCAATGTGCAATTAGCAATTAGCAGTTAATAATGAGCAATGAGCAGTGGGCAATGGTCGTTG
>CALWQR010000011.1 GCA_944383705.1 uncultured Clostridia bacterium
CATATCAGAAAACCGGACAGCCGCTATTGGCTGCCCGGTTTTTAATGATATAAGTGTATTCGTATGTAATTATGTAATATATAACATAACAGCCGTTATCATTTCCTTTTTACTGACCTCTGGCTGCTGCATTTTATTCACTGCTCATTGCACGTTTTCGATTGGATATCCAGCTTCAAAAAAGATTTCCATGACATTCCGCCAGTCAACCGCGCCCATCCGCAATCTCCCAAAAATCCATCCGCCCCCAAAAGAAATTCCCCGGCGCAGGCCCCCGGGCATATCGTATTTGCAATACCGTATGCAATACTGGGGGCTTGTGCCGGGGAAGGTCTCGCCGGGGGAGGCTTGGAGGGACTGGCCTCTCCTTAAGAGGCGGGTCCCTCCAAGGTCTTCTCCAACGGTGGGGATCTTAACGGGCGGGGCCCTCCAAGGTCTTCTTATGGTTATACCGTATGAACGCCGAGGGTGGCGTTGGAGTGGTCGGCGTCCAGGCCGTATTTTTTTGCTTTGCGGTACTCAAAGAACTTTTTGGAGACCTCGGGGAAGAGGGCATAGGAGAGCACATCCTCATCCTGTTCGAGGTAGGGGGCAATCTCGCTGCGCAGCTGATCCAGCTCGGGCTCCAGCAGGTCGGCGGGGCGGCAGGTAACCGGCTTTTCATCCCCGATGATTTTCCGGGCGAAGGCCGGGTCAATCGGCACCGGCGTTTTTCCGTACTCCCCGCGCACCAGGCCTTTGAACTCCTTGGTAACGGTTTTGTAGCGCTCGCCCAGGATGACGTTGAAAACGGCCTGAGTGCCCACAATCTGCGAGGAGGGGGTCACCAGCGGCGGATATCCCACATCGGCGCGCACGCGCGGGACCTCCTCCAGCACGGCGGTCAGCTGATCGGACTTCCCGGCCTGAGCCAGCTGGCTCATCAGGTTGGAAAGCATTCCGCCCGGCACCTGATAAATCAGCGCGTTGACGTCCACCTTCAGCGCCTTGGGATTGAGCAGCCCGTCGGCCAGGTACTTCTCGCGCAGCGGGGTGAAATAGCGGGTCACGGCGTCCAGTGCGTGCAGGCTGATGCCGGTATCGTAATCGGTCCCCTCCAGGGCGGCCACCATGGCCTCGGTGGGGGGCTGAGAGGTCCCCATGGCCATGGGAGAGATGGCGGTGTCGATGACATCCACACCGGCCTCCACGGCCTTGAGCAGGGTCATGGACGCAAGTCCGGAGGTATAGTGCGTGTGCAGCTGAATCGGAATTTTGACGGTCTCCTTCAGCGCCCGGACCAGCTCGTATGCGTCATAGGGCTTGAGCAGGCCGGCCATATCCTTGATGCAGATCGAATCCGCGCCCATCTCCTCCAGCTCCCTGGCATACCCCGCAAAATACTCCAGGGTATACACCGGGCCGGTGGTATAGGATACGGCTGCCTGCACGTGCCCGCCCTCGCGCTTGGTTGCGTCAATGGCGGTGCGGAGGTTGCGCGGGTCGTTGAGCGCGTCGAAAATGCGGATGATGTCGATGCCGTTGGCCACCGATTTCTGCACGAAATAGCGCACCACATCGTCCGGATAATGCCGGTATCCCAGGATATTCTGCCCGCGGAAGAGCATTTGCAGCTTGGTTTTTTTGACCCGGTCGCGGATTTTGCGCAGGCGGTCCCAAGGGTCCTCGTTCAGAAAGCGCATACAGGCGTCAAAGGTTGCGCCACCCCACGCCTCCAGCGAATGGTAGCCGATGCCGTCCATGGTCTCCAGAATCGGCAGCATTTCCTCGGTGGTCATTCTCGTTGCAATCAGGGACTGGTGCGAATCCCGCAGAACCGTCTCTGTGATTTTCACTTTTGCCATAATTCAGGTACTATCCTTTCTCAAAAATCCCGTCCGGCTCAATAGAACGCGAGCAGAACGCCCGCCGCCACGGCCGAACCGATGACGCCGGCCACATTCGGCCCCATGGCGTGCATCAGCAGGAAATTGCCGGGGTCCTCCTGCTGCCCGAGCTTCTGCGAAACGCGGGCGGCCATCGGCACTGCCGAAACGCCGGCCGAGCCGATGAGAGGATTGATTTTGCCGCCGGTCAGCTTGCACATCACCTTGGCGGTGAGCAGACCGCCGACCGTGGAAATGCAGAAGGCAACCAGCCCCAGCGCGATAATCAGCAGGGTCTCCCCGCGCAAAAAGTTCTCGGCGCTGGCCGTGGCCCCCACGCTGATGCCGAGGAACACCGTCACGGCGTTCATCAGCCCGTTCTGCACGGTTTTGGAGAGCCGCTCGGTCACCCCGCAGACGTTGAGCAGGTTGCCGAACATCAGGCAGCCCACCAGCGCCAGCGCATCGGGCACAATCAGTCCGACCACGGCGGTTACCACCAGCGGGAAGACCACCTTTTCGACCTTGGAAACCCGGCGCAGCTCGGTCATACGGATGCAGCGCTCCTTTTTGGTGGTCAGCAGCTTCATCAGCGGGGGCTGAATCAGCGGAATGAGCGCCATGTAGGAATAGGCGGCAATGGCAATGGCACCCAGCAGATCCGGCGCCAGGGTTTTGGTCACCAGAATGGCCGTGGGACCGTCCGCCCCACCGATGATGCCGATGGAGGCCGCCTCGGCCCCTGTGAACTGCCCCGACATCAGCGCGCCGGCGAAGGCCACAAACACGCCCAGCTGTGCCCCCGCGCCAATCAGCAGGCTTTTGGGGTTGGAAATCAGGGGGGTGAAATCGGTCATTGCCCCGATGCCGATGAAAATCAGGCAGGGGTAAATGCCCAGCTTAACCCCAAGGTACAGCATATCCAGCAGGCCGCCGCTGCGGAAGACCTCCAGATAATCCACCTCGGGCTGCAAAAACAGATCCAGATGGAACATGCCCCCGCCCGGAATGTTGGTCAGCAGCATTCCCACGGCAATCGGCAGCAGCAGCAGGGGCTCAAAGCCCTTGACAATGGCAAGGTATACCAGAACTCCGGCAATCACCAGCATCACCAGCACCTGCAGGCTGGGCAGCCAGCCGCCGTCAATCAGCCGGGCAATGCCTGTGGATTGCAGAAAATTCTCAATACTCTCAATCATATCGCGTCACTTCCTTGCTGCAGCGTCAGTTGAGGGTAATCAGGACGTCGTCGGTCTGCACGCTCTGGCCGGCGCTCACCTCCACGGTGGCCACGGTGCCGTCGTCCGGCGCCATGATGTCGTTTTCCATCTTCATGGCCTCCAGCACGCAGAGCACATCTCCCTTCTTCACCGCGGCGCCGGGCTTTGCGGCAACGCGCAGAATGGTGCCGGGCATGGGCGCCTTGATCACGGTGGCGCCGGCCGGGCCGGCGGGTGCCTTGGGGGCCGCAGCGGGCGCGGCAGGTGCAGCTGCGGGTGCAGCAGGCGCGGCGGATGCAGCAGGCGCGGCGGATGCAGCAGGCGCGGCGGGCGCAGCAGGTGCGGCAGGGGCCGCCGGGGCCGGAGCGGCGCCGGGCGTCAGCTCCTCGACAACAACGTCATATGCAATTCCGTTCACGGTTACACGGTAGGTTTTCATTGGATTCACCATATTATCCTTTCTCTCTTCGGTTGGTTGATCAGTGTCGGCCGTTCCCGCGGCCGGAAACCCGCCGGAAGGCCACCACGCGGAAGCCGCCGGTGCAGCCCTCCTCGGCCATCGCCGCAGCCACGGCGGCGGTAATGGCGGCAATCAGGGCGCCGTCCTCTCCGGCCGGCGCGGCAGGAGCCGCCGGCGCGGCGGAAGCCTGCGCAGTCTGCGCGGCGGAGGCGCCCCCGCCGGCACGGGCGTCGGAGGCCAGGTCCCGGCCCGCGTTCAGCACCCGGTGCAGCAGCTCGATGATGCCCCACAGCAGCGCCAGCACGGCAAAAATCGTCACCATGCCCACAACGGTGACGTTCATCGCCTCCAGGGCATTGTCGGCAAATGAGCCGCCGTTGGCCGTCAGGGCCGTATAAAGCATTTGGTTCATCATATGTTCCCCCCTGTGTCAGAGCGGAAGATTGCAGTGCCGGCGCAGTTCCCCGTCCTGCTTGGCCAGCAGCATATAGACCGCGGAGCAGATGCGCGCGCGCAGCTCGGCCGGGGCAATGACGTCGTCAATGCTGCCGTCCGCGGCGGCACAGGCCGGAGCGGCGCGGGTGGCCTGCCACTCGGCTACCAGATCCGCGCGGGAGCGCTCGGGCGTGATGCGGTCGTTCCACAGGAAGGCCACGGCCGACTCGGGCGCCATGACGCTGACCGAGGCTCCCGGCAGCGCGTAGACCAGGTCGGCGCCCAGCGCGTGCGAGCCCATCAGGGTAAAGGCCGCGCCGTAGGCCCTGCCGGTGATCACCGTGATTTTGGCGGTCCCGGCCGAGGCATAGGCCATGGCCAGCTTGCCCAGCTGTGCGGCCAGCGGGCCGCTCTCCTCGGCACGGCTCACGGCCACGCCCTCGCTGTCGGTCAGGGTTACCACGGGAATGCCGAAACTGTCGCAAAAGCCGATCAGCCGGGCCGCCTTGCGCGCCCCGTCGCCGGTCAGCGCACCGCCGCCGCAGGCCGGGTTGTTGGCAATCAGCCCGCAGCACACGCCGCCCAGCCGGGCAAAACCGGTCAGCATTTCTCCGGCGTAGTCCGCGCCGATCTCCAGAAAGCGCCCGGCGTCGACAACCGCCTCCAGCAGCGCCCGGCCCTGCAGACCCTCCACCGACACGGCGCGGTTGACGTCATCGGTCTGCTCGCCGATATCCACACCGTCGCCGCAGTTGGCGGGCAACAGCCCCACCAGCTCGCGGATGCGGGCCAGGGCCTCGGCCTCGCTCCCCGCCGTCAGCGAGGAAAGCCCGGTTGCGGCGGCATACTCGGCGCTGCCAACGTCCCGCCCCAGCAGGAAGGGCGCGTTGACCCAGAGCTGCGACTGCCCCCCGATGGTGACCGTCAGGTCAAACATCGCGGCGGCAGTGGCCGCAAGGCCGGTGCACAGGCCGGTAATCAGCGCAATCTGCGGAATCTCCCCCGAGGCGCGGCTGACCTGCGCGAGCAGCGTCCCGTAGGCCGCCAGCACAGAGGAGCCGTCGGACACCGAGGCGCCGGCGCTGTCAAACATCCCCACCACCGGCGCACGGTTTTTGAGCGCCAGCTCATACAGTGATTGAATTTTTCTGGCCTGCAGCGCGTCAAAGGCCCCCAGACGGCGGTCGCTGTCCTGCGCAAAGGCATACACCAGCCTCCCGTCCACCGCGCCGTAGCCGCAGACCACACCGGCCGGCGTGCCGTCGTCCCGCCTGAGAAACGCGCCGGTTTCCACAAAGGTACCGCTGTCAAACAGAGCGGAAAGCCGGCCGGAGCCGATTGTTGTGTCCTTCTCCATAAAGACACCCTCCCATTCCATAATTTCAGGGGTTTTGCGGGCCGGTTACGCAAATCGACCTTCTACCCCATTATAATAAAATTCTACCACAAAACGTGCATTTTGTCAACGACTTGCAAAAATAAATTTGAAAAAAAAGCAGCGGCGGAGCGCGGCGTACCCTGGCGGTCGGGCGCGCGTGCAATCGCCGGCGCTAACACCCCGCAGGAAAATGGCCGATTTTATCCGGCGGAAGGGATTCCGGCCATCATCTTTGAATTCAGCCACCCAAAAATTGAGCCAAAATCCGATTGACAAACCCGCCCGGGACATCTATAATATAGGCAACCGCAGAGAAAGGACAAAGAACATGAAAAAGCTGAATTTCGGGGTCGTCGGCTACGGCTGCCGCGGCTCCTCTCTGACCAAAAACATTCTGCTCAATATGGAGGACGTGGCGGTTGCCGCGGTCTGCGACGCCTACGCCGACCGCACCGAGAAGGCCATGAACGATGTGGAAGCCAAAAGCGGCCGGCGTCCCTTTGGCACCACCGATTACACCGTGCTGCTGGCGCAGGGTGGGCTGGACGCGGTGCTGGTATCCGCCGCATGGGAAATGCATGTGGAAATTGCCACCGAAGCCCTGAAAAAAGGCATTCCGGTGGCGCTTGAGGTGGGCGGAGCCTACAGCATTGACAGCCTGTGGGAAATGGTGCGCACACAGGAACGCACCGGCACCCCGCTGATGATGATGGAAAACTGCTGCTTTGGCCGTCAGGAGCTGCTGGCCACCTCGCTGGTACGGCACGGCCTGCTGGGGGAGATTGTGCACTGCCACGGCTGCTACGGGCACTTTTTGGGAGATGAGATTGCCGGGGGCATCAAAAACCGGCATTACCGGCTGCGCAACTACCTCCGCCGCAACTGCGACAATTACCCCACCCACGAGCTGGGGCCGATTGCAAAGGTGCTCAACATCAACCGCGGCAACCAGATGCTCTCGCTGGTTTCGGTCGCCTCGCGGTCGGCCGGCATGGCCGAGTATCTGCGCGCCCACGCGGAGGAATACCCCGAGCTGGCCGGCATGGAATTCCGGCAGGGGGATATTGTGAACACCCTGATCACCTGCGCGGACGGCGCAACCATCTCTTTGCGTCTGGACACCACCCTGCCCCGCTCCTACGCCCGGGAGTTTACCGTGCGCGGCACCCGCGGGATGTATGAGCAGAACTGCAACATGGTGTACCTGGCCGGCGAGCCCGAGACCTTCAACACCCAGCGCTTTTACCGCGAAAACATGGGCAACGCCGAAAAGTACGAAAAGGACTACCTCCCGCCGGTCTGGAGCCGGATGACCCCGGAGCAGATCCGCGCGGGGCACGGCGGCATTGACAGCATTGAGTTCCGCGCCTTTGCCGACGCGCTCCGGGCCGGAGCCGAAATGCCGATTGACGTCTATGACGCGGCGGCCTGGATGAGCATCTCGGCGCTCTCGGCCGCATCCATCGCCGCGGGCGGCGCACCGCAGGCCGTCCCGGACTTCACCGGCGGCCGCTGGGTCATGCGCGAGCCGCGTGATGTGACCGAAATCGGCTGATCCGCCGCCACAACCAGCGTGCGGCCGGACCCGGTTGGGGTCCGGCCGCACCGCTGCAATAGATCCGTTTAACCCGTAAGGCATCCGGCAAAAAGCAGCCACACATCCGGAAAAAGGCTGCACTGCATCCGGCAAAAACGGCCGGCGCCCCCTCAGAGCGCCGGCCCCGTTCCGGACCCCGGAAACGCCGATGTGTCCACGCCCTCCAGCCGCAGCAAGGCGATTTTTTTATCCAATCCGCCCGCGTAGCCCGTCAGGCGGCCGTTTGCGCCGACCACCCTGTGGCAGGGGATAATCAGCGAAATCGGATTGTGCCCCACCGCTCCGCCAACCGCCTGCGCAGAAACGCCGCGTCCCGTCTCGCGCGCCAGCTGCCGGGCAATCCCGCCATAGGTAACCGTCTGCCCATACGGGATCATGCGCAGGATCTCCCAGACGCGCCGGCGGAAGGAGGAGGCGTTCCCGGTCAGAAGCGGCGGCGTAACATCCGGCTCTCTGCCCGAAAAATACACGTCCAGCCATGCCCGGGTCTGCGCAAACACCGGCAGGTCGGCCTCGGTATGCTCCGCCGGCAGCGTATCGGCAAAATATTTCTGCCCGTCAAACCAAAGTCCCGTAAGCGCCGCTCCGTCACTTGCAAGCGTGATTCCGCCGAGCGGCGATATGTAATGACAAATAGAATACATGCTTCTATCCTCCGGCACCGCATACGGTGTCGGCAGGCGCTTCGTTCCGGTCCGTCATTGTGTAACAACGCAGCGGCGTCACCACCGTAATCCGATAATCAACAAAATCGTTTTCTCTGCCATGCTTCTGGCAGAATCTGTGCGCGGAATTGCCGCGCCACTTGGCAACGCTTTCCTCATCCCTCCACTCCGACATGCTCAACAGCTTCCCCGGAACCGAAAGCGAAGAAAAACGCTCCGCACCGAGAAAGCCTTCCGCCTGTTTCAAACTGTCCTTCAGCGACGCCGCCATTTGCAGATAGTCCTCCGTTCGCCCCTCCTTGATTGTAACTTCAAACAATACAATGACTTTCCTCATCCAAAGCCTCACCTCTCTGTGTTTCTGTTTCTTTTCCCGCTTGGATTTTCAAGAATTTGGCAACCCGGCTTTTTGCCGCCGCGCCGCCTGCAAAGCCTCAACCGTGCTCTCCAAAGCAACTGCTGAAGTTGTGCTTGACAAGCGCCGCTTTGCATGATATAATCATACCACAAATATCGCAGGATTTCCACCCAAAAATCGTCAAAAAATATCAGAATATCATCAAAAAGTTTTGCCATGAAGACCGCAGAAATGATTCACTCCGTCAATCTCAACGCTGGAACCGGATTCCCATATTTGGTTCTGGAGGTGACCGGCAGGAGTAGCTCCCCCGTCACACCTGGGTTCCGCACCATGCACTGGCATGAAGATCTCCAGTTTATTTACGTATGGCGCGGATGCATCCGGGTCAAAACGCTGTCAGCCCGCATTTCGGTGCGCCAGCAGGAGGCGTTGTTTCTCAACCGGAACGTTGCTCACCTCATCGAAGCCGATGAAAACTGCCGCTATCACAGCTTTCTCTTTCCGGATTCCCTTCTCCGTTTTTATCCCGGCTCCCCGGCGGAAACGCTTGTGAGTCGCATTGCCGGCCGGGAGGCTCTGCCGTTTTGTACATTCACGCAGCAAACGCCGTGGCATCGGGAGGTGCTCAATGCGCTGCGGCGGCTTGCCGGATTGGAAGCCGAAAAAAACGAGCTGTATCCTTACCGCGTGCTGTGCCTTTTGTGCACGATGTGGCTGGAGCTGCAAGAAAACCTTTCGCTGCCGCCCTTTGACCGGACGGAATCCACAGTCAGTACCCGCATGAGGTGTTTTCTGGAATACATGCACAGCCATTATGCCGAACGACTTTCGCTGGCAGAAATTGCCGGCAGCGCCAATGTAAGTGTTTCGGAGCTGCTGCGCTGCTTTCGATCATGTATGCAGACAACACCCTACCGGTATCTCACAGAGCTGCGCCTCAACAAAGCGGCGGCTATGCTCAGGGAAACGGATGAACCGATTGTGAACATAGCCGCCGACACGGGCTTTTCGCAGCCCAGCCATTTCGGAACATGCTTTCAGGAAAAAACCGGACTTTCACCAAGAGAATACCGCAAAAGAAATAGTCGGTGATCTTGCCCTCCTCTTCCCGTCATCCACCGGCCCCGGCTGCCTGCCGACAGGGAGAAGCAATGACACACGCCCCTTATGCGCTTCTCCGGCGGCGTCGGCTCAGTCCAGCACTGGCATGGTCCAGCGGAGCGTTTTCCGGCTTTCGGCCAGCGCCCGCCCGGCCTCGCGCTCGGTCATCGGGCGGCTGAGAAAGGCAAAGCTGCCGTTCCCGAACACCGCAAAGCTGTCATAGCCAAAGAAGGCCTTGGCCTTCTCGGCGGCAGCCGCGTCCCCCTCCAGCACAAAGCAGCGGCGGCAGCGGCGGTCGGCCGGGTTTGCCAGATCCTGCGGCGCGGCCGGCCTCCAGTGCGGCAGGCTTGGCCGGCCGGCAGAGGACGCGGCGCTCAGGATATCCGAGACCACTGCGCTGGCCGTGGGCAGCTTGCCCGCCCCCGCGCCGTAAAACAGCGCCCGGCCCAGCATGTCGGCATCCACAAGAATGCCGTTGAACACCCCCTCGATGTGGTGCACCGGGTTGGACTCGGGCACCATGTGCGGCCCCACCAGGGCCAGCACCCGATCCCCGATGCGTTCGGTGTGCCCAATCAGCTTGACGGCGCAGCCCATCGCGTCGGCCACCGCGGTCTGCTCCGGGGTGATGTGCGAGATGCCCTCCACCCGGATGTCCGAGGGGGAGACCAGCACACCGAAGGCCAGCGCGGCCAGAATGACGATTTTGCGCGCCGCGTCCAGCCCATCCACATCGGCGGCGGGGTTGGCCTCGGCATAGCCCAGGGCCTGCGCCTCGGCCAGCGCGTCGGCAAAGGCCACGCCCTCCCGCTTCATTTTGCTCAGGATGAAGTTGGTGGTGCCGTTGAGAATGCCGCTGATGGACAGAATCTCGTTGCAGGCCAGATCGTTCTGCAGCGGGCGGATGATGGGAATTCCCCCGCCCACGCTGGCCTCAAACAGATAGGACACCCCCTTGCTGCGGGCCAGCTCCAGCAGCTCGGCCCCATAGGTGGCAACCACCTCCTTGTTGGAGGTCACCACGCTTTTGCCGGCCTCCAGGGCCGCGCGGCTGAAATCGTAGGCGGGGTGGCTCCCCCCCATCATCTCGGCAACCACGCTGACCTCCGGGTCCCGCAGAATCACGTTGATGTCATGGACCACGCGATTGCCCAGCGGATGCTCCGGGAAATCACGCAAGTCCAGAATATACCGGATGTTGACCTCCTCGCCGCAGCGCGCGGCGATCAGAGCTCTGTTTTCGGTGAGAACCTCGGCAGTGCCGCTGCCCACCACGCCGAACCCGAGAATGGCTATCTGAATCATAATTCCTGTTCCTTTTTCTGTGAAATAATGCGATTTTGGCTCCGTCTCCTTATATCATATCACAAAATCCTTCAAAATGCAAATAAAACTATTGAAAAAAAGAAAAAAATATGATATACTGTGCTGTGATGGGAAGGAGTGGTGATATGGGCTCTCAGATCGGAAGCATGAACAACGTCAAAATCTTTGTCCTGTATCTGATGAAAAACATCAACTATCCGATGGATTTCACCACCATCAACGACGTGGTGATGCAGACCGACTATGTGATGTATCTGGATTTTGCCGAGGCCTTTCAGCAGATGCTGGAAAACGAACTGATTGTGGAGGACGGAAAAAACGAAAACGGCGACCCGCTCTACTCGGTCACCCGTAAGGGGACGCTGGTGGCGGAGCAGCTCAAGTGCGACATTCTGCCGGTGATTCTGGACCAGAGCCTGACCTGTGCGCTGCGCTACCTGGATTTCCGCCGGCGGGGCGTGACGGTCAGCTGCGAATCCCAGCGCATGGCCGACCAGACCTTTGACGTAACCGTGACCCTGCGCGAAAAGCAGAAGGTCATTCTGCGCACCACCGTCAACACCGACTCGGAATACCACGCGCAGAAGATGAAGGAAACCTTTCACGAGCGGCCCGAGGTGGTGTACCGCGGCATTCTTGCGCTGCTCTCGGGCACCGTGGGCTTCCTGTACGACGACAGGCAGTAGCCCCCCCGGAGGAACCCGCGGCGCGGAACGCGCCACACAAAAACCGAACGCTCCCGGCGGCAGCCTTTCCGGTTGCCGCCGGGAGCGTTCGGTTCCGGCCCGGGGCTCGCCGGGCCTACTCCAGCAGCAGAGTGAGCGTGTTGTCCGAGACCGAGGCAAACCCCTGCCCGATCTCGCGCCGCAGCAGCTCCCGGCCCCCGCGGGAGGCCTCCAGCCGGCCCGGCGCCACGGCAATCAGCGCGGCAATGTGTCCCGGCCGGATGCCGATGCGCCCCCCGCCGCTCCCGTCGGCGCCGTCCGGAATCGCAAAGCTGACCGAATCGCATTCCAGCGTGTCGGTTACGCCGGCCGGCGTACAGATGCGCAGGGTCAGCACCCCGCCCGTTTTGGTATCAGCCATTTCTCTCCTCCTCCCGCAGAGCCGCGCGGGGAGCGCCGACGGCCTGGCAGCCGTCAGCGCCCTGCGGCCGCGTAGACATCGTCGATGGTGCCGGCCATCAGAAAACTCTGCTCGGGCAGGTCGTCGCAGTCCCCGCCCAGAATCGCCTCAAAGCCGGCAATCGTCTTCTCTGTCGGCACAAACACCCCGGCCACGCCGGTAAAGCCCTCGGCCACGTGAAAGGGCTGGCTCATAAAGCGCTGCACGCGGCGGGCACGCTGCACCGTGAGCCGGTCCTCGGGCGAGAGCTCCTCCATGCCCAGGATGGCGATGATGTCCTGCAGCTCGGTATAGCGCTGCAGCACCCGCTGCACCTCCTTGGCCGTGCGGTAGTGGCGGTCGCCCACAATATCGGGCGAGAGCATCCGGGAGCCCGACTCCAGCGGCGAGACCGCCGGATACACCCCCAGCTCCACAATCTTGCGCGAGAGCACCGTGGTGGCGTCCAGGTGCGAAAAGGCCGTGGCCGGCGCCGGGTCGGTCAGGTCGTCGGCCGGCACGTAAATGGCCTGCACCGAGGTGATCGAGCCGTTCTCGGTGGAAACGATGCGCTCCTGCAGCTTGCCCATCTCGCTGGCCAGCGTGGGCTGATATCCCACGGCCGAGGGCATCCGCCCCAGCAGCGCAGAGACCTCCGAGCCGGCCTGCGAAAAGCGGAAGATGTTGTCGATGAACAGCAGCACGTCCTTGTGCGAGTTTTCCCGGAAGTACTCGGCCATGGTCAGCCCCGCCAGGGGCACCCGCAGCCGCGCGCCGGCCGGCTCGTTCATCTGGCCGAAGACCAGCGCGGTTTTGGAGAGCACGCCCGACTGCTTCATCTCCTGCCAGAGGTCGTTCCCCTCGCGCGAGCGCTCCCCCACCCCGGCAAAGACCGAATAGCCGTCATGCTCAAAGGCGATGTTGCGGATCAGCTCCATAATCAGCACGGTTTTGCCCACGCCGGCGCCCCCGAACAGGCCGATTTTGCCTCCGCGCGGGTACGGGGTCATCAGGTCGATGACCTTGATGCCGGTCTCCAGCACCTCGTCGGCCGTGACGATATCGGTCAGCTTGGGAGCGGAATGGTGGATCGGCCAGCGCTCCTGCGCGGCAATCGGGCCGCAGCGGTCGATCGGGTCTCCCGTGACGTTGATCATACGCCCCAGCGTGTTCTCCCCCACCGGGACCGAAATCGGCCGGCCGGTATCCACGGCCGGCAGTCCGCGCGAGAGGCCGTCGGTCGGCTGCATCGAGATGCAGCGCACCTCGCCGTTCCCCAGGTGCTGCAGCACCTCCAGCGTGAACACCTCCTCCCCGCGGCGCACCTCCACCGCGTGGAAGATATCGGGCGGGCGCTGCCCCCGGAAGCGGACGTCCACAACCGGCCCGGTAATTCTGGTGATGATTCCCTTTTTGATTTCAGCTTCAGCCGCCATGGCCTTTCTCCCTTCTCCGGATCCGCTGCTTGGATTCACTGTTCAAAATCCGACGATGTTTCAATCACGCCGGCCGTCACCTCGCTCTGGCGGCGGCGGTTCAGCTCCAGCTCCAGCCGCGCGGAGGACTCCTCCGCGTTGTCGTAGGCCGAGCGCATGGCCATCATCGTGGCCGCCTGCGCGCCCGAAGCCGCCTCCAGCACGGCCGAATACACCCCGGAGCGGAAGCAGGTCAGCGCGGCCGCCCGCACCACCGTCCGGCTGTCGGGCAGGCACAGCAGCTCGGGCTGTCCGGCCGTCTGCGCCGGGCCGTCGTCCTGCGGCGCCGGGCCAAAGGGCAGCAGCCGCTCGCAGCCCGGCGTTTGCGTCAGCACATTGCGGAAGTGCTGGTACACCACATACAGCGCCGAGAGCTCGCCCGCGCAAAAGAGCCGCAGCAGCTCCTCGCACAGGGGCTGCACGTCGGCATAGCCCGGCACGTCCGGGATGCGGAAGCTCTGCCGCACCGGCGTCCGCCTGGCCTGAAAAAAGGCCTCCGCAACCCTGCCGCCGGTCATCACCACACACGGGCGCGCGGCGGCCTGCAGCCGGCGCAGGGCCTCGGCCAGCAGCTCGTTGTTGTAGCCCCCGCACAGCCCGCGGTTGGAGGAGAGCACCAGGTACCCCTCGGGCGCCGCGGGATTGACGCAGGGCAGCGCGGCGGCAAACTCGGCCCCAAAGCGGCCGCGCAGCCGGTCGGCCGCCTGCGCATAGCCGGCATAGGCCACGTGGAGCGCCCCGAGCTTTGCGTACTTGGCCGAGGAGACCGTTTTCATGGCCCCGGCCAGCTGGCCCGTGGCGCGGATGCTGCGCAGCTGCTTCTTCAGATTCTGCAGCCCCGCCATCTCACGCCACCTCGCCGATGGCCGCGCGCACCGCCGCGGCAACGTCCGGGGTCATCTTCTTCCCGCTCATCAGGGTCTGCACCAGCTCTGGGTGCGAGGCCGAGAAGCCGTCGAAGAGCCTCTCGCCGTACTCCTCCATCCGTTCGGACGGAACCTGGTTGGCAAAGCCCTCGGACACCGCGAAAATCAGCAGCGCCTGCTGCCAGTCGGGCAGCGGGGCATACCGCCCCTGCCGCAGGGCGGCCATCATGCGCTCTCCGGCGTCCAGCACGCCGCGGGTGTTGTCGTCCAGCTCCGAGCCGAACTGCGCAAAGCTGGCCAGCTCGCGGTACTGCGCCAGCTTCATACGCAGGCTGGCCGAGACCTGCTTCATCAGCCCGGTCTGCGCGGCGCTGCCCACGCGCGAGACCGAGAGCCCGACATTGACCGCCGGGCGCTGGCCGTCGTTGAACAGGTCGGTCTCCAGGAAGATCTGCCCGTCGGTAATCGATATGACGTTGGTGGGGATGTAGGCCGAAATATCACCGGCCTGGGTTTCGATGATGGGCAGCGCGGTCATGGAGCCCCCGCCCGCCTCGGGCGAGAGCCGGGCCGAGCGCTCCAGCAGCCGGGAGTGCAGATAGAACACGTCGCCCGGGTAGGCCTCGCGCCCCGAGGGGCGGTGCAGCAGCAGCGAGAGCTCGCGGTAGGCCACGGCGTGCTTGGAGAGATCGTCATACACAATCAGCACATCCCGCCCGGCGTACATGAAGTATTCGCCCAGCGCCGTCCCGGCAAAGGGCGCAATGTACTGCATGGAGGCCGAGCTGGAGGCCGCGGCGCAGACAATGGTGGTATACTCCATGGCGCCGTATTTTTCCAGCTTGGCGCGCACGTCGGCCACGGTGGTATCCTTCTGGCCGATGGCAACGTAAATGCAGACCACATGCTTGCCCTTCTGGTTGATGATGGCGTCGATGGCAATCGAGGTTTTGCCGGTCTGCCGGTCGCCGATAATCAGCTCGCGCTGCCCCCGGCCGATCGGCACCAGCGCGTCGATGGCCTTGATGCCGGTATGCAGCGGGACCGAGACCGCGGTGCGGTCGGGGATCCCGGGTGCGCGGCACTCAATCGGCCGGCGCTCGGTGGTCCAGATGCGCCCTTTGCCGTCCAGCGGGCTGCCCAACGGGTCCACCACGCGTCCCAGCAGCTCCTCGCCCACCGGTACGCTGGCAATCCGCCCCACGCGGCGCACCCGGCTGCCGCTTTCGATGTGCTCGTACTTTCCGTAAATCACGCAGCCGATGCGGTCGGGCTCAATGTCCAGCACCATGCCGCGCTCGCCGCAGTCAAACTCCACCACCTCGCCGTACATGATGTCGGAGAGGCCGTCCATCCAGCAGATGCCGTCCGAGACCGAGAGCACCCGCCCGCGCTGGAACTGGTGCACCTTGACCTCGCGCGAGAGCACCCCCTGCATCAGGTCGTCCAGCAGGTCCTCCGGGGTCTCGTCCCCGCGGATCTGCCGCTTGCGCAGGGCGCGGTCAAGATAATAAATCGAGCCGCTGACCGAGCAGTCGTAAATCGTGTCTCCGATGCGCAGGGTCAGCCCCCCGATCAGCGAGGGATCCACCCGCACCCACAGCGAGGGCTTGCCCCCTACCCGGTCGAGCAGCGCCTGCACCCTGGTCTTGACCAGATCGACCACCTCCTGCGGCAGCTCGTGCGCCGAGGTCAGGGTCACATACAGCACGTCGTGCGTGTCGAGATAGGACATGTCCCCCGGCGTCAGCGAAATACAGGAGACAATGCGCTCGGTAAACAGGTACTCGTGCTCCCGCAGGCGGGAGGCGCCCGGCTCGCGGGAAAGAATCTCCACCACCCGCTGCTTCAGCTTTTCAATCAGCTCCTCGCGCGCCTGGGAGACCAGCTCGCGCCGCAGCTCGGCACACCCGGCCTCGTAACCGGCCGCAATGCGCCCGGCCTCGGCCTGTCCGGCCTCGGCAATCCGCGCCAGCTCCTCCCGTGCGGCCGGACGCAGCTCGCCCGGCCCCCGGGGGGGCACCTGCGGCAGCTCGGCCTGCTCGGACATGGCCCGGTCGGCCTCGTCCAGCTCCCGGTTGAGGCGCTCCCGCCGGCCCGAAAAGATGCGGGCAACCGGCTTGCGCGCCACCAGCAGCAAAAGCGCCACCAGCAGCAGAAAGTTGATCAGCACATAAATGAATTCCATGAAATCAGCATAACCGCCTTTCCGTATGCGAATGCTGCGGGACGGAGCGGCCCTGCCAAAGAGGTCCGGCAGAAGCCCCCGCCCCGCGGCGGAGGTCAGGAAACGAACTTGTGCACAAAGGCCTGTGCCAGCTCCTCCAGCCCCTGCTCCAGCCGCGCGTCAAACTGCCGGCGCTCCTCCGCCGAGCCGGCGCGGCACTCCTGCAACCGCTGCTCGCCGCGCTGCCGGGCCTGCTCCACCAGGCACGCGGCCTCCTCCCCGGCCCGGGAAAGCTGCTCCTGCTCGGCCTGTGCGGTCAGCCCGGCATTCTCCTGCAAGCGTGCCTCCACGGCCGCCTGGGCCTCGGTCCGGAGCCGGCGGTTCTCCTCCTGCCGCGCGGCGGCACGGTCAATCCGGGCGCGCCGGGCGTCCATAAAGGACAGCATGGGGCGGAAGAGCAGCCGGTGCAGAATCAGCATCAGCAGGCAGAAGCAGATCAGGGTCCAGATGAAAACCGACGGTTGAATGGTCAGCATCTATCCCACTTCCTTCTCAGATTTTGCTCACCAGCATCAGGGCAATCAGCAGGCCGTAAATGGTCAGCGTCTCCATCAGCGAGAGCGAGATGATCAGGGTGGAGCGGATGTCCCGCGCGGCGTCTGGCTGGCGGGCAATGCTCTCCAGCGCGGCCTTGGAGGCCAGTCCCTGGCCCAGGGCGGGAAACAGCGTGCTGACCGCAATGGCAATGGCAGCGGCAATGGCAATTAGTCCGGTGTTGTTCATGATTGTTTTCTCCTTTTTCTGTGATGTTTGGATTTGGGGGGCTGCGGAGCCTCGATTTCAATTTCCTCCTGCAGGTAGATGGACACCAGCATGGTGAACACCACCGCCTGTATGGCGCAGAACAGCAGCGAGAGCGCCATCATCACCATCGGCGCGCCGATGGGCAGGATTTCGTAGAGCTGCTCGGTCACGGTCTCCTCCCCGAAGACGTTGCCGTACAGACGCAGCGCAAGCGACGCCGGCTTGATGAGCTCATCCAGCACGAGCAGCGGCAGCATCAGGCTGAAAAAGCGTCTGAAGTAATGCCTGACCCCCGCGCGCAGCCCGGCAATCTGCAAAAACAGGAAGGCGCAGACGCCCAGCGCCGCCGTGACCGAGAGCGAGGAGGTGGGCGCCTTGGCATAGGGCGTCAGCCCCACGCCCGGGAAGAGCCCCGAGTAGTTGGCAAAAATAATGAAGATGAACAGCGAGCCGAGAAAGCAGAGGTACTTGCGCGAATGCTGGCGCCCGAGAATCCCGGCAAAATAGTTGTCCAGCGCCTCGACGCCGGTTTCAATCAGGTTCTGGAACCGGCCGGGCCGTTCCCGCAGGCGGTGCGTGACAATCAGCGAGACCACGGCCACCAGGGCCAGGATCCCCCACATGACAATCACCTCACCCGTGACGTCCAGGACCCCGAACAGCGGAATGATGACCTCCGACGCCTCACCCATCTTTCCTCACCTCACTTCCGGTTTCTTCCCCGGGCATGTCCTGCCCGGGCGGAGCGTCCCCGGCTGGGGCCGCCGGCGGGGAGGGCTCCTCCCCCTTCTCTGCCGCGGCTGCCGGACCGTTCTGGGCGGGCGGCTGTCCGCCCTCCGATTCCAGCGCCGCCTGCATCTGCCGCGCCAGCCGTGGGCTGAGGGCCAGCAGGGGCAGCGTCATGCCCAGCGCGCCCCCCACCAGCAGCGGGAGCAGCTCCCACGGGGTCAGGGGCGCCAGGCAGAACAGCGCCAGCAGATACGCGGCGTGAATGAGCTGCCGCACCATACCGAAGGATGCGTATGCCGCGGGCTTTTTCCGGATGACCCGTCCGGAAAGCGCATAATTGAGCAGCGCAATGCCCACACCGCCCAGCAGTGCGAGCAGGGCGCCGACAATCCAATGGTTCATCGGATGCCTCCCAATCCTCCCGGCAGGGGAGCACGCCGCCGGATGACTCCGCGCGCCCCTCTGCTGTAATAATAGCATATTATAGCACGTTACGGCCGGTTTGTCAACCGTCAAAACGCAACAAATTGCCGGCAGAACCGCCTGCCGGCCGAATTTGTATCAAAAGTCGCCCGCCGGCGCCCGGTTCTCCCCCAGCAAAACGCGCCAGGCGGCCAGCAGCCGCTCCTGCGACCACGCCGCGTTGGCCGGGCTGGTGGAGGGCAGGCAGACCGCCTCCAGGCCGGTCCGCGGGAGCTGGCAGCGCCGGTACCAGCGCGCGGCCGTCCCCCCGTTGACAAACACCCGCCGGATGGGAGCATGGCAGAGGATCACCGAGAGGTCGCTCGGCACCACGCGGCAGATCGAGCTGTCGGAGGAGCCAGCGATCTCGCAGGAGGCAATCACATCCCACAGCGCCAGCCGGTGCTCCAGCAGCAGGGCGGTTTTCTGCGCGACCGTCACGGGGAGCGGCGCGCCGTACAGCGCGGCAAGCACCGGCCAAAAGCGGTTGCGCGGATGTGCGTAGTAAAAGGCCTCGGCCCGGGAGGCCACCGAGGGGAAGCTGCCCAGAATCAGGGTCTCCGACCGTTCGTCAAACACCGGCGGGAAGGGATGAACCTGCACCGCCGCGCTGTCGGTTTTCATATCGATGTACCCGGGAGCCGGCACGGCCCCCTTTCCTTCCTCACAGATGTTCGCCGCCCCGGGGCGGAGCCGCCAGCCTTCTGATTTGCTCCGGGTCGCCGCTGCACAGCGGCAGGGGTTGCCCGCTGCAATGCAGCAGGGATGAACACCACCTGCCGCAGGGCTTCGTTGGGATAGACGCTGTTGGGGTCCGGTCCGATCATATGGCGCTTCTCCTTTTCTGATGGTTTGCCGCCGATTTCTCCTGGTTTCCTTCTTTTTCCGAAAAACCGATTGACAAATTCGGGCAAAGCATGTATAATGGTGTGAAATGACAGATAGGAGGCATATCTATGCAACTCAAAGGAATCAAGGCAAATTTCCTCGGTGACAGCATCACCGAAGGGGTCGGCGTCCCCTCGCCGGAATTTGCCTACTGGAATGTACTCAAGGAAAAATTCGGTCTGGCCGAGGCGCGCGGCTACGGCATCGGCGGCACCCGCATTGCGCGCCAGCACACCCCCACCGCCAACAGGCCGCAGTTTGACCGCGACTTCTGCTCCCGCGTCGGGGAGATGGACCCGGACGCGGATCTGGTGGTGGTCTTTGGCGGGACCAACGACTTCGGCCACGGGGACGCGCCGATCGGCACCCCCGCCGACCGCACGCCCGACACCTTTTACGGCGCCTGCCACACCCTGATGCGGAGTCTGATTGAGCGCTTCCCGCAGGCCGTCATCGTATTCATGACCCCGCTGCACCGCTCGAGCGAGACCCGGCAGGGGGTGCCGCCCCTGAAAACCTATGTGGACATCATCAAGGAATGCGCCGAATGCTACGGCCTGCCGGTGATGGACCTGTATGCCAACAGCGGCATTCAGCCCCAGATTCCGGTCATGCGGCAGACCTACGTGCCGGACGGGCTGCACCCCAACTGCGCCGGCGCCGCCCGCATTGCCGACCGGCTGGGCTATTTCCTGCTGTCCCTCTGAGCGTGGGCTGCCTGTCCGCCCTCCCGCGCGTCGCTTTGCTTCACTGCCTGTCCGCCCCGGCCAAAAACCGGGGCGGTTTTTTGTGCTCCTGCTCCGCAAAATCCGCCCGGAGCAGCCCGCGCAGCTCCTCCGCCCCCTCCGGCAGCAGCGGTCCGGCATAGGCCAGGAGGTAGCGGTAGGCGTCCGGCTGCGACAACCGCTGCAGGGGGCGCGGGTCGGCGGTCTCCAGAAAGTCGGTCAGCCCCTCCCAGAACCGGAAGGGGGACGGCACCCGCGGCAGCAGCCAGCGCAGGGTGCGCGCAAAGCGCCCGCTGTCGGCATACCGCTCCAGCACCTGCGCCATGCGCGAGAGCCGGCAGAGCTCGGGATAGGAAATCCAGCGGTTTTGCAGCACGGTGTAGGGCGGCCCGGGCTCACAGAGGTAGCCGTACTCCGCCATCTTCCCCCGCAGGGCGGTACCGTGCAGCAGCTTGAGAAAGCCGAGCTGCAGCCGGTCGCAGCTGCCCCAGGCCTCGTCAAACGACTGCGCAAAGCGCGCATAGCTCTCATAGGGCAGGCCGGCGATGAGATCGAGATGTACGTGGATGTTGCCCAGCCCGTGCAGGCGGCGCACCGCCTGCAGCACCTGCTGCGGGCGGATGTGCCGGGCCACCGCCTCCAGGGTTGCGGGATTGGTGCTTTGCAGGCCGCACTCCAGCTGAATTTTCCCCGGCGGGAAGCGCGAGAGCACCGAAAAGCTCTCCTCGTCCAGCAGCGCGGCGCAGATTTCAAAATGATAGCGCCGGGTATACTGCCCGTCCAGCAGGCCCTGCCAGATGCGGTTGGCCCGCCCGGCGTCGGCGTTGAAGGTGCGGTCCACAAATTTGACGATTTTGCAGTCGGCCCGCAGGGTCTCAAACCGGCGCAGATCCGCCAGCGTCTGCTCGGCGCTCTTCATGCGCACGCCACGGGTGGCCGAGGAGAGGCAGTAGGCGCAGGAATAGGGGCAGCCCCGGGAGGACTCGTAGTACAGCACGCCTCCGCCGCAATCCTCCCCGTCCCGGTAGAGAATGCCCTCGTCCGCCATGGCCCCGGCAGCGGCGCCCCCCGCCGTCACCCGGTCAAAGGGCAGCCCCCCGGCGATGCGGCGGCAGACCTCTGGCAGCGCCTCTTCCCCCTCGCCGGTCACAATGCCGTCGATAAAGGACAGCCCGTCAAACCGCCCGGTATCGAACGAGACCTCCGGCCCGCCCAGCAGAATGCGGCAGCCCGGGCGCAGGGCGTGCAGCTGCTCAGCAATCGACAGCATGGGCGCAAGGTTCCAGATGTAGCAGGAAAAGCCGTATATGTCCGCGTCCTCCCGCCAGAGCCGCTCCAGGATGCGCGAGGTGCGGTCGTGCAGATGGTACTCGGCAACCGTTACGGCAAACCCGGCCCGCTCCAGCGGCTCCCGCAGGCAGCGGACGGCCAGATTGGTATGCGCCCAGGATGCGTTGAGCGCGAACAGGACCACCTTCATGCATTCATCCCCCGATCGGTCGGATTTGCGGCGCGGCAGAGCCCGGCGGCCGGTGGCCGCCGGGCCGGCGCGGGCGCCGGCATACGCCTGTATTTTAGCACAATTTTGTGAATTTTTCAAGCGTTCCGGCCGAACAGCCGGTCGCACAGGTCGGCCGTAAAGGCCTCCTTCGCCGCAAAGTCCATGGCCGAGGCGTATATCCGCTCCATCTCAAAATGGCACTGCCGCACCCGCTCCATCCCGGCAAGCGCCTCCCGCAGCAGTCCCCTGCCCAGCCGGCCGGCCGCGGCGGTCTCCCGCCGCACCGGGCGCATCTCGCCCGTGCGCACAAAGCGCCGCAGGGTCACCCGGCGGTGGGGATAGGCGCACTGCTGCGGCGGGCAGACCGCAAAGCACAGCCCGCTGCCGCACAGCAGCAGCCCGTCAATGCGCCCGGGCAGGACCGGGTCACGCGAAACCCGCACCCGCAGCCGCCGGGTCTCGGCGCAGCGCAGCAGCGCCTGCATCAGGCTCCAGGCGCTGCCGTGGCAGTCCTCCACCAGAACAATCCGGCTGGCCTGCGCAAAATAGGTATCCAGCAGCACCTGTCCCCGCATTCCCACCGCGCGCATCAGGGCCGTGGCCGGGCGAAAGCCGCGGCCGGCCGGCACCTCCCGCATCAGCCGGGCGGCAAAGCCGGCAATGGCCGCCTCCCGCAAAAACGGGACGGTCAGCTCGGCGCGGCTCTGCTCCATCGCCCCATACCCGGCCAGACAGCGGTAAACCCGGCGGTAGGCCTCCTGCTTTTGCCGGTTGAGCCGCTCCAGCTCGCCGCGGGCCCCCCGCAGCACGGAGGCGTCCCAGAAGGCCCCCAGGTTGAGGAGCTCCTCCCGGTACCCCGGCCGCGTGGGCTCGTAAACATGCGGCGCGGTGGCGTCCAGCACGGCAATCCCCTCCCCCTCCCGGGTCAGAATCACACCGTCCAGCGAATCCGGGTCGGAGGAGCAGTAGACCATTCCGGCCTGCCAGCCCGCCCGGACGCCCCGCTCAGCCACCTCGCGCATCAGCCGGCTCTTGCCGGTGCCCGGCCCGCCCTTGACGGCATACAGCCGGGTAATCTCCTCCCGGTCAAAGCTCTCGCCGTACCAGCTGTAAAACCCCTGCGCGCTGTTGGAGGCCGCAAACCAGGCGTCCTCCCCGGTGCGGCGCACGGTCACGGGACTGTTCAACCCATCCATCGTTCCACTCCCTTCGCTTGTTTGTCGCCCCGGGCGGTTCGGGACCGCCGGAGCGCCTGGATTCGGTTACAGCATATGGCGCCGGGCGCAAAATGGTTCTATTGCCGCGCGCCCCGGCATATACTGCAGCAAACGGGTGCGCCGACGCGCCCGGCAAACGCAAGGAGGAGCTGCCATGCAGAGCGTGCGGGTGGTGCGGCAGCCGGCCGGGCTGCCGGACAAATTGTATGAGGTGCTGCCCCGCCACCTGACCGACGCCGTGCGCCGCTGCGGCGCGCCCCGGGCCGAGGAGCTGCGCCTGCACCGCGGCCGGCTTGCCACCGTCACCTGCGGCGGGCGCAATTATTTCACCGACGTCTGCCTGCGGGAGGACGAGATGAACGGCATTCTCCACCGCATGTGCGAGGGCTCGCTTTACGCCTACAGCCAGAGCATCAGCCAGGGATATCTGACCATGGAGGGCGGCATCCGAGTGGGGGTGTGCGGCAGCGCGGCCACCGAGCGGGGGCAGATCATCGGGGTCAGCGGCGTCAGCGGGCTGATTGTACGCATTCCCCACCGCACGTCCGCCACGGCAGAGCCGGTGCTGCGCCTGCTGCGCCAGGCGTGCGGGCTGCGCGGCGTTCTGGTTTACGCCCCGCCCGGCGTGGGCAAAACCACGCTGCTGCGGGCCGCGGCCAGGGAGGCCGCCTCGGGCGGGGAAGCCCTGCGCACGGTGGTGGTGGATACCCGCGAGGAGTTGGGCCCTGCGCTGGAGGGCGAGAACCTGACGCTGGACGTGCTGGCGGGCTACCCCCGCGGGGTCGGCATTGAAATTGCCGTGCGCAGCATGGGGGCGCAGCTGGTGGTCTGCGATGAGATCGGCGGGATGTCCGACGCGCAGGCCATCCTGTACGCGGCCAACTGCGGCGTGCCCATCCTGGCCTCGATCCATGCGGCCAGCGTTGCCGAGCTGCTGCGCCGCCCCTTTATGCGGCCGCTGCACCGGGCTGCGGTCTTCGGCGCGTACGTCGGCATCACGCGGGACGGGCAGGGCTCCTTCTGCTTTGCGGTCTGCCGCCATGAGGAGGCCGGCCATGACGGCCCTTAAGCTGCTGGGCTGCCTGCTGGTGCTGTCCTCCGGCGCCGCGGGCGCCCTGGGAGCGGTCCGCTACGAGCGCGCCCGGCTGGCGGTGCTGGAGGGCTGGATCGACCTGATTTTTTACATCCGCACCCAGATTGACTGCTACCTGACGCCACTGGGAGAAATTCTGGCCGGGGCCGACCGGGAGCTGCTGCGCGCCTGCGGGGGGAGCCGGGAGACCGTGGGGCTGGACGCGTTGCTGCACGCCTCCCGGGGCTGCCTGTGCGGCGAGGCCGCGCGCCTGCTGACCGGCTTTGTGCGTGAGATTGGCGGCAGCTACCGCGAGGAGCAGGTCCGGCGCTGCGATTACTATCTGACGGCGCTGCGCGCCGTCCGCGAACAGCAGAAGGAGGAGCTGCCCGCCCGGGTGCGGGTGTGCGTGGCGGTCTGCCTGTGCGCCGCGCTGGGCATTGCCATTCTGCTGTGGTAACGGCCGCATTCAAACATCCGGCAGCGGCCGGCGGACCTGCGGCACAGGGCCAAAGCCGCGGGACTGCCGGCGGAAACCGGGAACGGAGAAGCAAAAGGTATGGATATTTCACTGATCATCAAAATCGCCGGCATCGGGATTCTGGTGGCCATCGCCTCCCAGATTCTCAGCAAAACCGGCCGGGACGAACAGGCCATGTACGTGACGATTGCCGGCATCATCGTTGCGCTGATGCTGCTGGTCAGCCAGATCCGGGAGCTGTTTGACATGGTGCGCTCGGTATTCGGAATGTAAAGGACGGGAAAGGATGAAACCCAATGGACAGCCTACGCATCTGCCTGCTGGCGGTGGCGGGTGTCACCGTCATCACGGTCATCCGCAAATGGAATTCGGATTTTCTGCCCCTGGTGCGGCTGTGTCTGGCCCTGCTGCTGGCGGCCGTGGCGCTGGCGCTGGCCGCCCCGGTGGTGGACTACCTCCGGGAGCTGACCGCGCTCTCGGGCATCCCGGGCTACGCCGAGTTCCTGTTCAAGGCGCTGGGCATTGCCGTGCTGACCCAGTGCTGCGCCGCGCTGTGCCGGGAGAGCGGCGAGGCCGGGGCGGCCGGCGGGGTGGAGCTGGCGGGAAAGCTGGAAATTCTGCTGCTCAGCCTGCCCCTGATCAACGAAATTCTCTCCACCGCCCGCGAGCTGCTGAACATGGCCGGCTGACGGAGCCCGCGCCGCCCGGCCGCCGGGCGCGCGCCCGGCTCCGCCTGTTGCCGCTCTGCCTGCTGATCTGGTGCCTGGCCTGGTCGCTGACCCTGCCGGCCGCCGGAGCAGACGTCGCCGAAGAGGAAACCGGCAGCGAAGCCGTCGGAGAGCGGATGCCGGAGGAATTCGGAGATCTGCTCGGCAGCCTGCCGGACGAGATTGCCGAGCTGTTGCCGCCCGGTCTGTTCTCGGAGGACAGCGGAGAGGTCAACGAGGCCGTCAGCGAAATGAGCGGCTTTTCCTACCTGTTGCGCAGTCTGCTGGCCACGGTGGGACTGCGGCTGGACGACTGCCTGCGCATGTTGGCCGCGGTGATCGGACTGCTGCTGCTCTCCGCGGTATTCGGGGCGCTGCGCGCCTCCTTCCGGAGCGAGTCGGTCGGGCGGGCCTTCTCCTTTGGCGCCACGCTGGCCGTATTCGGCGCGCTGGTGACACAGGCCTTTGCCTGCATCCGCTCGGTGACCGGATACCTGACCGTGCTCAACCGGCTCACGGCGGCCGCGGTGCCCCTGATGGGCGTGCTGTACGCAATGGGGGGCAACGTCACCACCGCCGCGGCCTCGGCCGGCGGGCTGACCGTGTACATGACCCTGCTGGAGCAGTTTGTGGGGCGCAGCGTTGTCCCCTTCTGCGGCCTTTGCCTGGCCTTTGCCCTGATCGGGATTCCCGAGACCGGCGTGCGCCTGGGCACGCTGCTGGCCACCTTCAAAAAGCAGTACACCACCGTGCTTACCTTTCTGATGATGCTGCTGCTTGCCATGCTGGCCGCCCAGACCACGCTGGCCGCAAAGGCCGACACCCTGGCCATGCGCAGCGCCAAATTTGCGGCCGGCAACCTCATACCGGTGGTGGGGGGCTCGGTATCCGAGCTGATACGCACGGTCAGCGCCGGGGTGGGATATCTGCGGGGAACGGTGGGCATCTGCGGGGTGCTGCTGATTCTGCTCTCGCTCTTCCCCACCCTGGTGGAGCTGCTGCTCTACCGCCTGGTCTGGCAGATCGGCGCCTCGGTGGCCGACATGCTGGGCTGCGACGGGGAGCGCCGGCTGCTGGACGAAACCGCGTCCCTGACCGGATATCTCATCGCGGCGGTCAGCATCTGCTCCTCGGTGCTGCTGCTTGCCATGACGGTGCTGGCGCACTGCACCTCGGCCATCGGCTGAGGCGTTTACAACGGACGGAGGCAAATCCCATGCAGACATATCTGCTCTCGCTGCTGGGCGGCGCGCTCGCGGCGGCGCTGGTTGGCATTCTGGCCCCGGAGGGCGCGTCCCGGCACATCCGCCTGGTCTCCTCGCTGTTTCTGATCTGCGTCCTGGTCGCGCCCCTGCCCAAGGCCATCGGCTCGGTTTCCTCCTGGTTCGAGGAGCTGGAGGAGGCCGCGGACGCGGGAGAGAGCGGCGGCGGCGACTACGCCGCGCAGCTGGAGGCCGCCATGGAGAGCGCCTCGCGCAGCTACTTTGCGCAGTCCCTGACGCAAATGCTGGAGCAGCGCTTTTCCATCCCCGCGGGAGAAATCCGCTGCACCGTGCGCTGGCAGCAGGATGAGGAGCTGCGCCCGGAGCGGGTCACGCTGGTGCTCTCGGGCTCCGCCATCTGGAAGAACCCGGTCGAGATGGAGGAGTTTGTAACCGGGCTGCTGGGCTGTGAATGCGTCACGGCCATTGAGTAAGGAATCCGAAGAGATCAGAAAGGAAGGATTGCCATGTTCAACAAATCCGCAAGCGAAGAAAGCGGGGCCGGCAGGGCCGGACGGCTGCGGCTGATTCTGATTCTGGCCGGCGCGGCGCTGGGCATTCTGCTGTTGCTGCTGGGGAACGGGGAGTTCCTCTCCGGCGACGACGAAGAGGCCGCCCAGCCCGAGCAGCCCTCCCCCCAGGAGGAGCTGGCGCAGTACCAGAGCTATCTGGAAAACCGTGTGCGGACGCTGTGCGAGTCGGTTTCGGGCGTGAGCGGCGTCACGGTGGCGGTGACGCTCTCCGGGAATTTTGAGGATATCTATGCCACCGAGCTGGTGGACGGCAATGAGGAATACGTCATTGTGGGGAGCGGCTCCAACGCCTCGGCGCTCTATATCTCGCGGCTGGCCCCCGAAATCGCCGGCATCGGGGTGGTGTGCCACGGGGGCGGCAATTCCGACGTGCGGCAGGAGCTGACCTCCCTGATTTGCGCGGCCTTCGGGCTGCCCAGCAACCGCGTTTACATTGCAGAGGCAAAAAGTTAGCACACCCCGGGGCGCGCCGGCATATTCTGTGCGCCCGCCTCATATAGTATAGCAACCAACAGAACACAGGAGGATTCCATCATGAAATTCAAAAAGACCGCCCTGACCGAATGCCCCGGCGAACCCGCCGAACCCAGGTCGCCCGGAAAATTCCGGACCCTGCTGACCAAAATCGGCAAGCGCAATGCCATCATCGCCTGCTCGGTCCTGCTCATCGGCGCCGCCGTCTGGCTCAACTGGATGCTGTTTGCCGGCAACGAGGAGAAAGACGGCTACGACGGCTATGACCAGCCCAGCGGCAATGTGCAGACCGGCGGCGACATCAACGCCCCCGCCGACAGCGGTACCTACTTCTCGGCCACGCAGGTCAGCCGCCAGCGCGCCAGAGACGAGGCGCTGGAGGTGCTGCAATCCGTGGTGGATAACGTAGACGCCAGCGAGGAAGACAAGGCAGAGGCACTGGCGGGCATCTCCGCCATTGCCGAGGAAATCCAGAAGGAAGCCGATATCGAATCCCTGATTACCGCCAAGGGCTTTGAACAGTGCGTGGCAGTGCTCAACGGAGATACCATCAGCATTGTGGTCAGCGCCGATACCCTCCAGCCGGCTCAGCTCGCTCAGATCAACGAAATCGTCTACTCCCAGACCGGCATCACCCCCACCGGCGTGACCATCATCAACAAATGAGCCTTTGGGTGGGAGAAAAACTATCGTAGAAGACCTTGGAGGGGTTGGCCTCTTAAGGAGAGGCACACCCCTCCAAGCCTCCCCCTGCGAGACCTTCCCCGGCCGCCGCCCGCCCCCCGGTGGGAGATAGATGCCGCAGGGGAAAGACCTTGGAGGGGCCGCCTCTTTCGGAGAGGCAGTCCCCTCCAAACCTCCCCTTGCGAGAACTTCCCCAGCCGCCACCCGCCTGTTTGGTATAAACGCGAATGACAGCACCACGCCGGCGGGCGGCAGCCGGGGAAGCCCTTTTTCAGGGGAGGTAAAAATCAGGTCATATCGCCATACAAAGCGATTTGCCCTGCATATCAGAAAGCCGGACAGCCATCGTTGGTTGCCCGGTTTTTGATTATAGGTGTATTTCTATTTAACATATCAGCTATTGCCTTTGTTTTTCACTGGCTACAGGCCTCTGCCCACTGTTCATAATTTAGGCTCTATAATAAAAGTTGGGGTTCCCCCACAGATAGGCGAAGAAAATAAAAAAAGAACGAGCATATCTGAAA
>CALWQR010000012.1 GCA_944383705.1 uncultured Clostridia bacterium
GGCGGCGGACGTCGCCGTTCGGGCAGACCGGCGCGCCGTGCGTGCGGCTCCGGCTGCGCGTGACCGACATGCCGAGCGAAAAATCAAAAAATTCCTGGTACACCAGCCGCCGCCGGGCCGCCAGCAGCAGCTCGGCCGACTCGGGCTCATGAATGTTTCGCTCGGCAAAGGAGAGTGTGCAGAGCCCGCGCGCCTTCCGCAGCCCGGCGGGCAGGGGGTCCTCGGCGTCGCCTGCCAGCAGCCGGAGCGCGGCGGAGACGTCGCGCTCGAGCTGCTTGCGGGTCAGCCCGTCGGTCAGTCGCCAGACCGCGCACAGATTGCGCAGCGGCACACCGGGCGCCCAGGGCTCGGCAACCGGAGAGGACATGGAGAATCCGTTTCTGCCCTTCGGCTCCACCTTGCCCCAGAAGCGGAAGACAGACCCCACCGGGAAGCTGTCCCGGAGGTAATCCTGATTGAAATAGACAATTTCGCAGGAGGCGCTGTCGTCAAACGCGCGGAACTTGAGAAAGCTCTTGTGGCTGCGCAGGCGCACGCACCGGGGCTCGGAGGCAACCGTGAGCACCACGGCGCTTTTGCCGTCGCTCCGTGCCTCGGTCAGCAGGCGGATATCCCCCCGGTTCTCATACGCGCGGGGATAGTGCGCCAGCAAATCCCCCAGCGTCTGTATCCCCAGCCGCCCGTAGCAGGCCGCGCGCGCCTTGCCCACGCCCGGCAGCACCGTGACCGGGGATTCTCTTGTAATGCCGCCCGCCATTCTGCTCACGCTCCTTCCGTCCCCCCGCCGGCTGGCACCGCCGGGGCCTTTTCTTATATTATACCCGAGAGGGGGCGGTTTGTCAAGGGTGGAATCGGTTTCCGGTACGACGGGCCCCCGGCAGGGCAGCGAATCTTTGCAAAACACATTGACAATTCCCGCGGCAGATGGTATAATACCCACAGGCTCCGGGAATGCCGGACCAACGGGTGGGACCGGTGTCCTCCGGCTCCGGTTTTTCAAAAAAAACGAAAGAAAAGAAGGGAACCCACATGCGCAGCTCTGTTCTGATTCACCCCGGGGAGCTCTCCCCGAAATGGATTGACCGTCTGTCCTCCTGCGGCATCTCCGCGCTTGGCATCCACCCCGAGGGGGGCAGCCGCGCCGCAGAATCCCTGGACCGCCTGCTGGACGGCCTGCGGGCCCCTGCCTTCCGTGCGCTGCTGGATACCGCCGCCGCGAAGGGGCTGGAGATTGAGTACGAGCTCCACGCGGCCGGCTGGCTGCTGGAGCGCGGGCTGTTTGACGCACACCCGGAATATTTCCGCATGAACGCCGCCGGCGAGCGGACGCCCGACCGCAACCTGTGCGTCAGCTGCCCGGACGCCCTGCAGCGCCTGGCCACGCGCGCGGCCGGGCTGGCGCGGCAGCTGTACCGCAGCGGCAGCCGCTTTTACTTCTGGATGGACGACGACCGGGACGCCGCCTGCCACTGCCCGGCCTGCCGGCAGTATTCCCCCTCCGAGCAGCAGCTCCTGGCCGTCAACGCCATGCTCAGCGAAATCCGGAAGGGGATTCCCGATGCGCAGCTGGCCTATCTCGCCTATTTCGGCTGCGTGGAGCCGCCCCGCCGGGTGCGGCCCGCCCCGGGCGTCTTTCTCGAATACGCCCCGTTTGAAAAGTACGTCAGCGCAAACGACCCCGGCCGGGCCGGGCTGATCCGGCAGGAGGCCGAGCGGATTCCCGAGCTGCTTGCCTGCTTCGGGAGCTCGGGCGCCAAGGTGCTGGAATACTGGTACGACAACTCCCTGTTCTCGGACTGGAAAAAGCCGCCGCGGCGGTTTACCCCGCAGGGGGAGGTCGTCCGGCGGGAGGTCCGGCAGTACCGTGCGATGGGCTTTGAGACCATCTCCACCTTCGGCTGCTATCTTGGCGCCGACTACGAGGCGCTGTACGGCGAGCCCGACCTCACGGATTTTGCGGCGGCCGTTGCCGGGCGCTGACCGCTGTCCCGCCCGACGCCGCGCCCCTTGGCGCCTGCCTGACAGCCCGGGATACATGTGCCCCCTGCCGGAAATTTTTCCGGCAGGGGGCACTGCGTCGGCCGGGAATCATTTCCCGGGGTCAAGGTATTTCCAGTAGGATCGGATATAGCTGATGCCCGACCAGAGCGTGAAAAAGGCCATTGCCACCGTGCTCACCGTCGAGAGCGGCAGATAGTCGGCAAAGAAATCCAGCCCCTCCAGGTTGTAGGCCAGCAGCGGCTCGAGAATGCAGAGAATGACGCAGGCAATCTGGGTGCAGGTCTTGATTTTGCCCAGCATGTTGGCGGCGATGACAATGCCGCTCGAGCCCGACACCACCAGCCGCATGGAGGTGACGGCCAGCTCCCGGAAAATGACAATCAGCACCGCCCAGAAAAATACGATGCAGAACAGGCGGTTCGGCTCGGCCCGGTTGAGCGATTTGTAAAGAATTACCAGCAGCGCGCCGATGACCATAAATTTGTCGGCCAGCGGGTCAAGAAATTTGCCGAAATCGGTGATGAGGTTGCGCTTGCGCGCAATCTTTCCGTCCAGCATGTCGGTCAGGGAGGCGGCAATAAAGAGTACCAGCCCCACAATGTCGGCCCAGAGCGCGTCCGAGACCATCATCACAATCACAAATACCGGAACCATCAGCAACCGCAGAACCGTGAGCTGATTGGGCAGATTGAGTTTCATGTTCATTCCTCCTCCTGATTTTCCCGCGTGACCCGCACGCCGTGCAGGTCGTAATCCATCACCCGGCGGACCTTGACCCGCACAAAGCTGCCGGGCTCCGCCGGCTCGTCACTGCGGAAATAGACCTTTCCGTCGATCTCGGGCGCGTCGGCGTCGCTCCGCCCGTAATAAATTTCGGCCACCGGGTCGTAGCCCTCGCACAGCACCGTCACCACGCGCCCCACCTTTTCGCGGTTGAGCGATTCGTTGATGTCGGCCTGCTCCCGCATCAGAAGATCCAGCCGGTCCTGCTTGAGCTGCTCGTCAATCTGGCCGGGCAGGTCATAGGCCGGGGTGTCCTCCTCGCGCGAGTAGGCAAACGCGCCGGCATGGTCAAATTTCTGCTCCTTGACAAAGGCGCACAGCTCCTCAAAATCCTCCTCGGTCTCCCCGGGGAAGCCGACAATAAAGGTGGTGCGGATGACAATGCCCGGCACCTCCCTGCGGAGCCGTGCCAGCGTGTCGCGGATGACGGCGCTGTCCCCGTGGCGGTTCATGGCGCGCAGCATCCGGTCGCTGATGTGCTGCAGCGGCAGATCGATGTATTTGAGCACGCGGGGATTGTCGCGCAGCTCGGCCACCAGCTCGTCGGTGATTTTGTCGGGATAGCAATACAGCAGGCGGAACCACGGGATGGCGGTCTCCTCGCTCAGGCGGCGCAGCAGCGCGGCCAGCGAATAGCGGCCGTACAGGTCCAGCCCGTAGCGCGTGACGTCCTGGGCCACAATGTTCAGCTCGCGCACGCCCAGCGCCTCCAGCTGCCGGGCCTCGGCAACCAGCTCCTCCATCGGCCGGCTGCGGAAGCGCCCGCGGATGGAGGGAATGGCGCAGTAGCTGCACCGGTTGTCGCAGCCCTCGGCAATTTTGAGGTAGGCGGTGTACTCGGGCGTGGTCAGCACCCGGTCGCCGCCCAGCCGGACCGTGTTTTTGTCGTCATGCGCGTAAAATTTCGGGCGTGTCTTTCCCCTTGGCGCCTTGGCGGTAACCGCCTCGATGGCCTCCACAATGCGGTGAATGCTCCCCACGCCCAGCACCGCGTCCACCTCGGGCAGCTCGCGGAAGATCTCCTCGCCGTATCGCTCCGAGAGGCATCCGGTGACGATGATGGCCTTCAGATGCCGGTGCCGTTTCAGCCACGCCACGTCCAGAATGTTGTCAATGGCCTCCCGTTTGGCGCTCTCGATAAACGCGCAGGTGTTCACAATGATCACATCCGCCTCGATGTCCTCTGGCGTAATTTCATAGCCTGCCTGCACCACCTCGTGCAGCATCACCTCGGTATCCAGCTGGTTTTTGGGACATCCGAGTGAAACAAATCCGATTTTCATTTTCTTCTGCGGCCGGCTCCCGGGCATCCCTGCCGGGCGGCCGCTTCCTTTCTGTAATTCCGGCCTACAGGGCCACGCAGTTGGTCCAGGCGCGCCGCCCCTCGCAGTCGGTCACCTCGGCGCGCACATAGTGCTCGTTGGGGTCAATCCGGTAGCGGGCTTCGGTCAGTCCATGGCCGGTGAACATCCGGCGGCTGATGACCCAGTCCGACAGGAAGCCGATTTCCTCGCAGGGCGAGCAGCGCACCACCATCTCGTCTCCCTCCCGCCACAGGTGCACCTCCGGCCCCTGCGTGGCGTAAAACCGGCCGGTGCGGACGGCGTGCAGCAGCGCCTCCCGCCGGTTGTCGTCGGTCTGCACCATAATCCAGGAGCGGCAGCAGTCGTTGTCGTAAAAATGCGCGTCGTCATCGGCAATCAGGGGATACAGCCTCCCCTGTGCCCCCAGCATATCCACAATCAGGCCGGAGTCGGGCCGGCGGGACATGTGCACCCCCGAGACCGTGTTGTAGATTTCGGTTGCGTCCACATACTTCAGGGGCAGAATCTGCGCCGGAGTGTTGAGCGACCAGGCCGGGTGCGCCAGAATCACCAGCCCGCCGACCCGGCGCAGCCCGTCGATGATTTCCTGCACGGTGGACTGGAACGGGAGCTCGGGGTCCTGCGTCATGCCCACGCCCACAATGTGGAACAGGCCCTGCCGCGTGCTGCAGACCTTGACGTTGTACTCCGCGCCCGACAGGATGGTCATCCCCTCAAATTCTCCCGCCTCACCGTAGGTCCAGTGGTCGGTCAGCGCCAGCGCGTCATAGCCGGCGTCATGGTAGAGCCGGGCGACCTCCGCCGGCGACCGGGCGCCGTCCGAGAGCGTGGTGTGGGTATGTAAATTCACGCGGCAGCGCGTGTTTCCGAACAGATCCGTGTACATGCCATAACATTCCGCCCCTGCGGGGCGGCCTTCCCCTGCTTTGTCCCCGCCTGCGGCGGTGAATTGGTTCTCTGCTTATATTGTATCACATCCCGCGCGTTTTTACAAGTGCATTGCACAAAAAAACAGGAAAAATTTTGTGCAGATTTGCAGGCGGAAAATCGTGCCGCAGGTCTTGCAATTTTGCCGGAAACATGGTATGATATGATATAACGGAATTATGTTTCCGATGCCAAAAACGAAAGATGAGGAACCCAAACATGAAACTGAGCGTTCTTGCAAACCTGTACGGCAACAAAAGTCTGGAGGAAACCCTGCGGATTCTCACCGGCCTTGGTGTCCACACCGTGGAGCTGGGCGCCGGCGGCTATCCCGGCAAGGCGCACTGCAACCCCGCAGAGCTGCTGGCCGACGACAAAAAATACAGGACCTTTCTGGACACCCTGAAAAAGTACGATGTCACTGTCTGCGCGCTGGCCGCGCACGGCAACCCCCTGCACCCCGACCGCGAAAAGGCGCGGCAGTGGGACGAGGACTTCCGCAACGCGGTGCTGCTGGCCGAAAAGATGGGCGTGGATACCGTCATCGGCTTTTCGGGCTGCCCCGGCGACCAGGAAAACGCAAAATACCCCAACTGGGTTACATGCCCCTGGCCGGACGATTTCCTTTCCATCCTGGACTGGCAGTGGAACCAGAAGCTGATTCCCTACTGGAAGGAGACCGCAGCCTTTGCCGTGGCGCACAACGTGCCGCACATCGCGTTTGAGATGCACCCCGGCTTTTGCGTCTACAATCCCGAAACCCTGCTGAAGCTGCGCGCGGCGGTCGGTCCGGCCATTGGCGCCAACTTTGACCCCTCCCACCTGATCTGGCAGGGAATGGACCCGGTTGCCGCCATCCGCGAGCTGGCCGGCGCCATCTATCACGTGCACGCCAAGGATACCAAGGTGGACCCCTACAACACCGCCAAAAACGGCGTGCTGGATACCAAGCATTACAGCGACGAGATTCACCGCTCCTGGGTCTTCCGCACCGTGGGCTACGGCAACGGCGAGACCTACTGGCGCGACCTGGTCTCCAACCTGCGCCTGTGCGGGTATGACCGTGTGCTCTCGATTGAGCACGAGGACAGCGTGATGACCATTGACGAGGGGCTGCGCAAGGCCGTCAGCTTCCTCAACGACATCATCATCACCGAGGCCAAGCCGACCACCATGTCCTGGGCCTGAGGAGCCCCCGCAGCTCCCGGAGCGGCCCGCCTCTGCGCGAGGCGGCCGCTCCGGGGCTTTTTTGCGGGCCGTCCGCCGTCCCGGGGCAAAGCATTGAAAAGCGCCGCGCGCGGGACGGCGAAGTTTGTACAAGTTTTTTGCGCGGAAGGGCGGATTTCTTCTTGACCTTTCCGCGCTTTTGGTGTATAATGTAGGATGAGATTTTCTGATTACGGAGGTGTGGGATATGAACCCGATGATGCGGGAGCTGGGCGCGCGGCGTTCGGTCATTCGCGAGCTGTTTGAATACGGAACCCGAAGGAAGCAGGAAATCGGCGCGGAGAACGTGTTCGATTTCAGTCTGGGCAACCCGAGTGTGCCGGCGCCGGAGGCGGTGCGTGCCGAGCTGGTCCGGCTGCTCAACGAAACGCCGGCGGTGGAGCTGCACGGCTATACCACGGCGGCGGGCGACCCTGGTGTGCGCCGGGCGATTGCCGATTATCTCAACCGCACCTACGGGGCGGGAGTGGATGCGAAATACATGTACTTGACGGTCGGCGCGGCGGCGTCCTTGACCATCTCGCTCACGGCCATCCTCAATCCCGGCGACGACGTGGTGCTGCTGGCGCCCTATTTCCCGGAATACCGGGTGTTTGTCGAGCGTACGGGCGCCCGTGCGCTGCCGGTGCTCTGCGATCCCGGGAGCTTTCAGCCGGATTTTGCCGCGCTGGAGCAGGCCATCTCCCCCACGGTGCGCGCGGTGATTGTCAACTCTCCCAACAACCCCACCGGCGCGGTGCTCACCGAGGAGAGCATCCGGCGCCTGTCCGCGTTGCTCGAGCGCAAGCAGGAGCAGTACGGCCTGCCGATTTACCTCATTTCGGACGAGCCCTACCGCGAGCTGGTGTACGGAGACGTGACCGTGCCGTATCTGACGCGGTACTACGACAACACGCTGGTCTGCTACTCCTTCAGCAAATCGCTCTCGCTGCCCGGCGAGCGCATCGGCTATGTGCTGGTCAGCCCGCGGGCGGAGGAGGCCGACGTGCTGTACGAGGCCATCTGCGGCGCCGGGCGGGCGCTGGGCTTTGTCTGTGCCCCCGCGCTGTTCCAGAAGATGATTCCGGCCTGCCTCGGCCTGACCTCGGATCTGTCGGTCTACCGCACCAACCGCGCACTGCTGCTGGAGGCACTCACCGGCATGGGCTTCCGTGTGACGCCGCCGGACGGCGCGTTTTACCTGTTCGTCGCCTCGCCCGAGCCCGACGCGGTGGCGTTTTCCGAGCGGGCGCGGGAGCTGGAGCTTTTGCTGGTGCCCAGCGATGATTTCGGCTGCCCGGGCTTTGTGCGCATCTCGTATTGCGTTTCCACAGAACAGATCGAGCGCTCGCTCCCGGCCTTCCGCCGTCTGGCGGCGCTGTACGGGCTGCGCGGAAACGACTGAAGGACTGGTGCGGCAGATGGATTTACTGGAACAGGCCAGACTGACAATCAACGAGGTGGACCGGGAGATGGCAAAGCTCTTTGTCCGCCGCATGGAGGCTGCCACGATGGTAGCCGAATACAAGCGGCAGAACGGACTGCCGGTGTTGGACGAGGCACGGGAGGCCGAGGTGGTGCGCCGGAACTCCGAGCTGGTGGAGGACCCGGTGTTCCGGGAATACTATGTCGGCTTCCTGCGGGAGAACATGGCGCTCTCCCGCGCCTACCAGACCCGCCTGCTGGAGGGGATGCGGGTGGCCTACAGCGGCGCCGAGGGGGCCTTTGCGCACATCGCGGCGGGCAAGCTGTTCCCGTCGGCACAGCGCGTGGGATTCGGCAGCTTTCCCGACGCCTACCGCGCAGTGGAAGAGGGGCAGTGCGACGTCGCGGTGCTCCCGGTGGAGAACAGCTACAACGGGGAGGTCGGGCAGGTGACCGACCTGATGTTCTCGGGCAGCCTGTACGTCAACCAGATGTACGACCTGGCGGTCTCGCACGACCTGCTGGGCGTGCCGGGCAGCACGGCAGAGGGAATCCGCACGGTCATCAGCCACCCGCAGGCGCTCGGGCAGTGCGCCGACCAGATCCGCGCGCACGGCTGGGAGACCCGGGAGTATGCCAACACCGCGCTGGCTGCCAAATATGTGGCCGAGTGCGGCGACCCCACCGTGGCGGCCATTGCCAGCGAGGAGGCGGCCGGGGTGTTCGGACTCTCGGTGCTGGCGCGCAATCTCAACGCCAGCCGCAGCAACACCACCCGCTTTGCGGTCTTTTCCCGCTCCGAAAACCGGCACCGGACCGGAGAGGGGGAGATGGGGGCGCACTTCATCCTGGTGTTCACGGTGCGCAACGAGGCCGGGGCGCTGGCCCGTGCGATCGACGTGGTGGGGCATTACGGCTTCAACATGCAGACCCTGCGCAGCCGTCCGATGAAGGAGCTGCTCTGGCAGTACTACTTTTATCTGGAGGCCGAGGGCGACATTCACACCCGGCAGGGCGAGGATATGCTGCGCGCGCTCTCGGTGTTCTGCGATCGGCTGCGGCTGGTCGGCTGCTATACCCGGAGGTGAGCGAATGGAGCTGCATATGAAGCTTGGCCCCCACAGCTACGACATTTTGGTGGAGCGGGGCAGCCTGCGCCGCGCCGGGGAGCTGCTGAAGCTGAACCGGCGCGTCCTGGTGGTGACCGACGAGGGTGTTCCGCCGGACTATGCGCGAACCCTGGCCGCACAGTGCGCGCATGCGGTGGTGGAAACCGTGCCGCAGGGGGAGGGAAGCAAGAGCTTTGCCATGCTGGAGCGGCTCTGTTCCCGGATGCTGAAGGAGGGCTTTACCCGCGCCGACTGCGTGGCCGCCGTGGGGGGCGGCGTGGTCGGGGATCTGGCCGGCTTTGCGGCCGCCGCATACATGCGGGGCATTGATTTTTACAACATCCCCACCACGCTGCTCTCGCAGGTGGATTCCTCGATCGGGGGCAAGGTGGCCGTCAATCTCGACGGGGTGAAGAACTGCGTGGGGGCCTTTCATCAGCCCCGCCGGGTGCTGATCGACCCGGATACGCTCGCCACCCTTCCGCCCCGTCAGCTTGCCAACGGCATGGCCGAGGCGGTGAAGATGTCGCTGACCTCGGACGCCGGCCTGTTCGGGCTGTTTGAGCGCGGGGAGGAGCGGGAGCGGCTGGAGGAGGTCATCGTCTCCTCGCTGCGCATCAAGCAATCGGTGGTGGAGCAGGACGAGCGGGAGACCGGCCTGCGCCGGGTGCTCAACTTCGGGCATACGCTCGGGCACGGAATCGAGTCGGCCGAGGCTCTGCACGGGCTGTACCACGGGGAGTGCGTGGCGCTTGGAATGCTGCCGATGTGCGCTCCCGCGGTTCGGGCCCGCCTGGAGCCGGTGCTGCGCCGGCTGGGGCTGCCGGTTGCGCTTCCGGTCGAGCCGGACGCGGTGCTGGACTATGTTTCGCATGACAAGAAGTGCGAAGGCAGCAGCGTGTCGGTCGTATACGTCCCGGAGGTCGGGCGGTTTGAGCTGCGCACGCTCGGACTGGACGAATTCCGGCGTCAGGTGCGCCCGGCGCTGGAGGCAATGCAATCCAATCATCAAACAGGAGCATAGGAGATCATGAAAAACACATTCGGTCAAAGCGTGTCTGTCACACTGTTCGGAGAGAGCCACGGCCCGGAGATCGGCGCGGTGCTGGACGGGCTTGCTCCCGGCATTCCGGTGGACGAGGATTTCATCCGGCATCAGTTGACGCTGCGCCGGCCGGTCGGGGCCATTTCCACGCCGCGCGCGGAGGCGGATGAGTTCCGCATTGTCAGCGGTGTGTTTGAGGGCAAAACCACCGGCACACCTCTCTGCATCCTCATCCCCAACACCAACACGCACAGCAAGGACTACCCGCGCGGCATGCTCCGTCCGGGGCACGCCGATTTCACGGCGGAATGCAAGTATCACGGCTTTCAGGACTTTCGCGGCGGAGGGCACTTTTCGGGCCGCCTGACCGCGGCGCTGGTGGCTGCCGGCGCCATTGCGATTTCGTCGCTCCGGCGGGGCGGCATCCTGATCGGCACGCATATCTCGGCGCTGGCCGGTATTCCGGATCGCGCCTTCGGCGATCTGGAGGCCGATCTGGAGCAGCTCAACGACCAGATCTTCCCGGTGCTGGACGAAAACGCCGCCCTGCGGATGCAGGAGCGCATCCGCGCGGCGGCACGGGAGGGGGACAGCGTGGGCGGAATCCTGGAGACCGCCGTCACCGGGCTTCCGGCGGGAATCGGGGAGCCGTGGTTCGACACGGTGGAGAGCCTGCTCGCACACGCTTTGTTCGGCATTCCGGCCGTCAAGGGCGTGGAGTTTGGAGAAGGCTTCGGATTTGCCGCCATGACCGGCAGCAGAGCCAACGACGGGCTGTTCGTGCGGGACGGCAAAATCGCCATGCGCACCAACCACAACGGGGGGATCAACGGCGGAATTACCAACGGGATGCCGCTGCTGTTCCGGTGTGCCGTCAAGCCCACCCCCTCCATCTCCAAGGAGCAGGAGAGCGTTGACCCGGCAACCATGCAGAGCCGGACGCTTTCGGCGCAGGGCAGGCATGACCCCGCCATTGTTCACCGCGCGCGGGTGGTGGTGGACAGCGTGACCGCGCTGGTGCTGTGCGACCTCATGGCGCTTCGCTACGGAACCGACTTCCCGGACGTGGAATGACCGGAATTTTGCCGTCCGGAACGCTTTGATCAGCGCGGCGCCAGTCCGTAGTCCTTCATGCACCGCCGGATGCCGGCCTGCGTGTCGTCAAAGCGGATGCCGTACCGGCGCAGCTTGCCGCAATCCATCGCGAGGTTGCGCGGGGGAAGCGAACGATCCGCGGTAATTTCCAGCGTCAGGCCGAGCGCGTCCCGGAAGTCGCAGGCGGTGCGAAGCATGTCTCGGGTGTTCTCGCTGCCGAAGTTGTACACGCCGCCCGGCAGCTCCATGGCCGGGATCAGCAGCTCCACAACCTGACGCACGTAGGTGACGCCGCGGCGGTCGGTCGGGGAAAACCGCACGGATTCGCGGCGGAGCGCCGCAGCGATCAGATTCAGGGGCAGATTTCCTCGGATGGGCAGCCCATAGCCCGGCAGATCATACATCCATGTCGCGCGGAGCAGAACCGCCTCGGGCAGCAGCCCGAGCACGCGCTCCTCTCCCTCCAGCTTGTGCCGCCCGTACACGTTGGCAGGGGAGAGCCGGGCGGTTTCGTCAAACGGCTGCTCGCCTGCCATGCCGGTGTACACCTGATCCGAGCTGAAGGCCAGCAGCTTTGCACCTGTCCGGCGTGCGGCTTCGGCAACCCAGAGCGGCAGCAGCACGTTGGCGCGGTGGGATTCCTCAGGGTGATGCTCGCAATACCCCACGTCCGAGGCCGCAGCGGTGTGTAGAATGACGTCGGGGTGCTCCTGTTCGATCCGGGTGAGCAGCTCATTTTCGGTTGCCTGCCGAATAAAGCCGCTCGGAAGGCTTGTGACGGCAAATCGCCCCGAAAGCTGCTGCAGAATGCGGGAGCCGACAAAGCCGCCCGCGCCGGTGACCAGAATGTGTTTCATCAGGCAGTCTCCTTTTCTATCGTATCTGTATTGGCCGATTGCAAAAGACTGGCTCGGCCGCATGCTATCCGGTGCCAGAGCCATCCCTGTTTCAAAGTTTTTTGAGGATTGTTAAGGAACTTTTTTTCAAAAAAGTTCCTTAACCGGAGTGTGAGGCAGAGCCTCACGACCTTTATACCATCGGCTAACCGTATCTGTCGGTCATTATAGCAGACCGGCCGGGGAAACACAACCGGTTTGCCGGAAAGTTCATAAAATGTTCACGGCTGCCGCCCCTTGGGTGGGGCGAAATTGCCGTTCAACGCTGCGTATGCGCGGCGTTATCTCAATCAACGGAGGTGATCGGATGCGGTACGGCTGTATCGGGGAAACACTTGGGCATAGCTTTTCGGCGGAGATCCACGCGCTGCTCTCACCGGAGCCATACGAGCTTTGCGAGATCCAGCGGGAGGGGCTGGACGAATGGATGCGGAAGCGGGATTTTCTCGGAATCAATGTCACCATTCCGTATAAACAGGCGGTCATTCCGTATCTGTGCGGGATGGACGAACAGGCCAGAGCCATCGGCGCGGTGAATACGGTGGTCAATCGCGACGGGAAGCTTTACGGCTACAACACCGATTTTTACGGGATGCGGGAGCTGCTCCGGCAGCTTGGCGCCAACCTGCAGGGCAAAACCGTGGCGGTGCTGGGCACCGGGGGCACCTCGCGCACCGCGGTTGCGGTGGCGGAATCGATGGGGGCGGCCCGGGTTCTGCGGGTCAGCCGCAGCGGCCGGGAGGGGGCCGTGACCTATGAGGCCCTGCGGCGGGAGCATCCCGGCATTCAGATTCTCATCAACACCACGCCGGCAGGGATGTTCCCGCACCCCGAGGGACTGCCGGTGGAGCCGGGAGCCTTCCCCGCGCTGGAATGCGTGGCCGACGCGGTGTACAATCCGCTGCGGACCCGTCTGGTAACCGAGGCGCGGCGGCTGGGAATCCCGGCCGAGGGGGGACTGCTGATGCTGGTGGCGCAGGCCGTGCGGGCGTCCGAAATCTTTCTGGACCGCCGCTATCCCGCGGGCACGGTGGCAGAGATCTGGAAAACCATGCTCCGCCGCAAGGAGAACCTGGTGCTCACGGGAATGCCGGGCAGCGGCAAAACCACGGTGGGGCGGCTGCTGGCCGGGCAGTTGGGCCGGCCGTTCTGTGACACCGACGAGGAGATTGCCGCCATGACCTCCCGCACACCGGCCGACATTCTGCGCCAGGACGGGGAGGCGGCCTTCCGGGAGCTGGAAACCCGCGTGCTGCGGGAACGGGTGGCCCCGCGTACCGGCGCCGTGATTGCCACCGGCGGCGGGATTGTCCTGCGGCAGGAGAACGTGGACCTGCTGCGGCAGAACGGCCGGATTTATCTGCTTGACCGCCCGTGGCAGAAGCTGGTTCCCACCGGCAGCCGCCCGCTTTCGGCCACGCCGGAGCTGCTGCGGCAGCGCTATGAGGAGCGCCGGGAGCGCTATCTCTCGTCCGCGGACGTGCGGGTCACCGATCCCGGCACGCCGGAGGAGGCGGCCGACCGCATCAGAAAGGATTTGGAAGTGATATGAAGCTGTATATTCTCAACGGCCCCAACCTCAATCTGCTTGGCGTGCGGGAGCCCGAGCAGTACGGCAGCCGGAGCTATGCCGACCTGCTGGAGATGATCCGCGCCCACTGCGCCGCCCGCGGGGTCGAGGCGGTCTGCCGGCAGACCAACCATGAGGGGACTCTGGTGGACTGGATTCAGGAGGCCTATGCCGAGCGGGCCGACGGCATTGTCATCAACCCCGGCGCCTATACCCACACCAGCGTGGCGCTGCTGGACGCGGTCAAGGCCACAAGGCTCCCCACCGTGGAGGTGCATATTTCCCGGGTGGAGGCGCGCGAGGCCTTCCGGCAGGTCAGCTATATCCGCGCCGCGTGCGTCAAAACCATCACCGGGCACGGGCTGCAGGGGTATCTCGAGGCCATCGATTTCCTGCTGGACGGGGGAGGGGAAGCGCCGAGATGAACATCCGGATAGCCCCGGGGACGGCGCGCGGGACGGTAGCCGTTCCCCCCTCCAAAAGCATGGCGCACCGCCTGCTCATCTGTGCCGGCATGAGCGGGGGGGAGAGCGTGATTCACGGCGTTTCGGACTGCGAGGACGTGCAGGCGACGATGGACTGTCTGCGCGCCCTGGGCGCCGGCTGCCGGCAGAGCGGGGATACCGTGCACGTGCGGGGGACCGACTTCCGCACCGCCCGGGCGCGGGACGTGCTGCCCTGCCGCGAGAGCGGCAGCACGCTGCGCTTCCTCATCCCGCCGGCCCTGCTCTCGGGCGCCCCGGCCACCTTTACCGGCTACGGCCGGCTGATGGAGCGGCCGATGCAGGTGTACGCCGAGCTCTGCCGGGAGCGGGGGCTGCTGTTCCGGCAGGAAGGCGGACGGCTCACCGTGGCGGGTCGGCTGCCCGCAGGGGTTTACGGGCTGCCCGGCAATGTCAGCAGCCAGTTTGTCAGCGGTCTGCTCTTTGCGCTGCCGCTGACCGCGGGGCGGAGCGAAATCCGCCTGACCACCCCGGCCGAGAGCCGCTCCTATCTGCTCCTGACCCTGGATGCGCTGCGGCAGTTCGGCGTGGAGGCAGGCTGGACGTCCGATGACTGCCTGGCGGTCCCGGGCGGGCAGGCCTACCGGGCACGGGAGGTCGCCGTGGAGGGGGACTACTCCAACGCCGCGTTTCTCGACGCCTTCAATTTTCTCGGCGGTGATGTGGTGCTGACCGGCCTGCGCCCGGACAGCCTGCAGGGCGACCGCTGCTACCGCGGGGCAATGGAGCGCCTCCGGGAGGGGCCGGCCGAAATTTCTCTGCGCGACTGCCCGGATCTCGGCCCGGTGCTCTTTGCGCTGGCGGCGGCCTGCCGGGGCGGGGTGTTCACGGGCACCCGCAGGCTGCGCCTGAAGGAGAGCGACCGCGTATCGGCCATGAAGCAGGAGCTTGCCGCCCTTGGCGCGGAGCTGTACGCCGGGGAGGACCGGGTGGAAATTCCGCCGGCGGAGCTGCACCCGCCCGCCCGGCCTCTGGACGGGCACAACGACCACCGCATTGTCATGGCGCTCTCGCTGCTCCTGACCCTGACCGGCGGGGAGATTGCGGGGGCCGAGGCCGTGCGCAAGAGCTATCCCGGCTTTTTTGCCGACCTGGGGCGGCTCGGCCTGCGTACCGAGGAGCTCTGAGCCCGGCCGGCAGCCCGGCCTCGGCCCCCCGGCCGTCTCGGAACTGCCGGGCTCCCGCGGCGGAAAACGCTTGAATTTGTAGTTTTTTAAGGAAGAAACCGATGCAACTGAATCAGGATACCAATATTCTCATTGTAGGCCTGGGTGTGATTGGCGGCGGATACGCCAAGGCGCTCACGGCCAAGGGCTACCGGGTGTACTGCATCACCAAGGAGCAGAAGGACATTGATTACGCGCTGGCGCACGGCATCATCCACGAGGGGAGCACAAGGGTAGACCCCGCCGTGGTGGGGAAGGCCGACCTGGTCATTCTGGCGCTTTACCCGCATATTGTGCTGGAATGGCTGCAAAGCCATCAGCAGCATCTGAAGCCGGGCGCCCTTGTCACCGACGTGACCGGCGTCAAGGGACGGCTGGTGGACGAGGTGCAGGCCATGCTGCGGCCGGACGTCGAGTTCATCTCGGCACATCCCATGGCCGGGCGCGAGAGCAGCGGCGTGGAGTACAGCGACGACAGCGTCTTCCGGGGCGCCAATTACATTGTCACCCCCACCGGGCGCAACACGCCTGGGGCCATCGCGCTCTGCCGGCAGCTGGGCCAGGTGCTGGGCTTTGCCCGCATCAGCGAGCTCTCCCCCCGGAAGCACGATGAAATGATAGCCTTTCTCTCGCAGCTGACGCACTGCATCGCGGTGGTGCTGATGAACTGCAACACCTCCCCCCACCTGGAGGCCTATACCGGAGATTCCTTCCGCGACCTGACCCGCATTGCCCGGATCAACGACGAGATGTGGTCCGAGCTCTTCCTGTGGAACCGCGAGGAGCTGCTCCGGCAGATCGACGCCTTCTGCGGCACCTTTGCCGAGTTCCGCACCCTGCTGGCCGAGGGAGACCGGGCGGGACTGCGCGAGATGATGCGATACTCGTCCTTCCGCCGCGCACTGTTTGACAAGCCCGGGGCCGATACCTGAACCGAAAAAGAGAGGATACCCATTATGAACATGCAATTTTTCCGGAAACTGCCCATTCCGCAGGAAATCAAAAAGCAGTTTCCCATCTCGGCCGAGCTGGCCGCCTTGCGCGAGGCGCGCGTCCGGGAGCTGGAGAACGTATTTGCCGGCCGCTCGGACAAGCTGGTGCTGGTCATCGGCCCCTGCTCGGCCGACCAGGAGGACACGGTGCTGGAGTACATTTCCCGGCTCCGCACGGTGCAGGACAAGGTGGCCGATAAAATTGTCATCGTGCCCCGCATCTACACCAACAAGCCCCGCACCACCGGGGACGGGTACAAGGGAATGCTGCACCAGCCCGACCCCAACTCGCCGCCCGATCTGCTCCGCGGCATCATTTCCATCCGCAAGCTGCACATGCGCGCGCTGGCCGAGACCGGATTTGGCTGCGCCGACGAGATGCTGTACCCCGAAAATCACCGCTACCTTTCGGACCTGCTGGTGTATGTGGCCGTGGGTGCGCGCTCGGTGGAGGATCAGCAGCACCGCATGACCGCCAGCGGGCTGGATGTCCCGGTGGGCATGAAAAATCCCACCAGCGGGGACATCTCGGTGATGATGAATTCGATTACCGCCGCGCAGCACCCGCACGTCTTCCTTTACCGGGGCTGGGAGGTGCAAAGCCAGGGCAACCCCTATGCCCACGCCATTCTGCGCGGATATGTCAACAAGCACGGGCAGTCGCTGCCCAACTACCACTATGAGGACCTCAAGGCCCTGGCCGAGACCTACGCCGCCTCGGGTCTGGAGAACCCCGCCGTGGTGGTGGACACCAACCATGCCAATTCCGGCAAGCAGTACCTGGAGCAGGTGCGCATTGCCAAGGAGGTTATGCACAGCTGCCGGCATTCGGCCGACATCCGCCGGCTGGTCAAGGGGCTGATGATTGAGAGCTATCTCGAGGACGGCTGCCAAAAGATTGGCGAGGGCTATGTGCCCGGCAGATCCATCACCGACCCCTGCCTGGGCTGGGAGAAGACCGAACGCCTGATTTACGAGCTTGCCGACGCCCTCTGAGCACGGAAATTTCTCTTCTTTTTCAAAAAAATATCTATATGTTGTAATTACCACTTGACAAAACCACAATATGTGGTATAATAATGGTGTTCGAGCTTTTTGGAACACCAATTGGGTATCGGGTCGGGCGGCCGCCTGCGGCGCTGTCTTTCCCTGTATGCGCCCCGGCCTGTTCCGTGAAACATAGAGATCTGAGAAGGAGGAGAAAATGAAGGTCATCAAGAGAAACGGCACCGAAGTGGTGTTCGACATTACCAAAATCATCACGGCCATCACCAAGGCCAACCAGGCCGTGGAGGAAGAGCAGCGCATGACCCCGATGCAGATCCGCCGCATTGCCGAGGCGGTGGAGCTGAACTGCATCCGCATGAACCGCGCGCCCGGCGTGGAGGAGATTCAGGATCTGGTGGAAACCCAGATCATGGCGCACGGCGCGTATGAGGTCGCAAAAAAATATATCACCTACCGCTACACCCGCAATCTGGTGCGGCAGTCCAACACCACCGACGAGCGCATCCTGAGCCTGATTGAGTGCTGCAACGAGGAGGCCAAGCAGGAAAACGCCAACAAGAACCCAACGGTCAACAGCGTGCAGCGCGACTATATGGCCGGCGAGGTCAGCCGCGACCTGACCGAGCGCCTGCTGCTGCCCGAGGACATTGTGCAGGCCCACCGCGAGGGCATCATTCATTTCCACGACGCCGATTACTTTGCCCAGCACATGCACAACTGCGATCTGGTCAATCTCGAGGATATGCTGCAGAACGGCACCGTGATCTCGGGCACCATGATCGAGCGGCCGCACAGCTTTTCCACCGCCTGCAACATCGCCACGCAGATCATCGCGCAGGTCGCCAGCAACCAGTACGGCGGGCAGAGCATCTCTCTGACGCATCTGGCGCCCTTTGTGCAGGTCAGCCGCGAGAAAATCATCAAATCCATGCGCGAGGAGCTGGAGGATGCCAGCGTTGCCATCCCGGAGGAAAAATTCAACGCGATGGTGGAGAACCGCCTGCGCGAGGAGATCCGCCGCGGGGTGCAGACCATCCAGTATCAGGTGGTCACGCTGCTGACCACCAACGGGCAGGCGCCCTTTGTCACCGTGTTCATGTACCTGGGTGAGGCGGAGAACGAGCAGGAGAAAAAAGACCTTGCCATCATCATCGAGGAGATGCTGCTGCAGCGCTACCAGGGCGTGAAGAACGAGGCGGGCGTGTACGTCACCCCGGCCTTCCCCAAGCTGATTTACGTGCTGGAGGAGCAGAACATCCACGAGGATTCCCCCTACTACTACCTGACCCGCCTGGCCGCCAAGTGCACCGCGCGCCGCATGGTCCCGGATTATATCTCCGAGAAGAAAATGCTGGAGCTGAAAAAGGACAAAAACGGGGAAGGGCACTGCTACACCTGCATGGGCTGCCGCAGCTTCCTGACGCCCTATGTGGACGAAAACGGCAAGCCCAAGTACTACGGCCGCTTCAACCAGGGCGTTGTCACCATCAACCTGGTGGACGTGGCGCTCTCCTCGGGCGGGGATATCGAGAAGTTCTGGAAGATTTTTGACGAGCGCCTGGAGCTCTGCCACCGCGCGCTGATGTGCCGCCACAACCGCCTCAAGGGTACGCTTTCGGACGCGGCGCCGATTCTCTGGCAGTACGGCGCGCTGGCCCGCCTGAAGAAGGGCGAGCCGATTGACAAGCTGCTCTACGGCGGCTACTCCACCATCTCGCTGGGCTATGCGGGACTGTATGAGTGCGTCAAGTATATGACCGGCAAGAGCCACACCGACCCCAGCGCCACGCCGTTTGCGCTGGACGTCATGCAGCATATGAACGACGCCTGCAAGAAGTGGAAGGCCGAGCACAACATCGATTTCAGCCTCTACGGCACGCCGCTGGAATCCACCACCTACAAGTTCGCCAAGTGCCTGCAAAAGCGCTTTGGCATTGTGCCCGGCATCAACGACAAGGGCTATATCACCAACAGCTATCATATCCACGTCACCGAGCAGATTGACGCGTTCTCCAAGCTGGCCTTTGAGGCGCAGTTCCAGGCGCTCTCGCCGGGCGGCGCAATCAGCTATGTGGAGGTCCCCAACATGCAGCAGAACCTGGAGGCCGTGCTGCAGGTGATGAAGTTCATCTATGACAACATCATGTACGCCGAGCTGAACACCAAATCCGACTACTGCCAGGTTTGCGGCTGGGACGGCGAAATCATGATTGAGGAAGAGGACGGCAAGCTGATCTGGAAATGCCCCAAGTGCGGCAATACCGACCAGTCCAAAATGAACGTTGCCCGCCGGACCTGCGGCTATATCGGCACGCAGTTCTGGAACCAGGGCAGGACGCAGGAAATCCGGGAGCGGGTGCTGCACCTCTGACGCCGGAGCAGACCGGCCTGCGGTATGCGCTCCTCCGGGAGCGCCGCCGCGGGCCGTTTTGTTTCCGGGCGGGCAGTGCCCGGAACGCCGCCGGGACAGAAAGGAGCTTTTATGAATTATTGCGAAATCAAAACCTGCGACATCGCCAACGGCGAGGGCGTGCGCACCTCGCTGTTCGTCTCGGGCTGCACCAATCATTGCGAGGAGTGTTTTCAGCCGCAAACCTGGGATTTCGGTTACGGTCAGCCCTTCACGCGCGAGGTGGAGGACCAGATCATCCGGTCGCTTCAGCCCTATTATATCAACGGCCTGACCCTGCTGGGCGGCGAGCCGTTTGAGCCGGCCAACCAGCGCGCGCTGCTGCCCTTCCTGCGCCGCGTGCGGCAGTCCTGCCCTGGGAAGGACGTCTGGTGCTTTACCGGATTCCGGCTGGACGATGAGCTCTGGAAGGACGGCTCCTACCCCCGCTGCGAGGTGACCGACGACATGCTCTCCCTGATCGACGTCCTGGTGGACGGCCGCTATGTCAAGGCGCTCAAGGATATCTCGCTGCGCTTCCGCGGCTCCTCCAATCAGCGTCTGATCGACCTCCCCGCCTCCATCCGAACCCATACCATCGTCCCGTGGCAGTGAATGTTATATTGGAGGAGAAGACCTTGGAGGGACCCGCCTCTTAAGGAGAGGCCGGTCCCTCCAAGCCTCCCCCGGCGAGACCTTCCCCGGCGTAAGGCCCCCGATTTCCGCATACTGTATTGCAAATACGGTATACCCGGGGGCCTGCGCCGGGGAATTTCTTTTGGGGGCGGATGAGCAATTGGCAATGTGCAATGAGCAATGAGCAGTGAACAGCGGGCGGTGGGAAGTGAACAGCGGACAATGGTCGGTGGCCCGTAAAAGCAAGGACAACAGCAGATATGTTACATAGAAATACACCCATACCATCAAAAACCGGGCAACCTACGGTGGCTGTCCGGTATCTGGATATGTAAGGCAAATCGCATTACATGGCGATATGCCCTTATTTTTTACCTTCCCTGAAAAAGACTTCCCCGGCTGCCGCCCGCCGGCGGGGCGCTTTCATTGGCGATTTACTCAACAGGCGGGCAGCAGCTGGGGAAGTTCTCGCAAGGGGAGGTTTGGAGGGGACTGCCTCTCCGAAAGAGGCGGCCCCTCCAAGGTCTTTCCCCTGCGCCACCTATCTCCCGCCGGGCGGGCAGCGGCTGGGGAAGATCTCGCCGGGGGAGCCTTCCAAGGCGGGTCTCTCCAAGGCCTTCAACGGCAAATCAAACAGAAGGAGCGATTATGTTATGCAATATCAGGAATGGCTTACGGAATGGCTGGAAGCCTATATTCAACCCTGTGCAAAGCAGCGGACGTTTACACGGTACCAGGAAATTGTCCGGCAGCACATCATCCCGGCGCTGGGGCTGCTGGAGCTGGAGGAGGTCACGCCGTTTGCGGTGCAGCGGTTTGCTTCGGAGCTGCTGCGCAGCGGCAATCTGCGCACCGGCGGGGGTCTGGCGCCCAACTCGGTCAACGCCGTGATTACGGTGGTGCAGGGGTCGCTGAAAACCGCGCAGGCGCTGGGGTACACCGCCCCTTGCGGCGCCGGACAGCTCCGTCGGCCACGGCCGGGGGAGCGAAAAATCGAGTGTCTATCCGGCACAGAGCAAAAGGCGCTGGAGCAATGCATTCTGCAAAAAAAGCAGCCCCGGCTGTACGGCATTCTTCTGTGCCTGTACACGGGGCTGCGTTTGGGTGAGCTGCTGGCGCTGGAGTGGACGGATTTTGATTTTGCGCGCGGCGAGCTGCATGTCAGCCGCTCCTGTTACGATGGCAGAAACCGGGACGGCGTATTTTCGCGCATCACCGACACCCCCAAGACCGTGTCCTCCGTGCGCACGGTTCCGCTCCCGGGGCAGCTGCTGCCGCTGCTGTGCGAGGCCAGGGAGGCCAGCCGCTCGGTCTACTTTATTTCCAACGGCGAGCGCGCGGTTCCGGTCCGCTCCTACCAGCGCACCTTCCGCCGGCTGCAGCAGAACCTTGGCCTGCCGCGCCGGGGCTTTCATTCGCTGCGGCACACCTTTGCCACGCGGGCGCTGGAGTGCGGCATGGATGTGCGGACGCTGTCCGAAATTCTCGGTCACCGCTCTCCCACCGTCACGCTCAATCGCTACGCGCATTCGCTCCCGGAGCACAAAAAGGCAATGATGAACCGCCTTGGCAGCCGCTTCCCGGCTGTGGAATAGAGCTCCGCCGGAGCCTGCGGCAGGGCGCCTCCCAGGGGGCGCCCTGCCCGCCGGGACACGCCCCTGCCTGGGCGCACGGTCAGCCGCTTTTGCCGGCTGAGGGAATCTCTTTGGGAGTATTGCAGGGGAGGCCGTCCCGGCTCCTCATCTGGTACTGCTTGGGGGAGATCCCGTAGTAGGACTTGAACAGGCGGGAAAAATAATTGTCGTTGCAGTAGCCGAGATAATCGGATATGTCGCCGACAGAAAGATCGCTGGAGCGCAGCAGCTGTGCCGCCAGGTTGAGCTTGGAGTTCTGAATATACTGCGCAATGGTCAGCAGATAGTGTGCTTTGAAGACTCTGGCGGCATAAATCGGCGAGAGCTGAAAGTGCTCCGCTACCTTGGCGGAGGTGATGCCGTGTCCGATATTCTTATCGATATATTGATGAATGCGCTCGGCCAGAGACAGGCGGGCGCCCTCTTTTGTCGCGGCCGCTTCCGATATGCAGAAAAAGATGCGCAGGAGCTGCTGCGCCAGCTCCTCGGTCCGGTAGCCGGTAGACAGACTCTTGTGGATGGCTTCAAACATGCGGGAAATGTCCGCATGGGTTACGGTCACATTTCCGCTCAGGTGAAAGGCGGCCATAAGCGTTTTCCGGAATTTTCAGCATTCCGGATTTTTCTTTTTCCATTGATTTTTGGCTGATTGAATATATATTTCCTGATTTATTTATCATATTTGTTTGAAACATGATGTTTTGTCTGAAATGACAAAAGGTTTATTTATATTCCACAAAAACATCAGCCAAGGTTTGAATAGTGTACTTTTCAGGCTGTTTTGTATTTGACATTTCCCCGAATCTGTGGTTAAATAATGGCAGCATCGCAACCGCGGTGTCAATTCAAAAAACGGGAGGGTACCATGAACACCAAACAACTGTTTTCTATGATTCTGGCGCTGCTGCTCTGTTGTGGGCTGTCGGTTCCGGCGGCGGCAGAATCTCGCACTGCTTCTGTGGAACCGGAATTCTGGTTCCGGCAGGATTTTGACGGGCTGGAGACGGTCAACCAGTCCAGCAGCGGGGACGCCGTCCGCGCCGCGGGCGGGCTTTGGGTCAACACCGGCTTTGTCCCCGCGCTGGAGGACGGCGCGCTGCTGCTGAGCGGAACCGGGACGCAGGCGTTCTGGGATTTTCAGTTCTGGAATACCGAACACGGGCAGCTGACGGGCGATTTTGTGCTGTCTATGCGGCTGAAGCCGGCAGCGGCCGGCCTGAGCTACCAGCAGCTGGTCGGCTTCCGCCGCGATACGTCTTCCACCACGTATGCCTATGTCAGCATGAGTGACGGGCGGGTGGTGATTGCTGGGGATGACGGCTCTGCCGAAAGCCCGGCGCTGCCGACCGACGCCTACACGGCGGTGGAGCTGCTGTTCCGGACCGACGCCGGGGGGTGCTACAGCCGCATCTCGCTGTTTGTCGGGGGCGACTATATCGGCAGCCGGACGCTGACCGACCCGGCCCTGACCTCCATCGCGCACTTCCGCAACTTTCTGACCTACGGGGAGGGGAGCTGCTACCTCGATGATTTGTGCGTTGTCAGGGGCGCCGTTTCGGTCTGCGGGACCGATCTTTCGCAGGCCGGTGAGCTGCCGCCCGCAGAAACCGGAAGCGGCGGCGAAACGACCGATTCTCCGGTGAGCCCGATCCCCACGCCCGATCCCGATGAACTTGTCGAAATGGAGTATCTGTACCGGGAAACCTTCGATGACCTCACCGAGGTCAACAGCTCCACCGCCACGGCTGCCGAGGCAAACGGCTTTGTGGCGCTGGACAATCTCAATCCTGTTCTCAAGGACGGCGGCCTGCTGCTGGAGGATACCGTATCCAGCGCGTTTATTGACCTGCAGTTTTTTACGGTATCGGATTATCCGAAGGTACGGGAGGATTTTATCCTTTCCTTCAAGCTGATGCCGCTGAGCGACGGCTTCCGCTGCGACCATCTGGTGGATTGGCGCTTTCACACTGCCAGCACAATGGAGACCAAACGGGTGGGCGTCCGGAACGGCCGGCTGACGGTAGACGGCGCCGAGGTGGGAGAGCTGCCCACAGGCGTTTATTCGCTGGTGGAAATTGTGTTCCGTTTCAACGAGGAGGAGTTTCTCTTCGATCGCTTTGAGCTGCTGCTCAACGGCGAGAAGGTGGCCGAATTTGATGCAATCAGCACCGAAAACGTGCGCATCGATCAGTTCCGGCTGTTCCGTTACCGCTCGGGCGATATGATGCTGGACGACCTGATTGTTGCCTACGGGGATACCTCCATGGTCTATGCCGCCCCCTACCGGGAGCCCGAGGAGACCATGGGTGGAGCGGATACGGGCGACGACCTCCCGGGCGATGACAGCCAGCAGACGCCGGAGCTGACCGACCGGCCGGAGGAGCCGACCGCTGCGCCTGCCGACAGCGGGAATGACGAGAGCGCCGGGACGTCGGGGACCGCCGGCGCCGGGACAACGGGGGAGGGCTGTGCCTCGCTGCTTGCCGGCGGCGCCGCGGCGGTGATTCTGCTGCTGAGCGGAGCCGTTGCCCTGATTGTTAGGCGTAGGACGTAACGGCCATGCAGCTGACGGTAAACGGCAGGCCCTGCACGGTGCACCGGACGCCGGTCTGCCGCTATGTAATCTGGTCGGAGGAGGGCGGGGAGGCCGCGCCCCCTGCCGCAGCCCCGCTGCCCGGGCAGGCGCTGTCCTCTCTGGCAGAGGTCTGCCTGAGGGCGCCGGCCGGTTCGGCCCTGGCCCGGGCGCTGGGTGGGGCGGTGCTCCGCCCGCTGTCCCGCGGCGTGCGGCCGCGGGCTGCGGGGGACCGGCTTTGCTTTTCGGCCCCGGTTCCCTCCAAATGGAGTCTGGAATTTCCGGGCTCGCAGGAGCTCCCGGTGTTTCTCTTTCTGTATCCTGCCGCGCCGGCGCTTCCCGACCCGGCCGGCGTCCGGTGCTTTGCGCCCGGGGAGCATCATGTGGATGAGCTGGTGCTGCACTCCGGAGAAACCCTGTATCTGGCCGAGGGAGCGGTGCTGCACGCGCATCTGGTTGCCGTGGGCGAGCGGAACGTCACGGTCTGCGGCAGGGGCATTCTGGATATCGATGGGGCATACAGCCGCAAGGGCCGCCGCATGACCCATCTGTACGACTGCGACGGGCTGACCTTCCGGGATATCACGATGACCGGCTCCTACGGCTGGAGCCTGGTGTTTACCGGCTGCCGGAACGTAACGGTGGAGGGCGTCAACATTCTGACATGGCATTGTACCGGGGACGGGATTGATGTTGTCGGCTCCAGCGATGTGACCATCCGGAACTGCTTTCTCCGCACGGCGGACGACTGCATCGCCCTCAAGGCGACCGATTACCGCGGGGAGGCCGGTCTGCGGGACGTCCGCCGGGTGTCGGTGAGCGGCTGTGTGCTCTGGAATGCGGCGCCGGGCAACGGCGTCGAGATCGGCTTTGAAACCCGGTGCGATGAAATGGCCGATATCTGCTTTTCGGATATCGACCTAATTCACTGCGAGCACGAGGGCTGGCAGTCCGGGGCGAGCATCGCCATTCACAACGGCGACCGGGCAAAGGTTCACGATGTGGTGTACCGGGACATCCGCATAGAGGATTCGGTGGATAAGCTGTTCGATTTCAAGGTGCTGCGTTCCAATTACTCCCGGGATGAGCGGCGCGGCTGCATCGAAAACGTGCGGGTGGAACGGGTGGCGGTGGTCTCGGGGGCGTTCCCGCCGTCCATTCTCAGCGGCTACGAGCCGGAGGATTCGCTGGTGCGGAATATCCGGTTTGTCGGCGTCACGGCCTACGGGCAGCCGGTCCGCAATCCCGTGGAGTGCCGGATGGTGGCCGAACGCACCAAAGATATCGTATTTGAATCGGCGGGAAAGCGCGATGCGCCCCGCCCCGACTGACCGCTGCGCCCCGGGACAAGGGGGGCGCGCCCTGCCGCTGCCGTCTTGGCAGAGGGGGCGGCCCACGGAACCCGCGCGGTGCGGCCGGAATTGCCGTGCGGCTGCCGCGCACAAGGCATTTGAAAGGAGAGGTAGAATGAAAACCTGGATATGTGCGGTTTGTACCGCGCTGCTGGTGCTGGCGCTGGCGGGCTGCCGGCAGGAGGGAAGCGAACCATCTGCCGGCAGCACCGGGGGGCAGCAGGAGGCCGGGCAGACCGAGGTGCTGCGCGGAATGCTCCGGGGGCGGCTGAATGAGCTGCAGCTGGTGCGCAGCGACACCATGAACAGCGAGGAGGTCAGCATTGTGCTGGCCTTCCGCCAGGCCGTACAGGACGCGGCGGGCGGAGAGCTGAAGCTGGTGACCGATTTTGAATATGCCTATCCGGCACAGGATTTTGAATTGGTGATTGGCGCTACCGGCCGCGCGGGGACGCACTTTTCTCTGCCGCAGGGGGAAGCGCCCCTGGCCGGGGCTCCAATGTTGCCACCTGGGGGGAATATGCCACCGAGCTCTCCATTCTGGGAATGAACGGGTCTGATGCGTATCAGATCATCTACACGATGGGGAATTCCGCCATTCAGGCCGGCAACACCGGTATTTTCAGGGATGTGAATGCGCTGGAATATCTCTCCCTGGACGCGGCCTGGTGGTGGAAGGACGCCATGGATGCGCTCTCCTTTGACGGGAAAACCTACCGCTTCCTGGTAGGGGACATCTGCCTGACCAACTATACCAAGGCGGGCATGGTGCTGGTAAATTCCACCGATTACAATGCGCATTTTACCGAGGAGGGGATCGACGGGCTGTATGACCTTGCCATTGCCGGCAACTGGACGGTGGAGGAGCTGAAAACCCGGGCCGCCGAGGTGTATACCGATCTCAATCAGGACGGCCTGGACCTGACCGGCGGGGATTATATCGGCCTGGCCGTGGGCAATTTTGAATATCTCAAATACCTGGAATACGGGTTTGACGTGCAGCGCTACAGCCGGGACGATGAGGGATATGTTGTGCTGGATTATGATCTGGAGCGCGCGTCACAGGCGGTCGATGCGATGATCGATCTGATTTTCCGCACCGATGGCGTATACTGGCAGGAGGAGTACCTCAAAACCAGCGATTTTGCTGCCGGCAATATCCTGTTCACCGTCATGCAGCTGGGCGCGCTGTCAAACGCCACGCTCCGCGAAATGGAGGATCTGTACGGCATGATGCCGCTGCCCAAGCTGGACCGGAATCAGAGCAGCTATATGAGCAATATTCAGAATTCCTCTACCCTGGTGGCCGTGCCCAATACCTGCCGGGATACGGCGTTTGTCTCCGCGGTGATCGAGGCGCTGTGCACCGAGTCCTACCGCACCGTGGTGCTGCCCTTTTTTGAAATCTCCCTGAAGATTCAGTATTCCAGGGACAGCCGCATGGGAGAAATCATCGACCTGGTCTCCGAGGGCGCAACCAAAAACTTTCTGTATGAGTATCAGGCCAGCGGCGGATGTGGGGTGCTCATCTCCTCCACGGTGCTGATGGAGGTGAACCGCATCAGCTCCAACTACGATTCGGTAGCGAGACCGACCGAGGAAATGCTGTTACAGATGAAAAAGGACCTGCTCTCACCTCCGGCAGAGCCCTCCGAGTAGATCCATCCCCGGCGCCTTTTCTTCCTGTACGGTTTGTACAGGCCAGCCCGGCAGAAAGCCGGAAGGGGTTCATGCCGGCTTTGCCGGGCAGCAAAAAGGGGCTCTCAAACGCTAATTTCGTTTGAGAGCCCCTGAAAGCTTTGGGATTCTTCTGCCGCACTACACCCGGTCGATGGTGACCACGGCGCAGTAGGAGGGGTCAATTTTGCGCAC
>CALWQR010000013.1 GCA_944383705.1 uncultured Clostridia bacterium
AAGAAGATGATCGAGTCCTACGAGAACTCCATGAAGACGAAATAAGGAGCCTCATCTGTTTTCGTCAGTCGCCGCGGATCCGGTCTGAAGCATTCCGGTCTCCGTGACGGTATCAGACCGCGCCCCGCCGGCCCCTCCGGGATGCCGGAGCGCATGGCGGGCCGGACGGTCGGGCCTGTGCCGGATTCCCTTCAACAGGGGTCTGACACAGGCCTTTTCTGCATTCGGAGGCATGCGGCCGAACCACCGGGGCACGTAAGCCGGAATCCCCCCGGCAAACAACGAAATGCGATCCGGAGCCCGCTGGATTCTTCACACGCCGGGCTCGGACGTCCCAAAAGCCGGGAAATTCTGACGCTCCGGCGTCAGCGCCTTCCGGAATCAAAAAGCCCTGGCAACGGGATAACCCCATTGCCAAGGAGGTCTGTTTGTGCGATGAAAGACGCAGCGGACCGGCCCGCAACAGATCTGCACGGGCGGGGTTACGCAGCACTGGAATGATATTCAAAATTGACCACACGCAATTTATACAGCGATGCAGAGGGACTGAGCAGCGGGAGCATGATATACCAGTCCAGCTCCTCGTTGTACAGATACAGCAAAATGCGGTCGGTATTCCAGGATTCGGCCGATGCATTGGCCACAGTCTGCACCAGTACGCCGTCGGCAAAATTGCCGATGCCCTTGATATTTGCCTGCTCCACTCCCTCCAGCCCGGCCGGCGAGAGCACGCCGGCTGCGCTGTCAAAGACAAACAGGGATTTGGCCGTGCTGACCCAGTAGAGCCCGGCCCGCCCGTATACCGGCTGCAGATCATGTGCGCCGGCTTCCGGCAGCTGAAATGCGCGGGAGGTCTGCTCCTGCACCGCAATGACCCCGTTTGTAAGCTCTACAGAAAAAGCACGAAGACGGTTCCCGCCGCACGCCCACAGAAGCGACTGCGCCGGATCCCATACCACGCCGTGCGCATCGGTCATCTCCAGGCGGACCGGGCTCTGATTGTCCCGGTCGGCGCTGTCAAAGAAGGTCAGATTGTTACCGGTGGAGCCGGCTACCGCAATGACGCCGTTCGGCAGCAACTCGACGGCATGGGCGTTCCATATCAGCTCTCCCGTATACTCCCACAGCAGCTCGCCGCTGTTCCAATCCACCATTTCCGCATGGTTGCGGCCCACAGCCAGCATCACCTGTCTGTCATTCCACATGCGGAAGCGCATACCGGCCGCCTCGTACCCGACAGAAGAAAAGGCGGGAAACCGTTTGATGACCGCGTCCCCGGTCAAAGCGCCTTTTGCCAGATCATAAACAACAATTTCCAGGTTTTCCTGATCCGTCACGGCCACCGGGTAGGAATCCCCCGGCAGGGTATAACTGCCCCATACCGCAAAGTTATCCGCAATGGTAAAGCCGGTTTCGCACCGTGCAGCCCTGCAAAATTCCGCAAAGGCAAGCGAATCTCAATGCCACACTGCGGATTGACGACCTTGCAAAGATTGCTCAGATGTCCAAAAACAGCTACCTGATCTGGTTCAAGCATTTCATCGGCAGCTCTCCCTATGACTATATCCAATCCAAACGGGTTATGCGGGCTGCGGAATATCTGAAAGGGCAGGATCTCCCCGTGACCTATATCGCATACGAATGCGGATATAACAGCACCGTCAGCTTCAACAAAGCCTTCAAAAAGGTTATGGGCTGCACTCCCTCGGAATGGAGAAAAAAGGCGGCCGGCACCGGTTGAACCCGGCACAGGCCACAGCGCATATGCCTTTTGTCGGCTGTCGGACTGCACGGCAGCCGAAACAGCCCGGGGTTACGCACAATTGCGTAGCCCCGGGCTGTTTGGAGACCTCCCCGCCGGGGAAGGTCTCTGGTAAGATAAGCTTCGGCGGCGGCACATCCGGCCAGAGGGAAGCCCGCCGGGCTACGCCCGGTCGATCTGTTCGGCGTAGCGGACGGTTTCCATGGCGTCCTTGGCGTATTTGTCGGCGCCGATGGCGTCGGCGTACTCCTGTGTGAGCACGGCGCCGCCCACCACAATCCGGCACCACGGCGCGCGGGCGCGGAGCTGCCGGATGGTCTCCTCCATGGCCGGCACGGTGGTGGTCATCAGCGCGCTCAGCCCGACCAGCGGCGCGTGAAGGCGGACGGTCTCCTCTGTCACCCGCTCGGGCGCAACGTCCCGCCCGAGGTCGGTCACATCAAAGCCGTAGTTCTCCAGCAGCAGCCGGACAATGTTCTTTCCAATGTCGTGGATGTCCCCTTTGACGGTGGCAAGGATCACCCGGCAGCGCCCGGGCCCGGCCTTGTCGCCCTCCCGGCCCGCCGAAGCATGAGCGCGGACCACCTCAAACGCCGCTTTTGCGGCCTCGGCGCTCATCAGGAGCTGGGGCAGATAGACGGTTTTGTTCTCAAAGCCCTCCCCAACGGCGTCAAGCGCCGGGATGATTTCCTCCTGAATCAGCTGCATCGGCGGCAGTGTGCGCAGCAGCTCCGCGGTCAGTCGTTCGGCCTGCTCCCGCAGGCCCTTTTCCACCGCCCGCCGCAGCCCGGTGCCGCTGTCCACTCCGCCGGCCTTCGCCGCATCCGGCGCAGCCAGAGGCGGCTGTGCCGCTGGCGCCGCAGGTGCCGCCGGTGCGGCTTGTGCGGCCGGCAGCGCCCCGGCATAGCCGATATAGGCGGCGCAGCTGGCGTCCAGCCCGGCCAGGGCACGGTAAGCGTGGTACACCTGCATCATCGCGTCCGAATACGGGTTCATGATGGCGGCCGACAGCCCGCGGGACAGCGCCATGGCAAAAAAGGTGCTGTTGACCAGATCGCGTGCCGGCAGACCGAACGATACGTTGGAAACCCCCAACGAGGTGTGGCAGCCCAGCTCCCGGCGAATCAGCTCCACCGCCCGCAGCGTTTCGACCGCCGCGCGCGAATCGGCGCTGACGGCCATGGCCAGCGGATCAAAGACCAGATCCTGCTTCCCGATGCCGTAGGAGGCAGCCCGCTCGAGAATCCGGCGGGCAATTTCCAGCCTGCCCTCGGCCGTCTCCGGGATCCCGTTTTCATCCAGCGTCAGGGCCACAATCACCCCGCCGTATTTTTTGGCCAGCGGGAAGACCGCCTCCATGCTCTCGCGCTTGCCGCTGACCGAATTGAGCATCGCCTTGCCGTTGTAGCGGCGCAGGGCGGCCTCCATTGCGGCGGGATCGGCGGTGTCAATCTGCAGGGGCAGGTCGGTCACGGCCTGCAGCTCGCAGACCGCGCGCCGCAGCATTGCGGTCTCGTCAATTTCGGGCAGCCCCACATTCACGTCCAGCAGCCCGACGCCTTTTTCCTGCTGGGCAATTCCCTCCTTCAGGATATAATCCATATCCTGCGCCCGCAGCGCCTCCTTGAAGCGCTTTTTGCCGGTGGGGTTGATGCGCTCCCCGATGAGCACCGGCTCCCCGCCGAACACCACGGCGTGTGTGTAGGACGAGACACAGGTGCGCGGCTCCGGGCGGAGCGGGACCGGCTCCAGCCCCTCGCAGGCCCGCACCATGGCCGCAAGATGGTCCGGCGTGGTGCCGCAGCAGCCACCGGCCATCCGCACGCCGCGGCGCACCAGCTCCGCAACGTCGGCGGCAAACTCTGCGGGCGCAAGGTCATAAACCGTCTGCCCGTTCTCCACCCGGGGCAGCCCCGCATTGGGCTTGAAGAGCACCGGGACCGAGGCGCAGGCAAGGTATTGCTCAACCACCGCAGCCAGCGCCCGGGGCCCCAGCGAGCAGTTGACCCCGACCGCGTCCGCGCCCATCCCCTCCAGCATGGCAACCATGGCGGCCGGGTCGGCGCCGGTCATCAGCTTGCCGTCCTCGCCATAGGCATTGGAGACAAATACCGGCAGGTCGCAGTTCTCCTTGGCGGCCAGCAGCGCGGCCTTGGTCTCGTAGCTGTCGCTCATGGTTTCGATGAAAATCAGGTCCACGCCGTACTTCACGCCCAGCCGCACGGTCTCGGCAAACACCGCAACGGCTTCTTCAAAGTCCAGGTCACCATAAGGGCACAACATCCGTCCGGTCGGTCCGACGTCCAGCGCCACCCAACGGGGCAGGCCGGCAGAACCGCGTCCGACCGCCCGGCGGGCATTCTCCACCGCCGCGCGGATCACGGCCTCCAGCTCGTCGGACGAAAATTTGAGCCGGTTGGCGCCAAAGGTGTTGGTGCATATCACATGGCAGCCCGCATCGGAATACGCGCGGTGAATGCCTGCAACCAGCTCCGGGCGGGTCAGGTTCCAGCGCTCGGGCAGCTCCCCGGGCTCCAGGCCCTGCTGCTGCAGCAGGGTCCCCATGCCGCCGTCCAGATACAGGATGCGGTCTTTGATCAATTCGGTAATCTTCATGTTTCCCTCCGGACCGAACAGTCTTTGCGGCCGCAGCCGCCGCAGCCGGACGCGGGGCAGGCATTTCCCTGCCCGGCCGGCGCAAGGCCGATGACCGCCGTCACGGATTTGGACGGGGTCATCAGCAGGCTTTCATTCAGCGAAACTCCGATGCTGCGGGGACAGTCCAGCGCGCCGAAGATCTCCCTCTGCACCGACAGCGGGAAATCCCCGTATCCCGGGCTGAAGCGGGGACGCGGCGAAAGCCCCCGCGCCGCGGCCTCCCCGGCCAGCTCCTGCGCAAAGACATCGCACAGGCTCTCAATCCGCTCGGCCCCCACGGCCTGCAGCAGCAGGGCGCGGGAGGGCGAGAGGCGGCTGTATTTGCCAACCAGGCGGTCCGGTCCCAGCCCCACCGTGGCGGCAAACAGCACCAGCCGCGGGCAGCCCGCCAGATTCCGCTTCAGGTCGGCCGAGCCGGTCCGGGCAAAGCCCAGGTCCAGTCCGCCGTCCTGCGCCGTCACCGGGAACTCCCGGAAGCAGACACGGTAAACCAGCAGCGGGGCAGCCTCGCGCAGGCAGTCGTCCAGCAGGGGCTCGATCCCGGGCGCCTCCCCGCGCACGCCGGCATATCGCAGAATCTCCCGGCGGTTGACGGCCGGCGCCGGGTATCTCCGCACACAAACGGCGCCCGGCATTTATCCCAGCACGTCCGACAGATTCGCCTGAATCTGCGCGGCCACATCCGGCTTGTTCATCGAGTAGACATGGACGTTTGTGATGCCGTTGGCGAACAGATCGATGATCTGGTCGGTGGCGTAGGCAATGCCCGCCTGCTTCATGGCCGCGGGCGAGGAGCCGAAGCGGTCCACCAGGCTCTTGAAGCGCTGGGGCATGAAGGAGCCCGAGAGGCGGATGGCCCGGTCGAGGTAGGAGGCGTTGGTGATGGGCATGATGCCCGGAATCACGGGGACCGTAATGCCTGCCTCGCGGATTTTGTACAGGAAGTTGTACAGCAGATTGTTGTCAAAAAACATCTGCGTGGTCAGAAAGGAGCAGCCCGCATCCACCTTTTCCTTCAGGTAGCGGATATCCTCGGCCTGATTCCGGCTTTCGGGATGAATCTCCGGGTAGCAGGCCCCGCCGATGCAGAAATCCGCGCCGCTCTCCCGCAGCTCCCGGATCAGGTCCACCGCGTGGCGGTAGGTCCAGCCCGAGCGGTCGCTCTGCTCCAGCTCCGGGGTCAGGTCGCCCCGCAGAGCCATGACGTTTTCAATGCCCGCCTCCCGCATGTCGGCAATCTTCTGCCGCACGGTCCCGCGCGTGGAGGAGACGCAGGTCAGGTGCGCCAGCGTGGGGACGCCGTGGCGCTGCCAGATGTTTTTGGCAATCTCCAGCGTATACCGGCTGGTGCCTCCCCCCGCGCCGTAGGTCACGCTCATAAAGGCCGGGTGCAGCCGGGCAATTTCCTCGGTCGCGCAGCGGACGCTGTCAAAGGAGGTATCGGTTTTCGGGGGGAAGACCTCAAAGGAGAGGGTCAGCCTGTTCTGCCCCAGAATTTCTGTTAATTTCATTGCTTCGCCTTTCGCTGATGGATTTTCGGCCGATAAAAAATCGGCCGGGAGGCTCCGGATCAGCCTCCCGGATTTGCGCGCCGGTTCAGTGCCGGTCAAACTCCATGGTCATCTGCGCCGCCAGCGCGCTGCGGTGCTTATCCATCAGGTTCTGGATGCGCTTGACCGGATTGAGCAGCGCGCTGATGGTGTCGTCGTTGTTGAGGGTATCTATCAGATAGGCGACATATTTGCACATGTTCACCTCCACGTACCAGTCGCGGGTCAGCAGGTCCGGGCGGCGGTAGACCAGGTTGGTAGTAAAGACCTTGTCGAACACGCCGTCCCGTGCGGCCTGGTCGAACTTCTCCAGCCCGTCGGTAAACAGCCCGAAGGTGGCAAAGCAGAACACCCGGTTGGCGCCGATTTCCCGCAGCTGCTTGCAGACGTCGATCATCGAATCGCCCGAAGAAATCATGTCGTCCACAATAATCACGTCCTTGCCGTGCAGGTCCTGCCCGAGGTACTCATGCGCCTCGATGGGGTTGCGGCCGTTGATGACCACCGAGTAGTTGCGCCGCTTGTAGAACATGCCGATGTCCAGCTCCAGCACCGAGCTGTAGTACATGCAGCGGGACATGGCCCCCTCGTCGGGCGAGATGATGGCCATGTGGTCCTTGTCAATCTGCACGTCGGGCACCGCGCGCACCAGGGCCTTGATCATCTGGTAGGTGGGTTGCACGTTGTCAAAGCCGGCCAGCGGAATGGCGTTGCAGATGCGCGGGTCGTGCGCGTCGAAGGTGAGAATGTTGGAAACCCCCATGTTCACCAGCTCCTGCAGCATCATGGCGCAGTCCAGCGACTCCCGGCTGGTTTTGCGGTGCTGCCGGCCCTCGTAGAGCATGGGCATGATGACGGTGATCCGGCGCGCCTTGCCCCCGATGGCGGCAATGATGCGCTTGACGTCGGCATAGTGCTCGTCCGGCCCCATGGGAACCGTCATCCCGTACATTTTGTAGGTTACGCCGTAGTTGAACACATCGCACACGATATAGATGTCCTTCCCCCGCATGGACTCGTGTATGATGCCCTTGCCCTCGCCCGAGCCAAAGCGCGGGCACTCGGCCGACACCAGGAAGGATTCCTCCCCCCCGTGTCTGCGCCACTCCTTCAGGTAATAATCCACCTGCGAGGCGAACTGCTCGCAGCCGCGCATTCCGATGACGCCCAGCTCACCGCAACGATTGAATTTCATATGTTCCTCCAGATTTTTACTCGGGCGGCCGCCGGCCGCCTTTTTTCTCCCCATTCCCGCGCGCCGGGCGCGGCTGACGGGTCCGTTTTCGTCAGTAGTTAGTTTCTGCTGCCCGCCTGCATGGCGCACAGCCGGCCGTAGGCCGTCTCCCAGGCGTCCCGCCCGGCCGCCGGCTCGTAGCGGCGGCATTCAAAGGAGGCGGATACCACCTGCCGCGCCTGGCGCAGGTCCGCAACCTCGCCCGCGGCAATGGCCTGCATCATCAGGTTGCCGATGGCCGTGGCCTCCTCCGGCCCAGCCGAGACCGGAATGCCGCAGGCGTCCGCCGTCATCTGGCACAGGAAGCGGTCCTTGGTGCCGCCGCCCACCACGTGTATCACGGTGGCCTGCCGGCCCATCAGCGCCTGGATATGATCGGCGGTCATCCGGTACTTGAGCGCCAGGCTCTCGTAAATGCAGCGCACCACCTCGCCCACCGTGCCGGGCACCGGCTGCCCCGTGCGGCGGCAGAACTCCCGGATGCGCTCGGGCATGTTGCCCGGCGTCGAAAAGGCGGGATCGTCCACGTCGATCAGGCTGCGGAAGGGCTCGCTCTCCCGCGCCCAGGCCTCCAGCTGCGCAAAGCTGTAGTCCTGCCCTTCCCGCTTCCACTGCCGGCGGGACTCCTGAATGATCCACAGCCCCATGATGTTTTTGAGGAAGCGGACGGTGCCGCACACGCCGCCCTCGTTGGTAAAGTTGAGCATCCGGCTCTCCTCGTTGATCAGGGGAGAGGCAAGCTCGGTGCCCATCAGCGACCAGGTCCCGCTGCTGATGTAAATGAAATCCTTTTCCTGCACCGGCACGGCCAACACGGCGCTGGCGGTATCGTGCGAGGCCACCGTCAGCACCCGGGCGTCGGTCTTCCCGGTCTCCTCCTGCACCTGCGGCAGCAGCCCGCCCAGCTCGGTGCCGGGCTGCACCACCGGGCCGAACAGACGGCGGGGAATGCCCAGGCGCTCCAGCAGCCCCCAGGCGTAATCCCGCGCGGCGGCGTCCAGCAGCGCGCCTGTGGAAAGAATGGTGTATTCGTTGGCCTGCACGCCGGTGAGGAACCAGTTGAGCAGATCCGGAATGTTCAGCATCCGGTCGGCCAGCTCCAGCCGCTCGGGCGCCTCCTCCCGCTCGCGGTACAGCTGATAGACGGTGTTGAAATTGAGGGTCTGAATCCCGGTGACGCCGTACAGCTCGGCGGCCGGGACCACACGGCTCATCCGCTCCGGCACTCCCTCGGTGCGCGTGTCGCGATAGTGCACCGGGTTGGAGAGCATCCGCCCCCCACGGTCAATCAGCGCATAGTCCACGCCCCAGGTGTCGATGCCAATGGAAGCGACCCGGTCCCCGTCCAGCACGGTGCGGGCAATCGACTGCCGGATCTCATAATAAATCCGCAGGATGTCCCAGTACAGCCGCCCCCCGGTATTGACCGGGTCATTGGAAAACCGGTGATTTTCTCGCAGGGTCAGTCTCTCCCCGTCAAACGCGCCCACAATGCCCCGGCCGCTGGACGCGCCCAGATCGATTGCAAGCATTTTTCGTTCCGCCATTACATGCCTCCCCAAACAGAATTGCCGCACCCATGGCCACCGGAGCATGCGCCCGGCGCCCTCCGGTGGCCGGTGCCATCTTTTCACTTCATATTATAACATTTTGTCAAAAAGCTGTCAATAGACTTTTGAAAATTCCCGCCGCCGCAGGCGTGTTTTTATGTGTCTCCCCCGCAAAACGGCCCGAAGAAACGCAAAAAAGGATTGCATTTTGCGGAAGTTTATGGTATAATAGAGGCAGAATTCGCCGCAACGACGCCCGGGAGCCCGGGCCCGCCGGACAGAGACCAAGGAGATAGCCATGCCCGAACCCAAGCAGATTGAATTGACCATGCCGCACCAGAAGAACATTGCCCTGATTGCGCACGACAACAAAAAGCACGAGCTGATTGAATGGTGCCGCAGGAACAAAAGCATTCTCGAGCACCATTTTCTGTGCGGAACCGGTACCACTGCCAAAATGGTGTCCACCCAGACCGGGCTGCCGGTGCGCGGCTTTTGCAGCGGCCCCCTGGGGGGCGACCAGCAGGTTGGCGCGCGGATTGTGGAGGGGAAAATTGACGTGGTCATCTTTTTCTCCGACCCGCTCTCGGCGCAGCCCCACGACCCCGACGTCAAGGCCCTGCTGCGCATCGCCCAGGTCTACGACATCCCCATTGCCAACAACCGGGCCACGGCCGACTTCATCATCACCAGCCCCTTTATGGACGGCACCTACACGCATACGCTGATGGACTTCCGCGGGCAGGTGGAGGAACGCGCCAAACATCTTTGAACGCAGAAAAGACCCCGGAGGGAGCGGTCCCTCCGGGGTCTTTTTCACGGGCAAACCGTCCTCGGGCGGCCCTGCCGGCCCGGTCTCTCCGGCGGGGCTCCCCTCTACAGCGTCCGGTACAGGGCTTCGACCCGGCGGGTCATGGCGCGGGCGGTAAAGCGGGCGGAATAGCGGCGGTAGGCGGCATGGCGCAGGGCGTTCTCAAGCGAGGGGTCCGCGGCGATGCGGCAGATGGCGGCGGAAAGCGCGGCGGCGTCCCCGACCGGGAAGCAGAACCCGGCGCCGCTCTGCCCCAGCATGGCGCGGTTGCCGGGGGCCGAGCTGACCAGGGTGGGCAGCGAGGCGCTCATCCCCTCCGAGACGGCGAGGCAGGAGGTTTCGCTGACCGAGCAGCTGACATGAATGTGCAGCAGCCGGTAAACCGGCGCAACGTCCTGCACAAAGCCGGTCATGCGCACGGCCTCCTCCAGCCCCAGGGCGCGGACCATGCCCTCCAGTTCCCGCCGCCGGCTCCCGTCCCCCACAATCAGAAAGCGGAAGCGGCGCTCCGGCATGGCCGCGGACGCAAGGGCGGCCGCGCGCAGAAAGGTCTCGTGCCCCTTGCAGGGCTCCAGCCGCGCGCAAAGCCCCACGCAGTAATCCTGCGGCCCAAGATTCAGGCGCTGCCGCCAGACGGCCAGCTCGGCCTCCGGCACCGGGCGCACCGGCTCGGCGCCGTTGAGAATCACCCGGATGGCCGAGCGCGGAATCCCCTCCCGCACAAGCGCCCGGGCCGCCGAGGCGGAGGTGGCGATGACGCGGTCGGAAAGCAGCCGGTTGGCCCAGCGCTCCGCCCCGCGCAGCAGGGGATTGCCGGCCTGGGCAGCCGGAAAGCAGCAGTGCCGGGTATGCACCACCGGTCTGCCGCTCAGCCGGCCCGCAATGCGGGCGCAGAGCGCGGCATTGGCATGTACCACATCGGGGGAGACCGCCCGCACTACGCCAAGCAGCTCCCGGACCGACGCCGCCGAGACCCGGGAGCAGGGATGCTCCAGCTCGTGCACCGGTACCCGCAGAGCCAGCAGCCGCGCGCGCAGCGCGCTGCCATAGGGCAGCGCAACAACCGGGTCAAACCTCCGGCGGTCCAGGTTGCGCAGCAGCCCGCACAGCTGAATCCCCGCACCCCCGACGTTGCGGTCGCTGATGACATACAGAATCTTCATACCCTTCCCTCCCCGGCCCTCTTCCGCGGCGCCTCCGCCCGGCATACCCGCACGGGCATACAAAAAAGCCTGTGCCGTTAGTATGCACAGGCCCGCGGGCTTCCATTCCAGACCGGCCAGAGATCGCCAAGCGGATCGATGCCGAATCCAATCATCAGCACATTCCGCGCAACGCCGAACAGCACCATGACCGATACCGCCGCAATCCACACCCAGGCGGGCGCCCGCCAGAGCGAACTCTCTCCGCGGAGCAGCCGCCGCCAGGCGCGCAGATAAAAAACCAGGGCAAAGGGCAGCGCGGCCACCACCAGCGCGTTGCAGCGGAGCGCGTCGGTCAGATTCAGGCGCAGCAGCGCCTCGACTGCCCGCGTGCCGCCGCACAGCGGGCAGTACACGTAAAAAACATCGTGCAGCAGGCACTTCGGCAGACCGAACGACAGAAAATCGGCAAACCGCGCATAAAGCGGGAACAGCAGCGCCGCGGCAACCGCGGCGATGTGCAGCAGCAAAAACCGTTTCGCGGTCTTCCGGTTCATGGGTTCGCATCTCCTTTCCGCCCCGTGTGAGGCAGGGTTCTCACAGCCGCACCGTGCGCGGCGTCACGCCCAGCGCCGGCAGGATGCGCCCGGTCAGGTCGGCGGTGCGCAGGCGCAGGCTGGAGGTGTTGACACAGGGGTGGCAGCCGATCCATTCCCCGGCCAGCACGTCCCGGTCGATCAGCAGCTGCACCTCGTGATTCCGGTCATGGAGCAGGCCGAGCACACTGACCGAGCCGGGGGAGAGCCCCAGCAGCCGCTCCATGTGCGCACCGGAGGCAAAGGACAGGCGGGACGAGCTGATTTGCGCCGAGAGATCCTTGGTCCGGAAGGGCTTGTCCCCCGGCATCATCAGCAGATAAAAGTCGGTTTGCTGCCGGTTGCACAGAAAGAGGTTTTTGCACATGTCTGCCCCCAGCGCCCGGTCAATCTCGGCGCAGGCCTCCATGGTCATGGCTGGCTCATGGTCCACCCGGTCGTACCCGATGCCGAGCCGGTCGAGAAAATCATATACCCGGCGCTCGCTCTCGGTGCGCGCGCCGGCGTCGGCAGGTCTGCCGTGTTCGGGAATCATACGCTTCCTCCTTGCAGCCGCGCCGCCTGTTTTGCGGGCGGCTGCGGCCGGTTTTGCGTCATTTGATCTGCGAGAGATCGTAGGGCGTGGTCTGATACACGAAGTAATTGAGCCAGTTGGAATACAGCAGATTGGCGTGCGAGCGCCAGGTCACCTGCGGCGCGCGGGCGGGGTCGTCGTCCGGGAAATAATGCTGCGGCAGGGCAATCGGCCTGCCCTCGGCCAGATCGCGCTCATACTCGCTGCGCAGGGTGCCGGCATCGTACTCCGGGTGCCCGGTGATGAAGATCTGCTTGCCGTTCCCGGTGGAAATGGCAAAGATCCCGGCCTCGGGCGAGGAGGCCAACACCTTCAGCCCCGGCGTGCGGCGGACGGCCGCCTCGTCCAGCCCCGTGTGCCGCGAGTGCGGCACCATGAAGCAATCGTCAAACCCGCGGAACAGAATGGAGCGCTTGTACTCCACCACGTGCGGGAACACCCCGAACAGCTTTTGCGGCAGGGGCTTTTTTTCAATGCCGAAGTGGTAAAACAGTCCGGCCTGCGCCCCCCAGCAGATGTGAAAGGTGCTGTGCACGTGGCTTTTGCTCCACTCCATAATACCGCACAGCTCCTGCCAGTATTCCACCTGCTGGAAGGGCAGCTGCTCCACCGGCGCGCCGGTGATGATCATGCCGTCAAAATTCCGCTCCTTCACATCGTCAAAGGTTTTGTAAAAGGAGAGCAGATGCTCGGGCGACACGTTTTTGGACTGATGGCTTTTGGTGTGAATCAGCTCCAGCTCGACCTGCAGCGGGGTGTTGCCCAGCAGCCGGGAGAACTGGGTTTCGGTCTCGATCTTTTTGGGCATCAGGTTGAGCAGCAGGATTTTCAGCGGGCGGATGTCCTGCGTCAGCGCCCGGGTTTCGGTCATGACGAAGATGTTCTCGTCGGTGAGAACCTTGACCGCGGGCAGGTCGTTCGGAATGCGGATCGGCATGGCTCTCTCCCCCGGTCAGACCCGGTCCAGGGCCTGCGCGAGATCGGCGATGAGATCGTCCCGGCTCTCCAGACCGCAGGAGAACCGGATGAGATCGGCCGATACGCCGGCAGCCAGCAGCTCCTCGTCGCTCATCTGGCGGTGCGTGGTGGTGGCGGGATGCAGGCAGCAGGAGCGCGCGTCGGCCACATGCGTTTCAATCGCCGCAATTTTCAATCCCTCCATGACCTTGGCGGCGGCCTCGCGCCCGCCCCGCACGCCAAAGCTCACCACGCCGCAGCTGCCGTGCGGCAGATACTTCTGCGCCAGCGCGTAGGATTTGTCGCCCTCAAGGCCGGGGTAGGTCACCCAGGTCACCTTTTCGTGCCCCTGCAGGAAGCGCGCGACGGCCATTCCGTTCTCGCAGTGCCGCGCCATCCGCACATGCAGGCTCTCCAGCCCCAGATTGAGCAGGAAGGCGCTCTGCGGGGACTGCACCGAGCCGAAATCCCGCATGAGCTGCGCGGTGGCCTTGGTGATATAGGCGCCGCCAAGCCCGAACTCCTTGACATAGGTCACGCCGTGGTAGCTCTCGTCCGGGGTGCACAGACCCGGGAATTTTTCGGCGTGCGCGGCCCAGTCAAAGCGGCCCGAATCCACAATGCAGCCCCCCACCGCCGCGCCGTGACCGTCCATGTACTTGGTGGTGGAGTGCGTGACAATGTCGGCCCCCCACTCAAACGGGCGGCAGTTGACCGGTGTGGCGAAGGTGTTGTCGATGATCAGGGGCACGCCGTGGGCATGTGCGGCCCTGGCAAAGCGCTCAATGTCCAGCACCACCAGCGCCGGGTTGGCGATGGTCTCCCCGAACACCGCCTTGGTGTTGGGGCGAAAGGCCGCGTTCAGCTCCTCGTCGGTGCAGTCGGGGGAGACAAAGGTAAAGTCGATGCCCATGCGCTTCATCGTCACCGCAAACAGGTTGTAGGTCCCCCCGTAAATCGTGGAGGAGGACACAATGTGATCGCCGCAGGAGGCGATGTTGAAAATGCTGTAAAAGGACGCCGCCTGCCCCGAGGAGGTGAGCATGGCCGCGCTCCCCCCCTCCAGCTCGCAGATTTTGGCCGCCACCGTGTCGCAGGTGGGGTTTTGCAGGCGGGAATAGAAGTACCCCGAGGCCTTGAGGTCAAACAGCTCCCCCATCGCCTCTCCGGTCGCGTATTTGAAGGTGGTGCTCTGCACAATGGGGAGCTGGCGCGGCTCGCCGTTCCCCGGCCTGTAGCCCCCCTGTACGCAAATGGTATCCTTGCTGATGTTGCTCATGGTTTGATCTCCTGTTCCTATCGTGTTTCAATGGCCGCGGGGCGCCGGCGCCGGCCGGGCTCAGAGCCCCAGCAGACGCCGGATGTTGCCGCTGAGTATGGCGCGGTTTTCCTCGTCGGTCAGTTCCAGTGCCGCAAACAGCCGCATCTCATCGACGGGCGAGTGCAGCGGATAATCGGTGCCGAAGAAGACCCGGTCGGCGCCGTAGCGCCGGATGATTTTGCGGGCGGCTTCGGCCGGGATATAAGAGAGGCTGGAGGAGCAGTCCACATACAGGTTGGGAATGCCGCAGAGCGCCTCGCTTGCCTCCTCCCAGATCGACCAGCCCCCGAAATGCGCGCCGATGACCGTCAGGCCGGTATAAATTTTGAGGATGGGCAGCAGGCGGTTGGGGTTGGAATTGTCGTACCGGCTGTCGCCGGTGTGCATCAGAATCGGCAGCCCCTCCTGCTCGCACAGCTCATAGATGCGCAGGCAGCGGTAATCGTCAATTTTGAAGCCCTGAATATCAGGGTGCAGCTTGACCCCGCGCAGCCCCAGCTCACGCAGGCGGGCCACGTCGCCGGCCTGGTCGGCACTGTCGGGGTGCAGGGTGCCAAAGCCGATGAGCCTCCCCTGCCCTGCCGCCACCTCGGACGCGATAAAGCGGTTGATGCTCTCCACCTGGTGGGGGGTTGTGGCGACCGACTGCACCACAAACCGGTCGATTCCGGCTGCGCTCCCCTCGCGCAAAAGCCCCTCGACCGTGCCCGGGCAGGCGGCGCTCTCGCCGTAAAACTCCCCCACGCTCAGGGCCGCGCGCGCCGCGATTTTGGCGGGATAGATGTGGCAGTGCGCGTCGATAACCTCGTAAGCTCCGAACATTACGCCGTCACCACCCCGTCCGCTTTTTGCAGGCCCAGCTTTTCGATGGCCATTTCCCGCATTTTGTACTTGAGAATCTTGCCCGCCACGTTCATCGGGAAGGACTCTACAAACTCGATATACCGCGGCACCTTATGCCGGGCCATATGGGCGTTGATATAGTCCTTCATCTCCTTCTCGGTCATCTGCTCGCCCTTCTTGAGGATGATGCAGGCCATAATCTCCTCGCCGTACTGCTCATCCGGCACGCCGATGACCTGCACGTCGCTGACCTTGGGATGGGTGTAGATGAAGTCCTCGATTTCCTTGGGGTAGATGTTCTCCCCCCCCCGGATGATCATGTCCTTCAGGCGCCCGGTGATGCGGAAGTTGCCCTCGGGCGTGCGGCAGGCCAGGTCTCCTGTGTGCAGCCAGCCGTCGGCGTCGATGGCGGCGGCGGTGGCGCCCGGCATCTTATAATAGCCCTTCATGATATTGTAGCCCCGGGCCAGGAACTCTCCGGTCACCTCGTCCGGGCACTCCTCGCCGGTCTCGGGATTGACGATTTTGCATTCGATCTCGGGCAGCGGGCGCCCCACAGTGCCCACGCGCACCTCAATCGGGTCGTCGGTCGAGCTCATGGTGCAGCCCGGCGATGCCTCGGTCTGTCCGTACACAATGGTAATCTCGGTCATGTGCATCTTATCCACCACATCCCGCATCACCGAGATCGGACAGGGGCTGCCGGCCATAATGCCGGTGCGCATGTACGAAAAGTCGGTTTTGGGGAAGTCCGGATGCCCCAGCAGCGCGATGAACATGGTGGGCACGCCGTGAAAGGCCGTGATGTGCTCGTTGTGAATGCAGGCCAGCGCCGGCTTGGCCGAAAAATAGGGCAGCGGCAGCAGCGTGGTGCCGTGCGTCATGCCGGCGGTCATGGCCAGCACCATGCCGAAGCAGTGGAACATGGGCACCTGAATCATCAGGCGGTCGGCGGTGGAAAGGTCCATGCGGTCGCCGATGCACTTGCCGTTGTTGACAATGTTGTAGTGCGTCAGCATCACCCCCTTGGGGAAGCCCGTGGTGCCCGAGGTGTACTGCATGTTGGCCACATCGTCCGGGCTGACCGCGGCCGCCATGCGGGCAACCGTCTCCTGCGGCACCTGAGAGGCGTATTCCAGCGCCTCGTTCCATTCCAGGCACCCCTTTTGACGGAAGCCCACCGTAATGACATTGCGAAGGAAGGGCAGCCGCTTGCTGTGCAGGTGTTCGCCCGGCCGGGTGTGCTCCAGCTCGGGGCAGAGCTCGGCGACAATGGCGCCGTAATCCGAATCCTTGGAGCCCTGCGTCAGAATCAGGGTGTGCGTGTCCGACTGCTTGAGCAGGTACTCGGCCTCCTGAATCTTGTAGGCGGTGTTGACCGTTACCAGCACCGCGCCGATTTTGGTGGCCGCCCAGAAGGCGATGAACCACTGCGGCACATTGGAGGCCCAGACCGCCACATGGTGCCCCGCGCGGACCCCCAGCGCAACCAGCGCGCGGCAGAAGGCGTCCACATCGTCCCGGAACTCGCTGTAGGTGCGGGTGTAGTCCAGCGTGGTGTACTTGAAGGCGTACTGGTCCGGGAACTCCTCCACCATGCGGTCCAGCACCTGGGAGAAGGTCGCGTCAATCAGCAGGTCCTTTTTCCAGACGAACTTGCCGGTGCGGGCCCGGTTGTAATACAGGGTTTTCTCCTTGCGGGAGGTGTCGCTGTACTGCTTCATAAAGCCGACGAACTGCGCGAAGATGATTTCCATGTCGTCCAGCTCCTCGCACCAGGCGGGGTTCCAGACCAGCGAGAGAAAGCCGTCATAGTTGACCGAGCGCAGCGCGCGCATCACGTCGTCCAGCGGCAGCTCGCCCTCGCCCGCCAGGCAGTACTCCACGCCGCCGTCGGGCAGCTTTTTCGCATCGCTGAAGTGAACATGCCGCACATACGCCCCAAGATTGCGGATAACCTCCTCGGGCGTCTCCCCGGCGCACAGGCTGGTGGAGGAGAGATCCCAGAGCGCGGCCAGCGAATCCGAGGCAAAGCGCTCGAGCATATCGCGCAGCACGGCGGTGCGGGCAAACAGGCCGGCGGTCTCCAGCAGCAGCGTCACGCCGCTCTCCTCGGCCGCGGGCAGCACACGCGCCAGCAGCGCCTCGGCCTGCCCCAGGGCCGCCTCGGCCTCCTGCGGCGTCCCGGGCGCGTTGGCGCGCAGACGCACGTGCGGAATGTGCAGGTTGCGGGCAATTTCCATGCATTTGGTAATTTCCTCTACGGCCTCGGGCGTGTCCCGGAGCTCGCAGATCGCGTCGATGCAGGGCAGGCACAGCCCGCGCTCATAGAGCCGGCGGCGGGTGGCCGCGGCGGCGTAATCGTGGAACGCGCCGTCCGGGTCGGTAAAGAGCCGGTTGTGAATGTTGTGCAGCTCGATGCCCTCAAAGCCGAGGTCGTTCGCCATTCCGCAGAACTCGTCAAAGCTGCTCCGGTGCCACCCCTTGGTGGAAAACGACAGCTTCATTGCGCATCCTCCTCGTAAACAATCTTATTCACCGCGTTGATATACGCGCGGATGCCCGCGCCGATGATGTCGGTGGAAACCCCGTTTCCGGAATAAAGCCTGCCGCCCGAGCGCAGGCGCACCAGCGCCGAGCCCACCGCGCCGGTGCCCTCGGTAACCGAGTGAATCTGAAAATCGTCCAGCTCATAGTGCCGCCCGATGATCTGCTCCAGCGCCCGCACGGCCGCCTCCACCGGTCCCTCGCCGATGCAGACACCCGAGAGCTCGGTCTCCCCCTTGGTCAGCGTAATCTGCGCGCTGGCCGTGATGACGTTGCCGCTGTTGACCACATAGGTTTTGAGCCGGTAGGTCGGGGGCACCTGCAGGGCGGTGCTGGCCACAATGGCCTCGAGATCCCGCGCGCCCACCTGCTTTTTGGCGGCCACGTGCTGGAATTCCTCGTAGACCCGGGCGCTGTCCTCTTCCGAGAGATCGTAGCCCAGGGCCCGCACGGCGGCCATCACATCCTCCCGGCCGTCCTTGGCGTCCAGGCAGACGGCCTGTGCCGGGATGTCGCCGGCGTCGGGCAGAGCCGCCCGGTCCCGCCCGGAGTGCGCGGCAATCCACTCAATCTGCCGCACAATGCGGTGCAGCTCGGTGTGCCGGATGCCGTCCGAGAGCTGGTAGTGTCCCCCGCAGTTGCGCATCATATCGGCAAAGATGCCCAGCGGAACACCCGTTCCCCCCACCGAGGTGCGCACGCCGCACACTCCGGGGCGGCGCAGCGCCAGCGCGGCGGCCGCACAGGCAAGGCCGCTGCAATTGCCGCATTGCACGGTCACCGGCAGCCCGGCCGCCTCGGCCACCCGTCCGGCAAAGCCGGCAAAATCGTCGGGCATCATCTGCCCGGCGGCGTCGCTGACCGAGAGCACCGTGGCACCGGCCTGCACGGCCGCCGCCAGCGCCCGCTGCAAAAAGGCCTCCTCGGCCCGGGTGGCGTCCAGCGCGCAGAATTCCACCTCGATACCGGTTTTGCGGGCCGCCCCCACAATTTCGGGAATCCGCGCCAGCATTTTGTCCGGCTTTTTGTGATAGGTATACTCCATTCCCACGGGCGAGAGCGACAGCTCCACCCGCAGCCGGGGATGCGCCGCGGTGCTCAGCGCCGCGGCCGCCAGCTCCAGGCTCTCCGGGTCCATCCCCACCCCTACCGACAGCACCGGCTCCCGGGCAAACGACGCCACGGTGCGCACCAGCAGCACATCGGTTTTGGCACTGGCAATGGCCGGCAGCTCGATGACGTCCACCTGCAGGCGGCTGAGCTGACGGGCAATTTCAATTTTCTCCTTGAAGCTGAAGCCTCCCCGCTCCCGACAGAGCGTGGCGTCCGAAATGACAATTTTTTTCATACAAGCAAACCTCCCTTTCGCCTAACGGCGTTATCAAACGCCTGATCGGTCCGGCTGTCGGCAGACACGCGGCGCACGCGCCGCCCCACCTCCGTTGCCCGGCGGCCGGGATACAGAAAAGCCCCTGAAGCCGTCAGAACAACGGATTCAGGGACGAATTCATCGCGGTACCACCCCAATTACCGCCCGGCGGGCGGTCACTCAGCAGAACTCAAGCAAGCTCTCAGCCATGGTAACGGGGCCGGCCGTACCCGCTTACTGCCCCGTTGGGGGTTGGGCGGATCTGCTCCGGAACGAGACTTTTTTCCCTCTCCCGACCGGCTCGCACCACCCGCCGGCTCTCTGCACGGGAGCTCCGGGAAAAAATAATTCCTTCATCGCATTTTGAAATATGTGTTATTATAGCACAGTTTTGCGGTTTTGTCAATGCCGATTCTGAAAATTCGGACCGGCATCCGGATAAAAATCCGGCAGGATATGCCTTGAATTTTGGCTTTTCCGCCAAAAATCAGGCGTTTGCGCCCAGCTGCAGGGCCCGCAGGTTGGCGTCCAGCATGTCCGCGTGCTTGGCCGAGATGACCTTTTTCAGCGCGGCCTCGACATCGGCCTTGCCGTCCTGCCCCAGAACGCGCAGGATTTTGCCCACGATAATCATGTTGGCCAGCGTGGGAATGCCGTTGTCGCTTGCCATCTGTGTGGCCGGGACCGCATACACCGTAACGTCGCTGCGCGCGGGCGCGCGGCCGATAAGCGTGGAATCCAGGAAAACCATGCCGCCCGGCACCACGGCCGGCTCGTACCGGTCGAACGAGGGCAGATTCATGGCCACCAGCACATCGGGGTGGGTGACGATCGGAGAGCCGACCGGCTCATCCCCCACAATCACGCTGCAGCTGGCCGTGCCGCCCCGCATCTCGGGGCCGTAGGACGGGAGCCAGCTGACCTGCCGCCCCTCCATCATGCCCTTGTATACCATAAATTTACCGGCAAACAGGATGCCCTGTCCGCCAAAGCCCGAGAACAGAAACTGTGTGGTACTCATTTGCTCACCTCCGTGCCGGCGGAACGGTCCTTGTACACGCCCAGCGGGTAATACGGAATCATCTTCTCGTCAATCCACTGCAGCGCCTTCTGCGGGGTCATGCCCCAGTTGGTCGGGCAGGAGGAAAGCACCTCCACCAGGGAAAAGCCCTTGCCGTCCAGCTGGTTCTGGAAGGCCTTTTTGATGGCCTTTTTTGCGTTTTTCACGTTTTTGACACTGTTCACGGTCACGCGCTCCAGGTATTCCGGCCCCTCCAGCTCGGCGAGCATTTCGCACACCTTCACCGGGTAGCCGCACTGCTTGACGTCCCGGCCGTAGGGGGAGGTCTGGGTGACCTGCCCGGGCAGCGAGGTCGGCGCCATCTGCCCGCCGGTCATGCCGTAGATGGCATTGTTGATGAAAATGACCGTGATGTTCTCGTTGCGCGCGGCGGCGTGTACGGTTTCGGCCATGCCGATGGAGGCCAGGTCGCCGTCGCCCTGATAAGTAAAGACGATATGATGTTCGGGGTCGGCACGCTTGACGCCGGTGGCCACCGCGGGCGCGCGGCCATGCGCGGCCTCAATCATATCGCAGTTGAAGTAATCGTAGGCCATCACCGAGCAGCCCACCGGCGCGATGCCGATGGTGCGCCCCTCGATGCCCAGCTCGTCGATGACCTCGGCCACCAGACGGTGCACAATGCCGTGGGTGCAGCCCGGGCAATAGTGCAGCGGCACATCGGCCAGCGACTTGGGTTTCTGAAAAACGATCATTGCTTGTTACCTCCTGTCTTGGCGGCCTCGCGGATGGCGGCCAGAATCTGCTCGGGCTCGGGGATCATGCCCCCCACCCGGTTGCACAGGTACACCGGAACCCGGCACTCGGCGGCCAGGCGCACGTCCTCAATCATCTGCCCCATCGAGAGCTCGACCGAAATCATGCACCGGACGCGGTCGGCCGCGGCACGGAAGGGCGCCGACGGGAAGGGCCAGAGCGTCTGGGGACGGATCATGCCCACCCGGATGCCCTCGGCCCGGGCCGCATTGATGGCGTTTTTGGAGACCCGCGCGGCAATGCCGAAGGCTGCGATGCAGATCTCTGCGTCCTCCATCCGGTACGACTCGTACATGGTCTCGTTTTCCTCCACCGTGCGGTAGCGCTCGTAGCGCTCAAAGTTGGAGCGCTCGAGCACCTCGGGCACCAGGTACAGCGAATTGACAATGTTGTGCGGCCGCTGCATCCGGGTGCCGGTGGTGGCCCAGGGCTTCTCGGGCATGGGTGCCACGTGCAGGTCCAGGCTGACCGGCTCCATCATCTGCCCCATCGTGCCGTCGGCCAGAATCATGGCGGTCATGCGGTATTGGTCGGCCAGCTCAAAGCCCCGCACCGTAAACTCGGCCATCTCCTGCACCGAGGCGGGAGCCAGAACAATCATGTGATAATCGCCGTGCCCCCCTCCGCGGGTGGCCTGGAAATAATCCGACTGGCTGGGCTGAATGCCGCCCAGCCCCGGGCCGCCGCGCTGGACGTTGACCACCAGCGCCGGCAGGTCGGCCCCGGCAAGGTAGGAAATCCCCTCGCCCTTGAGCGAAATTCCGGGGCTGGAGGAGGAGGTCATCACCCGTTTGCCGGCGGCGGAAACGCCGTACACCATGTTGATGGCCGCAATTTCACTCTCGGCCTGCAGGAAGGTGCCGCCGATTTTTGGCATCCGCTTGGCCATGTAGGCGGCAATTTCGGTCTGCGGAGTAATCGGATAGCCGAAATAATGCCGGCATCCCGCAAGGATGGCCGCCTCCGCAATGGCCTCGTTGCCCTTCATCAAAACCTTTTCAGACATTGTTTTCTCTCACCTCTCTACCTGAATGATGCAGTCGGGGCACATGGTGGCGCAGAACGCGCAGCCGATGCAGGCGGCCTCGTCCGCGGCCTCCACCGGGTGATGTCCCTTTTTGTTGATTTTGTCGGCTGCCAGCCGCAGCACCTGCCTGGGGCAGGCATCCACACACAGACCGCAGCCCTTGCACAGGTCGGTCCGGAAGGTCAGTTTTGCCATAATCGGTACTCCTTTTTTCAGAATCGGGGCGGCCGGACGGGCCGTGCCCCATGAATGGCTTGGGACAGGAAACGGGCGTCCCTCAGACAATTTTGGCCTGCAGCGTCAGGGGGAACAGACCCGGCACCTGCCCCTGCAGAGTCTCAAACAGGTTCTTTTTGACGGTGGTCATCACCACCGGCAGGCCGGCGGCCTCCGAAACCGCCTGCGCATAGGGGAGCGAGGCCAGCACGGTGCCGGGCGTGGTCTCCTCCCCGAGGTTGGAGTTGTTGACCAGCCCCGTGAAGCGGATGCCGCCGGCCTGCTCGATCTCGCGCATCACCTCGATGGTAGAGGGGGCGTCCGGCGTCAGGGGACGGTAGCGGTTGATGACCAGCAGCATCTCGTAGGAATTCTCGGCAAGGATGGCCGGCGTCAGCCGACCCAGCACCAGCGCGCCCCGGTCGTCCCCGCCGATGTCCAGCACCACGCGGCGGGAACGGTCATCGGTGATGGCATAGAGCTCGGGGGGGAGCGCCGGAATGTCGAGGTTGCCGCCGGCATAGTCCGAGCAGATCAGCCCGACGCCCGCCCGCTCCAGCTCGGCGCGGCTGTCCTTGGTGCGGAAGTAGGGGTTGACAATGTCCAGGTCGGCCACCGTCACGGCTTCCCCGCTCTGCCGCAGATGCAGCGCATAATTCAGCGCGATGTTGGTCTTGCCGCTGCCGTAATGGCCGCAGAACAGCGTCAGGCGCTTGGCGGAGCTCATGCCTTCACGCTCAGCCGGCGCGTCCAGCCCATAAAGTCCTCCACGGTGCCGTTCTGAATGCCATAGAGCGTGTCATAGAGCTTCTGCGCGATGCTGCCGATTTTCCCGTTGTTGATGACATAGGTCTGCCCCCGGTCGTACAGCTCGCCGATGGGGGAGATGACCGCGGCGGTGCCGGTGCCGAAGGCCTCGTCCAGCCGGCCTGCGGCCTGCGCCTCGAGGATTTCGTCGATCGAGAGCTTGCGCTCCTCCACCGGCGTCCCCCATTTTTTCAGCAGCTCGACACAGGAGGCGCGGGTGACGCCGGGCAGGATGTTGCCGTCGCAAAGGTCGGGCGTAATAACGGTGCCGTCAATCACAAAGAACACATTCATCGCGCCCACCTCGTCGATATAGGTGCGGTGAACGCCGTCCAGCCAGAGCACCTGGGCATAGCCCATGTCCTCGGCCTTTTTCTGACCGATGAGCGAGGCCGCGTAGTTGCCCCCTGCCTTGGCCAGCCCGGTTCCCCCCTTGACGCAGCGGACATATTCCCGCTCCACCATGATTTTGACCGGATCAAGCCCTGCGGCGTAGTACGAGCCGACCGGCGAGAGGATGACCGCAAAGAGGTAGGTGTGCGACGGGTGCACGCCCAGCTGCGGGTCGGTGGCGATGATAAACGGGCGGATGTAGAGCGAGGTCCCCTTGCTGTGCGGGACCCAGTCGCTGTCCACGGCCACCACGGTTTCGATGGCCTGGAGCGCGTCGGCGGGGTCGATGCGCGGGACGCACAGGCGGTCGCAGGTGTTGTTCATGCGCTCGATGTTCTTGTCGGGGCGGAAGAGCTGGATGCTGCCGTCCGGGCGGCGGTAGGCCTTCATGCCCTCAAACAGCTCCTGGGCATAGTGGAAGACCATGGCCGAGGGGTCCAGCGCAATCGGGCCGTAGGGCACCACGCGGGGGTCGTGCCAGCCCTGCTCGACCGAATAGTTCATCAGGAACATGTGGTCGGTGAAGATTTTGCCGAAGCCGAGCTTGCTCTCGTCGGCGGGCTTTGCCTTTGGTTGGGTGGTTCTGGTGATGGAAATTTTCATGATTCCTTCTCCTTTTTATGAGATGCCATGCGGCCGGAGTCTCACGGCGAAATGACATGATTCGGGAAACGGCAATGCCGGTCCGGTCCGCGCCGGACGGCGGCGGGAGCCGGACCAATCCGGCGCCGCCTCCCCGGCGGCCACGGGAGGCGGCTCTCCCGGGAAATGGCAGCCGGCGGCATTCTGCGCATAGCGCCGCGCTTACAGCCGGTTGCGCTGAATTTTGCCGCTGGTGGTTTTGGGCAGTTCGTCGCGGAAGACCACCACCCGCGGGTATTTGTAGGGCGCGGTGTGCGACTTGACGTAATTCTGGATCTCCTTTTTCAGCTCCTCGCTGGGCTCGGTGCCCGGCGTCAGCACAATGCTGGCCTTGACAATCTGTCCCCGCACCTCGTCCGGCGCGGCCGAAACGCCGCATTCCAGCACATAGGGCAGCTCCATAATCACGCTTTCAATCTCAAACGGCCCGATGCGGTAGCCGCTGGACTTGATGACGTCGTCCACACGGCCGACGTACCAGTAAAAGCCGTCCTCATCCCGCCAGGCCTCGTCGCCGGTGTGATAATACCCGTCGTGCCAGACCTCGCGAGTGCGCTCCGGGTCGTTGTAATAGCCGGTGAACAGACCGCAGGGGGTGCCGTCCCGGACGTCAACGCAGATCTCCCCGGTCTCGCCGTCGGGCACCGGGTTCCCCTGGGCGTCCAGCAGCGTCACACGGTAAATCGGGGCGGGCTTCCCCATCGACCCCAGCTTGTGGGGCGCGCCGGTGAGATTGCCGATGATCATGGTGCTCTCGGATTGTCCGAAGCCCTCGATAATCTGCAGCCCGGTGGCCTTTTCAAACTGCCGGTAGACCTCGGGGTTGAGCGCCTCGCCGGCCGTGGTCATGTGGTGCACCGAGGAAAAATCGTATCTGGAAATGTCCTGCTTGACCATCATGCGCAGCATGGTGGGCGGCGCGCAGAAGGTGGTGATGTGGTATTTGGCGAACATGGGCAGGATGTCGGCCGCGTCAAAGCGGTCAAAATCGTAGACGAACGTGGCGGCCTCGCACAGCCACTGGCCGTAGAATTTGCCCCACATGGCCTTGGCCCAGCCGGTGTCCGAAATGGTCAGGTGCAGGCCGTCCGGCTCCACATTGTGCCAGTATTTGGCGGTGTGGAAGTGCCCCAGCGCGTACTTGTAGTTGTGCACCGCAATTTTGGGATAGCCCGAGGTGCCCGAGGTAAAGAACATCAGCATGGTGTCGTCCCCGCCCGGCGCGTCGTCCGGCCGCTCATAGTGCGTGCTGTACAGCAGGTACTCCTCGTCAAAGCTCCGCCAGCCCTCGCGGCGTCCCCCCACCAGCAGCTTGTGCTTCAGCCCGGGGCAGCCGGCCGCGGCCAGGTCGGCCTGGTGCGCGGTGTCGCCGTCGGCCGTGCAGAGAATGGCCGAAACCCCCGCAGACGCAAAACGGTATGCAAAATCGTGCTCCTGGAGCTGATTGGTGGCCGGAATGGCAATGGCCCCCAGCTTGTGCAGCCCCAGCATGGCAAACCAGAACTGATAGTGCCGCTTGAGCACCAGCATCACGCGGTCGCCCCTTTTGATGCCCAGCGATTTGAAATAGTTTGCGCAGCGGCAGGACGCCTTTTTCAGGTCTCGGAAGGTAAAGCGCCGCTCGGTTTTGTCCCGCGACACATGCAGCATGGCCAGCTTATCCGGCTCGCGGTCGGCCAGCGCGTCCACCAGATCAAAGGCGAAGTTGAAATGCTCGGTGTTCTTGAAGGTGATGGAGGTCGGCGTGCCCTGCCCGTTCTCGGTCACATCGATGTACCTGTGCCAGATGCGGTCCTGCGTATCGCGGCGGGCGGGCGCTGGCTCGCGGATGAGCCGGGCCGCCGCCAGTTCGGGGATCGGCTCGCCGGCCGCATTGAGCACAATGGCATAGAACACGCAGTCCCGGCCGTTGACGGCAATCATGCCGTGCGGCGTAGAGCTGTCGTAATAAATGGTGTCGCCGGGGCCCAGCACCTCGCGGTGCTCCCCCACCTGCACCAGCAGGTTGCCCTCCACCACAATGTCCAGCTCCTGCCCCTTGTGGGTGGTCAGCTCAATGTCCCGCCGCTGCGCGCGCTCGTCATAGCTGCTGCGCACGTAGAGCGGCTCGGCAATGCGGTTCTGAAAGGCGTAGGCCAGGTTGTAATAGGTCATGCCGTGCGCCCGGCCGATCTCCTGCCCGCCCCCGTTGCGCGTGACCGTGTAGGACTGAAGCTTGGGGCTGTAGCCCTCGATGATGTCGGTGACATTGACGTTCAGCGCAATGGCGCACCGGTACAGGAAGGCAAAGTTGAGGTCGCTGCGGCCGGATTCGCACTGCTCGTACTCGTCAAGCGGCACCTCCACCCGCCGGGCCATCTCCTCCCGGCTCAGGCCCTCCACCTCGCGCAGTTCGCGGATGCGCCCGGCCATCTCCTGAATTTTGAAATTGAGTCCGCTGATCTGTTCCATCTGTTCTTCTCCTCTCCGTGAGGCGAAAAAACACACCCGCCTCAAAGATAATGACTTTGAGACGAGTGTGTCACATACACCCGCGGTACCACTCAAATTGCGGCAGAGCGCCGCCCCTCTTTGGAATCCAGCAATTCCTATGCCTTGACGCAGCAATCACGGGGAAGTTCTACTCGCGGCAGGGGCCGTTTTCTTCTTCCCGACTCGGGAGCTACAAGCGCAAAACCCGTACCGATGGCTTGCACCCTCCGCCATCTCTCTGCAGGTCCGCCGATTCCGCGCCCTCTCCGTCACCGTCTTTGTCTGATTTGGTACCCATTATATCACATCTTCGGGAATTTGTCAACCGGTTATTTTCATTTAATTGTGATTTTTTTGTGAATCGCGTCCAAACGCATCCGGGAGCCTCTCACAGCCGGTTGCGCTGAATCTTGCCGCTGATGGTTTTGGGCAGCTCGTCGCGGAAGACCACCACCCGCGGGTATTTGTAGGGCGCGGTGTGCGACTTGACGTAATTCTGGATCTCCTTTTT